>JBDUXZ010000020.1:0-300000 GCA_039944855.1 Rhodothermales bacterium | reverse complement strand
CGTGCGCCACGCCCGGGGCCTGCCTCGGCACGTACTGGTTCCCGCTCGCCGACGCGAACCTCATCACGAGCGTGCCCTTCGAGCTGTGGAACGTCCGGCGCGGCCTGCGCGAGAGCGACGACGCGGCCGACGACGTCCGCATGATCCCGCTCCTCCGTGCCCTCACCGGCACCGAGCCTGTCGCGGAATGGGCCGACACGTTCCCCGCCGAGCAAGACGTGATCGCAGGCGAGGACACCCTCATGCTCCCCGTGACGAACCGCGTGCTCGGACTGATGCCGGACCGCCCGAACGGCTACGCCCTCTTCGAAGCCGCCGCGAATGGCTTCGGCGGGCCGGGCGCGACCTACGACCCCGCGACCGACGGCGACGAGCAGATCGACCCGAACCCGGCTGACGGGAGCGACTGCCGCAGCCAGAACTTCTACGCCGACTTCTGCTACCGGGGCAACAGCAACCGCATCGTCGCCCCGGTTGGCGGGCTCGAAGGGATCGTCCTCGCCGACCTCGCCGGCGACGGCACCACGCCGCCCCCCGGCACCACGATCCGTTTCGTCTCGAACGACCGGCTCTTCGTCGACGCCGAGGGCGACGCGCCGGCGGCCCCGCAGGCGTTCCGGCTCGGGTCCGCGTTCCCCAACCCGTTCGCCGCGACGGCGACGGTGCCGTTCGAGGTCGAGCGCGCGGGCTCGGTCCGGCTCTCCGTCTTCGACGTGCTCGGACGGCGGGTAGCGACGCTCGTCGACGGTGACGTGGCCGCCGGTCCGCACCGGGCGACGCTCGACGGCTCGCGCCTCGCGACGGGCGTCTACTTCGTCGTGCTCGACGCGGACGGGCAGCGGCAGGCGACGAAAGTGCTCCTCGTCCGCTGAGTCCGTCGACTTAGCACGAGAAAGCGCGGGCGCTCCGTCGAGAGCGCCCGCGCCGTGTTTACCTCTCCCCTGACCGTCGTGCTTAGCCGCGCGTGCTGCGGGGCTGGTGGATCGTCAGCTGCTGGCCGATGCGGATTTTCGACCCCCGGATGCTGTTCCAGTCGCGGAGTTGGCTCAGCGTGACGTCGTAGCGGCGGGCGATTTTGGTGAGCGTGTCGCCGCGCCGGACGCGGTAGCGGATGCGCTGCGTCGTCGGGGCCGCCGACCGCGTGGAGGCCGTAGAGCGGCTCGGCGTGGCGGAGCGGTCGCCGCGCACGTTCGCGGCCACCTCGCTGACGGGGATCATCGGGGCCGACGGGCCGGACGCGCTGAGCCGGGCGTTGTCCTGCGCCGAGGCGAAGGCGATGATGCGGCGGTTGCTGCCGTGGTAGGCGACGGTGCGCGGCGCCGTGGTGTTCGAGCGGCCCGCGAGGCGGTCGACGCGGCTCGCGTGGCGGGTGTAGTGGCCGGCGGGGATGCGGACCATCTGCGTGCCGGCGGACTGCGGGACGAGGGAGCGGCGGTACGCCGGGTTCAGCGCCTGCAGCGTGCGGAGGTCGGTCCCGGCGTGCTCGGCGACGGTCGCGAGCGTCGTGCCGCCGCGGACGGGGACGAGGTCGAACTCGTAGCGCGGGCCGGCCTCGACGTCCGGGAGGTGGAACGCGTCCGGGTTCGACATGATCAGGGCCGTCGCGATGAAGGCCGGGACGTAGCCGCGCGTCTCGCGCGGGATGTTGTTGTAGATGTCCCAGAACGTCGCCTTCCGGCCGAGGCGGGCTTCGGCGCGGGCCAGCTCGCGGCGGATCTTGGCCGGGTTGCAGTTGTAGCCCGAGATGGCGAGCTGCCAGTCGCCGAACATGGCGTAGAGCTCTTTGAGGTGGCGGGCGGCGGCGCGCGTGGCCTTCTCCGGGTTCAGCCGCTCGTCGTACTCCCGCGTGACGGTGAGGCCGGAGTGGCGGCCCGTCGCCGGGATGAACTGCCACATGCCCGAGGCGCCGGCCCAGCTGTGGGCGCGGGGGTTGAGCGCGCTCTCGATCACGGCGAGGTACTTCAGCTCGTCCGGCACGCCCTCTTCGGCGAGGATCTGCTCGATCATCGGGAAGTACGTCTCGGCCCGGCTGCGGACGGCGCGGAGGTGGCCCGTCTTGCGGAGGAGGAACTGGATGTGGCTCTCGACGGCGCGGTTGATCTCCATCGGGAACGTCGCCATCACCGAGGTCGGGAGCTCGACGTCTTCGAGGAGCGGCTCGTCGACGCTGTCGAGTGCGGCGAACATGGCGGCGCGGATCGCGAAGATGTCGCCGCGCTCGAGCGCGAGGTCGGTGTCGGGGCCGTAGTACTGCTCGTGCTCCGTCATCACGGAGCGGTAGAGCTCGCGAAAGCGCGGCTGCTCGAGCACGCCGGGCCGCTGGGCGAGCTGGCGGAGGTCCCGCATCGTCGCGTCGAGGAGGTCCTCGTAGCGGTCGATGTCGCCCTCCACCTCAGCGACGAGCATCTCGGACTGGTTGGCGTAGAGCCGGGCCACGCGGCGGGCCAGATCCGGTGCCGAGAGGGAGTCGCCGTCGACGAGGGCGCCGTTCTCGGTGAGGTTGTCCTCGATCCATTGCCCGGCCGGGGTCGGCGGGAGGAGTTCGGCGGGGCGGGCCGAGAGCTTCGCGTCGTCTGCCGGACTCTGCGCGAGCGCGAGCTGAGGCAGGAGGCAGACCAGGGCGAGGAGGAGGATCGAGCGCGGCATAAGGCTGTGGGAAAAGGGGGTGCGGGAGCGACCCCCTTAAACTATAACTTGAAGCGAGGCGGCTCAAGTCCACCCACGTAGAAAGTTATAGTTTTTCTCTGAGCCGCCGTTACAGAGGGCTCAGGGTATTCCCCATCCACCTCCCGGGCACGTTACAACGGAATGTTTCCGTGCTTCTTGCGCGGGTTGGTATCGACTTTGTTACGGAGCATATTAAGCGCCCGAATCAACGTTTTTCGTGTCATTCTAGGCTCGATTACGTCATCGATGAAGCCGCGCCCGGCGGCGACATAGGGGTTGGCGAACTTCTCGCGGTACTCCTCCGTGAAGCGGGCCTCGGCCTCGGCCGGGTCGTCGGCCTCGGCGATCTGGTTGCGGTAAATGATCTCGACGGCCCCTTTCGGCCCCATCACGGCGATCTCGGCCGTCGGCCACGCGACGTTGAGGTCGCCCCGGATGTGCTTCGAGTTCATCACGTCGTAGGCCCCGCCGTAGGCCTTCCGCGTGATGACGGTGACTTTGGGGACGGTGGCTTCGCAGAACGCGTAGAGCAACTTAGCCCCGTGGCGGATCACCCCGCGCCACTCCTGGTCGGTCCCCGGAAGGAAGCCGGGCACGTCCTCGAACACGACGAGCGGGATCCCGAACGCGTCGCAGAACCGCACGAACCGCGCGCCTTTGATCGACGTGTTGAGGTCGAGCACGCCCGCGAGCACGGCCGGCTGGTTCGCCACGATCCCGACCGAGCGGCCCCCGAGGTGGGCGAAGCCAACGATGAGGTTCTGCGCGTAGTCTTTGTGGATCTCGTAGAAACGGCCCTCGTCGACGATGCGCGTGATCACGTCGTGCATGTCGTAGGGCTTGTTCGGGTTCTCCGGGACAAGTGTGTCGAGCGCTTCGTCCTCGCGGTCCGCCGGATCGTCGGTGGGGCGGTCGGGCGCGCCGTCCTCACAGTTCTGCGGGAGGTAGGCGAGGAGGTCGCGGATGCGGAGCAGGCAGTCGGCGTCGTTGCGGGCGACGACGTGGCAGACGCCGCTCTTCTCAGCGTGCGCCGCCGCGCCGCCGAGCTCTTCCTGCGTGACCTCCTCGTTCGTCACTGTTTTGACGACGTTCGGGCCGGTGACGAACATGTAGCTCGTCCCCTCGACCATGAACACGAAGTCGGTGATGGCGGGCGAGTAGACTGCGCCGCCCGCGCAGGGGCCCATAATCGCGGAGATCTGCGGGACGACGCCGCTCGCGAGCGTGTTGAGGAGGAAGATGTCAGCGTAGCCGCCGAGCGAGTCGACGCCTTCTTGGATGCGCGCGCCGCCGCTGTCGTTGAGCCCGATGATGGGCGCGCCGTTCTCGAGCGCGAGCTCCATCACCTTCTGGATTTTTTCGGCGTGGGCCTCGGCGAGCGAGCCGCCGAAGACGGTGAAGTCCTGGCTGAAGACGTAGACGAGCCGTCCGTTGACCGTCCCCCACCCCGTCACGACGCCGTCGCCGTAGGGCCGGTTGTTCTCCAGCCCGAAGTCGGTGCGGCGGTGGCGGACGAACGCGCCGAGCTCTTGGAATGAGCCGGGGTCGAGGAGGAGGTCGAGCCGCTCGCGGGCGGTGAGCTTCCCCTTCTCGTGCTGCTTTGCGATGCGGGCCTCGCCGCCGCCGAGTTGGGCCTCGGCGCGGCGCTGATGCAGGTCTTCGATGAGGTCGTGCGACATGGATCGGGGTGTTGGAATGACGAGAGCGATGGGGCGCGTCGCGGAGTGTAACGAAGGGCTACCGAACCGCGCTGTAGGCTAGGCCCTGAACCGCGCTTCGACGGCGTCGGTGAAGGCGACGGCGTGCTCGCTGTAGATGTTGACGCGGAACGGGCGGAACACGTCGCGGGCGATGACCTGCGACGCCTCCGTCCACGTATCGACATCGTCGAGGGTGTGGAGGACGGTGGCGTATTTCCCGGCGTCCCCGGCGAAGAGGTGCTTGACGAAGCGCGTGCGCTGCCCGGACGTGGAAGCGCCGAGCACGCGCCGCTCCAGCTCCTCCAGCGACGACGCGCGAGCCGGGCGCTCGGGCCGAGCAGGTTCCTGCGGCACGAGATCGGGCGATACGGAGTCGGAACGGGCCGGCAGCGGGGGCGCGGCCGGCCGCTCGTCGGGGCGGCCGAAGAACCGTTTCCACAGCGGAGCGGCGTCGGGTTCCGCTTCGGGCTCGTCCACATCGGCCGGGGCCTCGGCGAGATCGTCGCTGAACTGGGCGTTGACGTTCGCGTCGCCGCTCGCGGCGAAGCGCTGCCAGAGGGGGACGGCGTCTTCGACCTCCGCTTCGGCCGCGCCCTCATCGGCGAGACGCTCGTCGGCGACGGGCGCCTCGTCGTCCGCGTCCGCAAGCGACAGCTCCGGTTCGGTGAGGTCGGGCGCGTGGAGGTCGGGCTCGGAAAGGTCGGGCTCGACGAGGTAGGCCTCGGGCTCGGGCTCTAAATCCTCGCTCGCTACTCCGAGCGCTTCGTCGCTCGCTTCCGGCTCGTCCAATTCTAGCTCCTCCAACTCTAGCTCGTCCGACTCGGGCACCTCCGACTTCATCTCGACGGCTTCCACTTCGTCGGCATCGGGCTCGTCGGCTTCTGCCTGCCCTTCACCGACCGTTTCCTCCGCGTCGGCCGCTAGCGGCTCGTCGTCGATCTCCTCTGCCTCCTCGGCAGCGGGCTCGGGAGCGGGGGCCGAGGCATGGGCGTGGCCGTTCGTACGGACCGGGGCGACGCCGACGGGGTCTTCGTCGAGTACGTCGGCGATGAGGGCGTGGAGCGCGGCCTCGTCGAGCGCCGTGCCGGCGAGCTTGCCGAGCGGCATCGCGAGGTCGGGCTCACCCTTCATCTCGAAGAACCGCTTGAGCAAGGACGCAGGCACGCCGTCGAACTCGGGCACCTGCCGGGCGAGGGCGAAGAGCGGGGCGAGGAGGTCGACCCATTCGTCGGGGCCGAACTCGCTCACGAAGCGCCGGTCGATCCGGTCGAGGAGGCCGAAGAGGTCCGGGGGTTCGAGCGTCTCCGTCCGCTTCCGTTCGAGGTACGCCCCGCCGATGTCGGCGAAGTAGGGATACGCGTCGAACATCGGGAGCCGGGCGCGGACGGCGTCGGCGGGCAGCGGGTCGGCCGAGCCTTCGAAGATGGCGTCGGTGAGGGCGCGGGCCGGCGTCGTGAGGTAGCGCACGACGAGGTCGACGGTGCCGCCGAGCGTGCCTTTCCACGCCGCGGCCGGGACGCGGGCGGTGCGGGAGAGCGCGCCGAAGAAGCGCTCCTCGGCCTCGGCCACGTCGGCGATCGCGAAGTCGAACCAGTCGGAGTGGATCTGCGCCCGCTCGATCTCGACCCAGCGGTCGAGCGTCCGGTCGAGGAAGCCGCCGATGAGCGGGGGCATCCCGGCGGCGCGGAGGGCGGCGCGGGGGTAGTCGCGGGTGGGGGGAAAGCGCTGGAGGAGGTGGCGGCGGAGCGCGGCGGAGAGATCGAGGGACATGGCGGCGGCGTGCGATGGGGGCTTGAATTTACGACCGATCAACGCAGCGAAAGCCGGATTTCGTTCGTATGCGCGGCGGTTTCAGAGTATGCCTGCGAAGGTGTACGGAGGCTTATTGGGAGTCCTCCCCCTGGACAGGGGGAGTCCCCGGAGGGACGTGTCCCGGAGGGGGAGGGGGTAGACCCGGCGTGGCATCACCCCTTTTTCGACCACCCCTGTCCCCTCCTGACCAGGAGGGGGGCTCCTTCTCAGACTTCACAGACGATCTCCTCAGGGGAGCGGCCGTCCGCGCGCAGCGATGAACAACCCGTACCAGTCGTCTCGCGAGAGCGTGACCTCGGTGGCCGCGCACGCCGCCGCGATCCGGTCCGGGTTCGTCGTGCCGACGACAGGCTGAATCCCGGCCGGGTGCCGGAGCAGCCACGCGATGACGACGGCGAGGGGCGACGCCCCGAAGCGGTCGGCGACGGCGCGGACGTGCTCGGCGAGGGCGCGGTGCGCCGGGTCCGGCTCCGCTCGCGAGAGCGCGCCGCCCGCCGTCGGCGCCCAGGCCTGGACGCGGAGGCCGCGCTGCCAGCACGATTCCACGAGCCCCGCCGCGTGCGTCGCCCCGCCGGGCCGGTTGACCTCGACCCCGGCGTCGATCGGCCCGAGGTGGAGCAGGCTGAGCTGGACTTGGTTCGCCACGAGTGGCCGGTCGAGCGCGGCCTGCAGGAGATCCACTTGGGCGACGGAGCAGTTGCTGACGCCGAACGCGCGGACTTTCCCGGCGGCGTGGAGGTCGGCGAAGGCGCGCGCCACCTCGGCCGGATCCATGAGCGGGTCCGGCCGGTGGAGCAGGAACACGTCGAGCCGGTCGGTGCCGAGCCGCCGGAGGCTCCCCTCGACGGAGCTGACGATGTGATCGTAGCTGAGGTCGTACCGCGCGGGTGCGCCCGCCGGGTCGTCGGCGAAGCGGATGCCGCACTTCGACTGGAGCACGATGCGATCGCGGAGGCCGGGGCGGTCGGCGAGGACGCGGCCGAACACCTCTTCGGACCGGCCGCGCCCGTAGATATCGGCGTGGTCGAAGAGCGTGATGCCGCCGTCGAGTGCCGCGCCGACAGCGGCGTCGGCGTCTGCCTGCCGGTCCAGCCCGCCGAGCGTCATGCAGCCGTAGGCGATGCGCGAGGCTTCGATGTCGTCGCCGAGCCGGAGCGTGTCCATCATCGTGTTCGGGGTTTTTGGAATTACGAATCGTCTTTCCGCAGCCGCAGCCCGGTGATGTCGCCCGCCGCATCGAGCCGGACGACACCGTCTTCGACGCGGACGTCGGTGACCCGCAGGCCCGCCGCCATATCGGTCAGGTCGACGAGCGGGTTGATGGACTCGGAGAGCCGCCGCGCCACGGCCGCGCCGAGGTCGAATCCGGCCGCTTTCACCTCTTCCACGGCGAAATACACCCGGCCGTCGACAATTTCGAGTCGTCCTGTCACCACAGCCGCGACGCCGCGCGGAAGCGCCACGCCGCCGAACTCGGGCCGGACGCGGATCGTCGCCTCGTCGGGCGCGCGAAACGTGATCTCGGCATCGCGCACGTTGCGCTGCGTCTCCAGAAAGTCGGCGAGATCCAGAGCCGTAATCCGCGCCGTCGCGTGGGCGCTGTCGACGCGCTCCAGCCGCTCCTCGTCCCGGTCATAGACCACGCCGCGCAGGTCGAGTTCGAGTCGGTCCACGACGGGCGCGCCCTCAGCCCGCACCCGCTCGCCGACGACGGTGACGTGCTCGGCCTCGCCCGAACGCGCCCGCAGCCCGTCGATCTCTACGTCGTAGCGGTCGGCCGGGCCGAGGAGCTTCGGCAGTTCGCGTTCGAGCCCCCGCTCGACTTGCCCCGTGGGGACGCAGCCCGCGCAGAGCAGGAGGGCGAGGACGGGCGACAGACGGAGCGAGCGGAGAAGGCGAGTCATTGTCTCGCGCGCAGCAGCGCCGCCATCTTCTCGTGGATGAGGTTGACGGCCTTCAGCGGGCGGATCATCACCTTGAAATCGACGATCTGCCCGTCGGCGTCCCACGTGATGAGGTCGATGCCGTTGATGTGGATGCCGTCGATCTCGACCTCGAACTCCAGCGCGGCGTCCCGCTCGCCGATGATCTCGCGGACGTAGCGGAACGAGCCGGCGGAGAACACGTGGAGGGCCCCCGTGAGATACATCGCCGTGATCGCCCGGCCGACCTGCGGCGTGTGCACGACGGGCGAGTGGAACACGACCTCATCGGCGAGCAGGGGAGCGATCCACCGAGGGTCTTGGCTCGCGACGACGCGGTGCCAGCGGGCGAGGGGATCGGACATGGGCGACGGGATTGGGGAAGAGGGGCCGCAAAGTAGCGGGCCAGCCGGGGCGAGGCAAGGCGAGGCCGCTCGTTTTCCTCCACTTCTGCACGCGCCCCGGAGCGCACGCCACGGGCCGCACTTCTACCTTGCCGTCTCCTCCCTTTCCCTGCCCCGCCGCCATGCTGCAACTGCTCATCGACAACCAGTTGCTCCTGCTCGTGGTCGTGGCCGCGTTCGGGTATCTGATCGGCCAGGTGAAGGTCAAGGGCAGCAGCCTCGGCGTGGCGGGCGTGCTCTTCGCCGGGCTCGCCGTGGGCGCGCTCGACCCCGCGCTGAAGCTGCCCGAGTTCACGACGCTCCTCGGCCTCGTCCTCTTCGTCTACGCCGTCGGGCTGAGCAGCGGGCCCGGCTTCTTCGCCTCGTTTCGGCGGAAGGGGCTGCGCGACAACCTCCTCGTCCTCGGCGTCCTCACGCTCGCATTCGGGCTGACGATCGCGGCGTGGTACGTGCTCGATTTGGAGGCGGCCGTCGCGGCGGGGCTCTACGCGGGGAGCTTGACGAACACGCCTGCGCTCGCCGGCCTGCTGGAGTACGTCCGTGCGACGCTGCCGCCGGAGCTTGTGCAGGCGGTGATCGACGAGCCCGTCATCGGCTATTCGATCGCGTATCCCGTTGGCGTCGTTGGGGTGATCGCCGCCATCTTTTTCACGCAGCGGCTGTGGAAGGTCGACTACGCCGCCGAGGCCGCGGCACTCCACGACGTAGGCCCGTCGGGGCAGGCGCTGAAGAGCTACTCGATCCGCGTGACGCGGCCGGACGCGGCGGCCCGCACCGTGCAGGACCTCGTCGAGGGCGAGGGGTGGGACGTCCGCTTCGGCCGCGTCCAACACGGCGACGGCGCGCAGGCGCTCGTCGAGGCCGACACGCGGTTGCGGGTGGGCGACCTCGTCAGCGTCGTCGCGGCCGAGGAAGATTTCGGCCCCGTCGTCGCGTACCTCGGCGAGCCGGCGAGCGAGCGGCTCGAGTCCGACCGGAGCCAGTACGACTTCCGCCGCATCTTCGTCTCCAAATCCGGCGTGACGGGGCGGCCGGTGCGGAGCCTCCGCGTCCTGAAGTCCTACGACGCCATCATCACGCGCGTCCGCCGCGGCGACGTCGAGTGGCTCGTCGACGGCGACACCGTGCTGGAGCCGGGCGACCGCGTCCGCGTCGTCGCGCGGCCGGAGGACATGGCCGCCATCAGCAAGCAGTTCGGCGACTCCTACAAGGCGCTGAGCGAGGTGAACCTGCTGACGCTGAGCCTCGGGCTGCTCGCGGGCCTGCTTGTCGGGATGATCCCCCTCCCGCTGCCGGGCGGGATCACGTTCCGGCTCGGGCTGGCGGGCGGCCCGCTCATCGCGGGGCTCGTGCTCGGCCGGCTCGGGCGGACGGGGCCGCTGGCGTGGTATCTCCCGTACAGCGCCAACCTCTTACTGCGGCAGCTCGGGCTCGTGCTCTTCTTCGCCGGGGTCGGGACGCGCGCGGGCTACGCGTTCTTCTCGACGCTCTCGCAGGGCGGCGGCCTCGCCGTCTTCGCGGCGGGCGCCGTCATCACGTGTACGACCGCCCTGCTCATGCTGTGGCTCGGCTACAAGCTGTTCCGCATCCCGATGGGCCTGCTGGTGGGGATGCTGGCCGGGCTCCACACCCAGCCCGCCGTGCTCAGCTACGCCCTCGACCAGAGCCGGAACGAGCTGCCGAACATCGGCTACGCGACGGTCTTCCCGATCGCCACGATCGCCAAGATCCTCTTCGCCCAACTCCTGCTCGTCCTCCTGGTGTGAGCCGGAATGCCCGTCACGAGGCCGTCGGGATCTGCCATTCGAGCGCAGTGATCGTCTCCTCCGCGTCGAGCACGGCGCGCAACGCGAGAATCAGCGGCTCGGCGTGGGCGAACGGCGGCTTGTCGCGGCCGAACAGCTTGCGGCCGAAACGCCGGAGCGCGAGCACCCACGCGTCGTTCACCCCGTCCACGTTGCCGCAGAGCAGGGCGAACTCGTCGCCCGCGTCCGTCGCATAGCCAAGCATCCAGCCCCAATCCTCGGCGTCGGGATAGCTCGTGACGACGCCGCGCTCGGCGAGCCGGAGGCAGAGCCAGTAGGCCAGTTCGGCCCCGTAGCAGCCGGGGTTGACCTGGCTGTCTTCGGGGAGCACCGGCGCGAACCGGCCGGAGCGGAACGTGGCGAGATCGAGCAGGTCGTTCATGGCGAGCCCCAGACGTGAACGTCGTTTGCGTTGCCCGGCCTATTCGCCGCCCAGCGCCGCTTGTAGCGCGTCCGCGCCACCCACTACGGGCAGTTCCAGCGCGGCCGCGTCGAGGTCCACGAGGAGCGCGGTGCCGGGCGCGGGCCAGAGGGTGAAGTCGCGGTCGCTGGCGAAGACCATCAGGCCGAGGCGCTGGCCCGCCGGGAGGATCTGATCGTCGGGCTGGAGGTCGAAGGCGAGGTCGTAGAACGTGCCCGGCTCCAGCGGCGCGCTCTCGGTGAGCGTCCCCTCGGCAGAGGTGACGTAATTCTGCGGATCGGCCCAGCCGCGCGTGACGATGCCGCCCTGCGCGCCGCGGCCCTCCGTCCACGGCAGCGACACCACCCACACGGAGAGGTTGACGGCGGGCTTGTCGGACGCCACACGGAGCCGGATGCGCGCTTCGCCGGAGAGGTGCAGCGGCGCGGCGAGGGGCGGCGTCACGAAGAGCAGCCGGTGCTCGGTCCACTCCGCCCCCGCGAGCGCCTGCCCGCCGAACGAGACGTTGTCGACCACGGTTGCGGTGCCCTGCTGCGGGGCCGCCGTGAGCGCGAGCGTGCCGACGCCGTGCCGCCCGTCCTTCGCCTCCCCAGCGATGGGGTGGAGCATCACCGGCGCGGCCTCGGGGTTGGGGTAATCGGCATACGGCGTGGGCGCATCGAGCTCGTCGCCTTCGCGGACGATCCAGGCCTTCGGGTCGTCCTCGACGCCGTTTTCGACGCCGTAGAGGTAGCGGGTGAACCAGCGGTTCATGCGCTCCAGCGGCGGCGGGCCGCCGTGGCCGCCGTGGTGGTAGTAGACCTGCACGGGCACGCCGCGCGCCTTGAGCGCCTCCGAAATGCGGAAGCTGTGGAAGGGCATCACGTTCCAGTCGTTGAACGCGTGCGCCATGAGCGTCGCGGCGCGGACGCCGTCCACCTCGTTGAGGTAGTCGCGGCCCGCCCAGAAGGCGTTGTAATCGCCGCTGAGGCGGTCCTGTCCGCCGGCCATCTCGCCGTCGCGGACGGTGGCGTCGCAGTAGGCGCGGCGGTCGGAATCGCGGCTGTGGATGAAGTCGTAGAGCACGTCGATGTCTTCGCCGAGGTAGCCGCCGGGGTGCCGGACGAGGCCGTTCTCGCGGTAGTAGTGGTAGTACGACGTGTTCGGCGCGATCGGGATGATCGCCTCCAGGCCCTCGACGCCCGTCGTCGCGGCGGCGAGGGGGAGGGTGCCGTTGTATGACGTGCCCGTCATCCCCACCTTGCCCGTGCTCCAGTCAGCCGTCACCTCGTCACCGCCGCGCACGGCCGTGTAGCCCTGCGCCCGCCCGTTGAGCCAGTCGATGACGGCCTTCGGCGCGAGCGACTCGTTCGGCCCGCCGACCGTCGGGCAACCCTCCGAGAGCCCCGTGCCCGGCGACGACGAGTGCACGACGGCGAACCCGCGCGGCACCCACCGGTCCACCTCGCTCTTGGAGATGCCGGGCTGGAGGCGGAGCGTCACCTCGGGGCCGGCGTTGCGCGGCGGCGGCGTGGCCCCGATCTCGTGCTCCACGTTCCAGAAGAGGCCGGGCTCGTCCCCCGCCGTGCCCGCGAAGTAGGGGCTGGTCGCGTAGATCACGGGCACCTTGAGTCCCTCCGTCTCCGTCTGCGCGGGCCGCACCACGGCGACGTGCACGCGGTCGGGCATCCCGTCGCCGTCGGAGTCGAACTCGGTCTCCACCCACAGCTCCTCGCGGATCCACGCCTCGGCATCCTCGAACTCCGGCACCACCTGCGCCTGCCCGTCCTCGAAGCGCGGCGCGGCTTGGCCGTGCGCGGCATCGGGCACGCCGATCAGCAGGAAGAAGAGAGCGAGCGGGGCGGTCAGTCGGCGCATCGGGAGTGGGGTCGAAAGTGGGGCGGTGCTTAAAGCTACGCCGCGCGCCGCCTCGGCGACGCTACTGCTGCGACGACGGCGGCACGATCCCGTTCATCCGCATGTAGGTCACGAGGTTGCCGTAGTGCTCGTAGTTGTGGGTCGTATTGAAGGCCAGCACACCCGACGTGGTCAGATCGTTGCCGAACATGCTGCGCGCTTCGGCGCCCTGCGCGTCGGTCATGGCGGCGTAGACGCCGTCGCAGTAGGCGAAGGCCTCTTTGAGCGACGAGACGATCTCATCCTTCGTCGTGGCCGTCTCCTCGATGTTCACCTCGTTCGGGCTGGGCTCGCCGGCCGCCGTCGAGCAGAAGAAGTACTGAGCATTCGCGATATGCGCGAGCATCTGCCCGGCCGTGCGCACGTCCTCGGTGGGCCGGTAGGCGTACATCGCGTCGTCCAGCATCTCGGCCGTCTGCACGATGGTACCCGACGTCATCTTGTGGATGCCTTCGAGGCTGCGCGTGACAGGCTCAGCGATCGCTTTCTCGACCATCATGTCATCTTGGGCCAGGGCCGCGCCGGAGATGAGGAGGAGCAGGAGGGTACAGAGTCGGGACGGATGCATGAGCAAGACCTCGGCGGTCGGATTGGAGACGAAAGGAGAGCGCAGCGGCTCGCCCGCAAGGTACCGTTGCCCTCCGAACCGTGGGGCCCGACGAATCACAACAACAGCCGAATGAGAGCTTCGCGCTCGAGGAACGGCACGAGGCACGTAGCGGCGCGGTAGGCCTCAGACCTTTTGGTATCAGCCGCCCTCTTCGGACAGCGGCTCCAGCCCGAGCGCGTCGATCCAGCCCGGAGTCCTTCATCCGTCGAGGGCGGCTACTCGTAGATGTCTTTGCGGTGGCCGACATCGAGCACCGTGACCACGCGGATCACATCGGCGACTTCGTAGATCACGCGGTAGCGACCGACGCGGAGGCGCCAACCATCCCGTCCGACCAACTTCTTGCATCCCGGCGGGCGAGGCTCTGACTCCAGCGCGCGGATGGCGTCACGGACCCGCTCGTAGTCCCGCCCCGGCAGCTTCGCGAGGGCCTTCGCCGCACGCCGGAGGATCTCGACGCGGTAGTTCACCCGGCTTCCCGGTCGCGCTCGATTTCCCGCACGGCCTCGTCGAACGGGATGGCCTCATCGCCGCTCGCTTTTGCTTCGTCGTAGGCGCGGATCGCCTCGATTTCTTCGGCCGCGTCGAGAAGCTGGCGATACCGGTCGAGGCCGATGAGAACGCCGATACGCTCACCTCGGTCATCCGTCACGAACTGAGTTTCCGTAGTCGTCATGGCCCTAGCGTTTCTGCGTCCCACGTCCGAGCGAGGCGGAGCGTTCCGGTCTGGACGGCCAGCCCTCTTCGGGAAGCGGCTTCATTCCTATCATCCTCGTTTCAATCGTGGCTTCCTCAGAGCGGTAGGTCCGGGACCGAATCACCGGGCAGTAGAGGCAAATTATACATTCGGCCGGATCCGCTCAGATATCCTGTTGGACGCATGACTTGTTCCTGATTCCCTCTCTACAATACGTGTGTAGGCCATAGTTCTTCGATTTTCCTGTACACGTCCATTAGTATAAAGTTGTCTCTCCCGATGTCGTCTTTCAGGTCCGTGGGGAAGCGAGCCATGTCCTCGTACGTGTCAAGAATAACAAACGCTGTCCGGTTCCTGTCAAAAGTGAAGTTGTGTGGGACGCGCCACTCTCGCTCATGCGCGTAGTCAACTGTTCTTCCTCCGAGGTGATCGTCTGTCCGAAGATTATCAGGGCGGTAGCCCGGCCAGAAGGGGGTGATGAAGGGGTACACTTCCTCTGCCCACCGCTGCGCGTTAAAATGATCGGCTCTAACGTAGTAAGCTGGTCCACCGCCTGCGGCAAAGACGTGATGCTTCCCAAAGCCGACACCGTAGGGGGAATAATTCCGCGCATGATTTAACAAGCTGGACCAGGGACACTCGGTGAAGCAGACGGCGGGACGATTAGTCCAGGGAAGTCTCCCGGCTCGAATTACCTGTTCTTGAAGTATGGATACTAAGTTGGCACACGCGTCACCCCCCTTCGTGAAGTGAGCTAAATAATTGGAGTCTCCAGGCATAGTATTTCCCAAGTTGACTTGCTGATGTGAAAGGCTTGCGCTTTCACAACGTACACCGTCCGCTATTTTCTCCGATGGTTGAGACGTGAGTGATATGCGCAGGTGGAACGGCCCGGCGCGTGCGGCGTGTCCGGCGTAGCCCTCCGCGAAACCGACCGCGCCCATGAAGATCGCCCTCTGCCAGATCAACCCCACCGTCGGCGACCTCGCCGGGAATCACGCGAAGATCGTGGACTTCGCCCGCCGCGCCGCCGCGCAGGGCGCCGACCTCGCCGTCTTCCCCGAGCTATGCGTCGTGGGCTACCCGCCGCTCGACTTGCTGGAAAGCTCGGCCTTCATCGACGACGTGGAGACGACGGTGGAACGCATCGCCGCCGAGGTGCCGGCCGAGATCGGCGTCATCATCGGAGCCCCCGTGCGGAACCCGGACCGCGTCGGCAAGCGGCTCTTCAACGCGGCGCTGCTCTTCCACCGCGGCCGGAAGGTCGGCGAGGTGCACAAAGTCCTCCTCCCGACGTACGACGTGTTCGACGAGTACCGTTACTTCGAGCCCGGCGACGTGTGCCGCCCGCTCGACTTCCGCGGCGTCCGGCTCGGGCTGCACGTCTGCGAGGACATGTGGAATAACGAGGAGCAGGCCGAGGTCCACCTCTACGACGCCAACCCCATCGACGCGCTCGCCGAGGCCGGGGCCGAGCTCTACGTCAACATCTCGGCCAGCCCGTTCGCCCTCGGCAAGCACACCATGCGCAACGCGGTGATCGCCGAGAGCTGCCGCGAGCATGGCCTCCCGTTCGTCCTCGTCAATCAGGTCGGCGCGAACACCGAGATCGTGTTCGACGGCGACAGCCGCGTCCACGCCGCCGACGGCACGCGCATCCTCTGCGCGCCGAGCTTCGAAGAGGCGCTACTGATCTGGGATACGGAGGCGGATTCCGGTCCGTGCCCGATGAAGCACGAGACGACGGCCGACCTCCACGACGCGCTCGTCCTCGGCATCCGCGACTACTTCGAGAAGACCGGCGCGTTCGCCAAGTCGCTCGTCGGCCTCAGCGGCGGGATCGACTCGGCGGTGACGTGCGCGCTCGCCGTCGAAGCGCTCGGCGCGGAGCGCGTCGTCGGGATCACGATGCCGTCGAAGTACTCGTCGTCGGGCTCGGTGGACGACTCCCGCCTGCTCGCCGACAACCTCGGGATCGACTTCCACGAAATACCGATCGTCCCCGCCGTGAGCGCCTTCGAGACGATGCTCGCGCCGCTCTTCGAAGGGATGGACGAAGGCGTGGCCGAGGAGAACATTCAAGCCCGGAGCCGCGGCGTGACGCTGATGGCGGTCTCGAACAAGTTCAACTACCTCCTCCTCACGACGGGCAACAAGAGCGAGATGGCCGTCGGCTACGCCACGCTCTACGGCGACATGAGCGGCGGCCTCGCCGTGCTCTCCGACGTGTTCAAACAGCAGGTCTACGCCCTCGCCCGCTTCATCAACGCCCGCGCCGGCCGCCCGCTCATCCCCGAGAACACGATCACGAAGCCGCCGAGTGCCGAGCTCCGGCCGGGGCAGCAGGACTCCGACTCGCTCCCGCCTTATGACGTGCTCGACGTGATCCTTAAGCTCTACATCGAGGAGCTGCTCGACCTCCGCGAGATCGTCCACCGCACCGGTGAGTCGCCGCAGCTCGTCGCCCGGATTCTGAAGATGGTGGACCGGAACGAATACAAGCGCCGACAGGCCGCGCCCGGCATCCGCGTCTCGCCGAAGGCGTTCGGCCACGGCCGCCGCATCCCGATCGTGATGAAGCGCACGCGCGATGACGTGGTGACGGAGGCGACGGGCTGACCCCCGTCGGGACCCCCCGCTTTCCGATCCATCGCTACGGGACTGCGTCCCTACGCTCAGGGACCGAAAAGCTGTCCCCCTTCAAGGGGGACAGCCGCGTGTTGCTGGGAGCACAGACTCGCAGAGTCAGAGCGACCGCAAGCGCGGCGGGGGGTCAGCCTGTTGCCTCGCGGACCGTCTCGGGGTCGAGCGTTTCCTGCTTGCCGTGCCAGAGGGCGCGTCCGCCCGGCGCGTCGCGGCGGTCGAGGTAGACTTCGAGCTTGACGCCTTCGGGGTCGTGGAAGTAGACCTGCCACGCGATCCCGGCCTCGCCAAACTCCAGCTCCAGCCCGCGCGCTTCGAGGTTCTCCACGATCTCGATCCACTCCTCGGCACTGTCGACCTCCCACGCGAAGTGGTCGAGCCGCGTCGTCTCGCCGAGGTCACGCTTCGACGTATCGCGGGACTGACGGAGGACGAGGCGGTGGTGCATCCCGTCCTCCAGGTCGTCGGTGAGGAAGGCGTAGTGGCTCGCGTCGTCGGTGGCGCGTTCCCTCACGGCGAGGCCGAGGACGTCGGTGTAAAAGGCGGTGGCGTGGTCGAGGTCGTCGACGTCGAGGCGGAGGTGGCCGAGGCGGGCAGGCATAGCGGAAGGGAGAGAGGAGCGGGGCGGACGAGTGGAATGCGTAGCCTCAGCCACGGTTCGGAGCCCGAGACCGGCTCTGCGATGACTGCCCGCTGTCACCCGCCGATGGTACCTTTTCCCGACTCTCCCTCCCGTACAGACCGGCGCGACGCGTCGCGTCTCCACCGCGATTCCTGTGATCACGTACGTTTCCGGCACCCTCGCCCACAAGTCCCCCACCGACGCCGTCATCGACGTGCAGGGGCTCGGGTACGAACTGCTCATCCCCGCCTCGTCGTACGAGAAGCTTCCCGCGACGGGCAAGAACGTCAAGCTGCTCACGCACCACTACGTCCGCGAGGACGCCGTCACGCTCTTCGGCTTCGCGACGGAGGCGGAGCGCACGCTCTTTCGCACCCTCGTCGGCGTCTCGGGCGTGGGGCCGAAGCTCGCCCTCGCGGCGCTCTCGGCGATGCCGCCGGAGACGCTCCGCGACCACATCCTCGAAGGCGACGCGAGCGTGCTCACGCGCATCCCCGGCGTGGGCAAGAAGACGGCCGAGCGGCTCGTCGTCGAGCTGCGGGACCGGCTCGCCACCCTCGACGGGTTCGAGGGGGCGACGGCCGTCGGCGGCTCCGGCGAGACGGCGTCGGTGCGGGCCGACGCGCGGTCCGCGCTCGAATCGCTCGGCTTCAGCCGGGCCGACGCGGAGAAGCGCATCCGCACCGCGCTCCGCGACCACGACGGCGCCGTCACGGCCGAGGAGCTGATCCGCCTCGCGCTGCGCTGACGTGTGGACGTGTGGACGTGTGGACGTGTGGACGTGTGGACGTGTGGACGTGTGGACGTGTGGACGTGTGGACGTGTGGACGTGTGGACGTGTGGACGTGTGGACGTGTGGACGTGTGGACGTGTGGACGTGTGGACGGAAGCTAGCCGCCGTCGGTCGCGCTCGTCCCCTCCCCTCTCTCCTTTCCCTCCTTCTCCCCTCCCCGCCCTCTTCTCTTAACGCTGCGGTAAAGTGGGCGAACGGACCGGCGAGTACTTTGCGGTTCTGTGCCGTCCAACTCCCACCGCTGTGGCCGACCCCTCGTTCGACCTCACCTCCGGTACGATCCTCCTCGTCGACGACGAAGAGGACCTGCTGGAGCTGCTCTCGTATGCGCTCCGGCGTGAGGGCTTCGACGTGCTCACCGCGCAGGACGGCGCCGAAGGCCTCCGCATCGCCCGCGCCGAGCGGCCGGACGTCGTCGTGCTCGACATCATGATGCCGAAGATGGACGGGCTCGAGACGTGCCAGCGCCTGCGCGAGGACGCGAACCTCCGCCTCACGCCCATCCTCATGCTCACCGCCCGGAGCGACGAGCGCGACGAGATCCTCGGCCTCGACGCCGGCGCCGACGACTACCTCACGAAGCCGACCTCGCCGAACCTCCTCGTCTCCCACGTCCGCGCGCTCCTCCGCCGCACCGAGCGCACCGAGGCCGCCACCACGAGCCAGCTCCGCGTCCACGACCTCGTCGTCGACCGCGACCGTTACCTCGTCACGCGCGAGCCGGGAACCGACGCCGAGGAGACGTTCCGCCTGCCGCGCAAGGAGTTCGAGCTGCTCTACTTCCTCGCCTCGCACCCCGGCAAGGTGTTCACGCGCGAGGACCTGCTCAACCAGGTCTGGGGGCCGGACGTCTACGTCGTGGACCGGACCGTCGACGTGCACGTCCGCAAGATCCGGGAGAAGATTGGGAGCGACTACATCGAGACCGTGAAAGGCGTCGGCTACAAGCTCAACGAGTCGATGGCGTAGGGAGCGGGCGTCGTAGCTTGGCCTCATCCTGCGCTCGCCCTCCGCTATGCCCGACGCCCTCCCTGCCCCGCTCCCGGCGCGCCGGCTCAATCGGCTCGCTTTCCGAACGGCGGTGCTCACCGCCACGGCGACGACGGTCGCGGCCCTCCTCGCCCTCTTCGTGGTGGAGCCCTCGGGGTGGATCGCGGCACCGATCGTTGGGCTCGCGGCCGGGCTCGCGGCGTACGGCGCGGTGCACACGCTTGTGGCGCGGCGGCTGGAGCTGGCGCGGGCGACGCTGCGGCAGGCGCGGAAACGGCGCTTCGATGCCCTCGGCCAGATCCGCGCCGCCGAGGCCCGCGACGAGCTCGACGAGCTGCTGTGGCAGGTCTACCGCGCCGCCCGCGTCCTCCAGAAAGAGATCGAGCGGCTGGAGCAACTGGAGAACTACCGCCGCGACTTCCTCGGCAACGTCTCGCACGAGCTGAAGACGCCCATCTTCGTCATCTCCGGCTTCGCCGAACAGCTCCTCGGCGGCGCGCTCGACGACCCCGCCGTCAACCGCCGGTTCGTGGAGAAGATCGGGCGCAACGCGACCCGGCTCGACACCCTCTCCCGCGACCTCCTCGCGATCTCGCGGATCGAGAGCGGCGAGCTGCGGATGACGTTCGTGCCCTTCAGCCTGCGCCTCCTCATCGAAGACGTCGCCGAGGCGCTGGAGCCGATCGCCGAGGCGCAGGGCGTCGCCGTCGTGCCACGTCTCCCGCCGGACCTCCCCCCCGTCGCGGGCGACCGCGACCAACTCCGGCAGGTGCTCGTCAACCTCATCGACAACGCCATCAAGTACAACCGCGACGGTGGGCGCGTCGAGATCACCGCACGCATGACGGGGGACGGCGCCGTCCGCGTCGCGGTCGTGGACGACGGGATCGGGATTCCGGCGGAGGAGATCCCTCGGCTGACGGAGCGCTTCTACCGCGTGGACCGGAGCCGGAGCCGGGCGCAGGGCGGCACCGGGCTCGGCCTCGCGATCGTGAAGCACATCCTCGAAGCGCACGGGCACCGGCTCCGCATTGAGAGCCGGCCGGGCTACGGCTCGTCGTTCTCGTTCGAGCTGCCCGTCGGGAAGACGCGGGCTGTCGGGGTGACCGAGGCCGCGACCGAGGGCTCGGCCGAAGACACGCCGTGACGTCGGTCGATGTGCGACGCTAAGAAGCTGTTTTGACTTTGACCCTGAGCGCCCGCCAGGCGTCCTGTGAGTTCCCCCTCACACGACGCCCGAAGCCATGCCCCGCCCTCCACGGCGGCGCTTTAGCTCCGACCTGACGGACGCTCAGTGGGAAGCTATCGCTCCGCTGCTCGATACCCAACGCCGACGCAAGCACGACCTCCGCCTCGTCCTCGACGCCGTGTTCTACCTCACGAAGACCGGGTGCCAGTGGCGCATGCTCCCCGAGCCGTTCCCGCCCTGGCAGAGCGTCTACTACCACTTCCGCCGTTGGCGAGACGCCGGGGTGATCGCCGCCATCCACGAGCGGATGCGACGCCTCACTCGCCGGCGTGCAGGGCGTGAGGCGAGCCCTTCGGCCGTGATCATCGACAGCCAGTCGGTGAAGACGACGCTGCAAGGGGGCGAGCGCGGCTTCGACGGCGGCAAGCTCGTCAAGGGGCGCAAGCGCCACATCGTCACCGACACGCTCGGGTTGCTCTTGGCGGTGCTCGTCCACGAGGCCGGCGGGAACGACAGCCAGTACGCCCCGCGCGTGCTCGACCGGATACAAGGGCGAGTGCCGCGCCTGGAGGTCGTCTTCGCCGATGCGGGCTACCGGGGCACGCCGCCGGGGTTGGTCTGGCGCGTGTTCGGGTGGCTGTGGCACGTCGTCGAGCGGGAGCCGGGGCGCCGGGGGTTCTCCGTGCTCGAGAAGCGGTGGGTCGTAGAGCGGACGTTCGCTTGGCTGGAGGGGTATCGCCGGCTCTCGAAGGATCACGAGCGGCTCTGCGCGACGAGCGAAGCGATGATCCAACTCGCCATGACGCGGCTGATGCTCAACCGCATCCGCTAATCCCAAACAGCTTCTAACCACTAGTCGTCGGAACAATCATGTATCTTCCGCGC
The DNA here is from genome assembly GCA_039944855.1 of Rhodothermales bacterium. NCBI lineage: Bacteria > Pseudomonadati > Rhodothermota > Rhodothermia > Rhodothermales > Rhodothermales bacterium. The sequence goes on along the minus strand of JBDUXZ010000020.1, from coordinate 278,944 downwards.
TCCACAGGGCCCCCTCCCCCATCCGACGCCGACGCCGTGAGCACGCTGTCCGACCTCATCAAGCAGGACCACTTCGAATCGCCCGCACAAGAGGCGATGCTCAACGTGATGGTGACGTACCCGTGGCTCATGGGCGAGCTCGCCGCGGCCCTCTCCGACGTCGACCTCACGCCGGCGCAGTACAACGTCCTCCGCATCCTGCGCGGGCGGCACCCCGACCGCGCCACGTGCAGCTACATCGGCGAGCGCCTGCTGGACCGGACGCCCGATGTGACGCGCCTGCTCAACCGCCTCCAACGCGCCGGCCTCATCGACCGTCGCCGCGCCGCGCACGACCGCCGCATCGTCGAGGTCTGCATCACCGATGAGGGGTTGCAGCGACTGAAGAAAGCTGACCGGCCGGTCGGCGAGGTGACGCGCCACCTCACCGCCACCCTCACCGAGGAGGAGCACCGCACGCTCTCGGACCTGCTGGAGAAGCTCCGCAGCTCGGAGGCGGTGTAGCGCTCGCTGTGGCGCTACTTCGGCGCCACTTCGGAAAGGTAGATCCCGGCCTGCTGCGTCGTCCCCGCGCTGTACGTCCCGACCCACACGTTGTAGTTGCCCGACTGCGGCTGCGCGAGGTGGATCACCGGATCGCGCCCGCTCGCGTCATCGCTGCACACCCACGAGCCGTCGGGGAGGTTCACGAGGAGGGTCGTGTCGGACGAGGCCCGCACGTAGATGTAGAGTGGGTACGAGCCCGCCGAGTAGTTCACGTCGATGTCCGGCTGCGAGGCGTTGATGTAGCCCGCGCACCCCGCCCCGGAGATCGGGTTCGCATCGCTGCCGCCCGCCTGTACGTTCGTGATCTGCGGGTCGGGGTTGAAGCCGGCCGCGAGGTTCACCGTGCCGTAGAGCGGCGTGGCTCCGATGTTCGGCTGGCTCGACGTAGTCGCGGTCGGGGTAACGGCGGCCGTGTTCTGCTCGGTGATGCGGACGGTCGCGGGGGCCTGCGCGTTCGCGTTGTACGTCGTCACCCAGATGTTGTAGTTGCCGCTCTGCGGGCTCGTGAACCGGACGCTCGGGTTCGAGCCGTCGCCGCTGTCGTCGTCGCAGACCCACGTCCCGTCGGGCTGGTTGATGAGGAGGGCCGTATCGGTCGCCGAGTCAGCCGAGATCGTGAGCGGGTAGCTCCCCGCCGTGTAGTTGAGGTCGATGTCGGGCTGCACCATGTTGAGGTAACCGACGCAGCCCGTCCCGCTGATTGGGTTCTGGCTGTTGCCGCCGGCCACCACCTGCGTCACGAACGGGTCCGGGGAGAAGCCCGCGCTGAGGTTGGCCGTCCCGTAGAGCGGGGCCGCGCCGATGTCGGGCTGGGCCAGCGCCGGAAGTGCGAGAACGGGGAGGCAGACGAGCAGGGCGAGCGCACGCTTCAGCATGGGAGTACCGGATAGGGGAGGGTCGACGCGACGCTGGAAAGTATCAACCTACTCCACTCAATCCTTAAAAAACAACAGCGTTTGCCGGATCCGCTGCGCCGCCAGACACGACGGAGGGCGGACCGGGATGCCCCGGTCCGCCCTCGAAACGCTTGCTGCCTTCGGCGCTTGCCGGCGGCGCTCAGGCCGTGATCTCTTCGGCCTTCGCCTTCGGCTCGACGACCTGCAGCCACTCGGTGTGCTCGGAGCGGCCCTCGACGACGTCGAGGTACGCGGCCTGCAGCTCCGCCGTGATCGGCCCACGCCGGCCCGCGCCGACGGTGATCTGATCGACCGAGCGGACGGGCGTGACCTCAGCGGCGGTGCCGGTGAAGAACAGCTCGTCGGCGATGTAGAGCGCCTCGCGCGGGATCAGCTTCTCCTCGACCGAATAGCCGCGCTCCTTCGCGAGCGTGATGATGGTGTCCCGCGTGATGCCCGGCAGCACGGAGAGGCCGGTCGGCGGCGTGTAGAGCTTGCCGCTCTTGACGATGAACAGGTTCTCGCCGCTGCCCTCCGAGAGCAGGCCGTCCACGGAGAGGGCGATGCCTTCGGAATACCCGTTCTTGATCGCCTCCATCTTGATGAGCGAGGCGTTGAGGTAGTTCGCGCCCGCCTTCGCTAACGACGGCGTCGTGTTCGGCGCGTTCCGGCTCCACGACGACACCTGCACGTCGACGCCCTGCTCGAGGGCTTCGGGGCCGAGGTACTTCCCCCACTCCCACACCGCGATCACCGTTTCGACCGGGTTGTTCAGCGGGTTCACGCCCATCGGCCCGTGCCCGCGGAAGACGATCGGCCGGAGGTAGCACGCCTTCAGCTCGCTCTCGGCCACGGTCGCGACGCAGGCGTCGCAGAGCTCGTCCAGCGAATACGGGATCTCCATCCGGTGGATCTTCGCCGAGTCCACGAGCCGCTTCATGTGCTCACGAAGGCGGAAGATGGCGGGGCCGTTCTCGGTGTTGTAACAGCGGATCCCCTCGAACACGGAGGAGCCGTAGTGGACGACGTGGGAAAGGACGTGGATGGTCGCGTCTTCGTAGGCGACGAGTTCGCCGTTGAACCAGATCTTATACTTCATGTACGCGGGGTCAGGTAAGATGAGCGATGGGACGGGGCCGGGCCCGCCAAGATACAGAAGCATCGGGGCGACCCAAAGTTTCGGAAGCGCTTCCATAGGATAACGCCTCCGTCGCCGTCGCGCCACCCCCGACAGCCCTTTTCAGCGCCCGGCGCCCGGCACGCGACGCCCGGGCGCCGGGGCGACGGCGTAGCGCCCGATCGTCCACAGAATCTTGGCCGACGCTTTCGCCGTGCCGGCGAGCGTGCCCGTGATCTTCGAGACGCCGATGCGGCGGCGGTACGACACCGGCACCTCGGCGCAGCGCAGCCCCGCCCGCACCGCTTTGATCTGCATCTCGACGGTCCAGCCATACGTCGTGTCCTGCATCCCGAGCGCGAGGAGGTCGGCGAATCGAATGGCGCGGAACGGGCCGAGGTCGGTGAAGCGCGCGCCCCACAGCCAGCGCATCAGCGCGCACGCGAGCCGGTTGCCGACGAGCGCCTGCGGCAGCATCGCGCCCGGCTCCCGCTCCCCCGTCACGCGGGAGCCGACGACGAAATCGGCCTCGCCGCGGCGGATCGGGGCGAGGAGGAGGTCGAGTTCGTCGGGGTGGTCGCTGTAGTCGCCGTCGAGGAAGACGACGACGTCGGGGGTACGGGTGCGGGCGTAATCGATGCCGCGGAGGCAGGCCCAGCCGTAGCCCTGCCGGTCTTCGCGGAGGACGGTCGCACCGGCCGCCGCCGCGTTCCGCTCCGTCTCGTCCGTCGACGCGTTGTTGACGACGACGACTTCGGCGACGTGGTCGGGGATGTCGCCGATGACGCGGCCAATCGAGCGGGCCTCGTTGAAGGCGGGGATGATGACGAGCGTGCGCATGGGGTCGGGGGATCGGGAGCCGCAAGCTACCGCACAGCGGGCCGCCGTTCCTCGCGATGCCCTCACGCCCCGCCCTGCGCGTCCACGAAGCCGATGGCCTCGACCGCCGCCGGCGCGAGCGTCCACCCGGTCTCAAAGCAGGCCGCCGCGCCGAACGCGCCCAGCCCGCTCGACACGACGCCGCCGCGCTCGTCGACGAGGTCGTAATTCAATTGGAGGTCCACGAGGGCGACGCTCTGCCCGTCCCCCGGCTCGACGCCGAGCACCGTGCGGATCGCCCGCGCATCGCGCAGGAGGTTCACGACGACCTCGAAGCCCCCCGCCGACGGGACCGAGCGGGAGACGTACTCGAAGCTGAACGGGACGGGCTCGCCGCCGCTGACCCGCTGCACCGTGTACGTGACGCGCACGTCGCGGGGCCGCAGGTCGCCCTCCAGCACCAGCCCCTGCGTCACGATCCCGTCGACCACACTCGGCGCGGGGACGCGGAGATCCGCCTCCGCGGGAACCGTGATCTCGGCGGCGCTCCCCACGCCGGGCACACCCGGCAGCGCGGCTTCGACCCGGTACCGCACGCCCGGCTCGGGGCGGAACGGGGCGTAGAACACGGTCCCGAGCGTCCCGTCATCGAGCAGCACGAGCGAGTCCCGCCACGCGATCCGCTCTCCCGTCCCCAGCGCCGTCGAGGTCACGCGGGCCGTGACGCGGTTCGTATCCAAGTCGGTGACGGGCTGTACGCGGACGAACTGCGTGTCCCGCCGCGCGTCGAGGAAGCCGTAAAGCGCGAACGCCGGCTCCGCTTCCACGAACGGGTCGAAGGCGTCGCTGCACCCGGCGGCGAGGAGGGCAGCGAGGAGGACGAGCGCGGGGAAGGGGCGCAGGCGGTCAGCGCTCATCGGACTTCGACGCGGAGGCCGAGCGAGGGGATGAGCGGGAACTGGTCGACGCGGTCGGCGCGGAAGGTGTCGTAGTAGAAGAAGTTGGCGCGGTCGGTGGCGTTGATGACGCTGGCCTGCAGCGTGAGGAGGGCGGCGCGGAAGGCGAAGTCCCGCTCCAGCGAGAGGTCGAGCCGGTAGTACGCGGGCGTGAGGCCGCGGAACGGCGCCGCTTCGGTCAGGACGGTCGGCGCGCCGGGCTCGGTGACGAAGCCGCCGCTCTGCTCGACCGTCCCGAGGTCGTCGTAAACGCCGAGGAGGCGGGTGAACGGGCGGCCGGACGTGAGCTGCCAGCGCGCCGCCAGCCGCCACGCCCCGCGCGTCCACTCGCCGACGAGGTTGAAGCGGTGGCGGCGGTCGTGCGGCGGGCGGTAGTCCTCGCGCGCGTTGCGGTATTCGGAGGCGGAGAGGCCGTAGCCGGCGTAGAGGTAGAGCGGGGCGCGGCGCCACGTCGCCCGCAGGTCGAGCCCGTAGACCTCGCCGTGCGAGCGCACGAGCCCGCGGTCGCCAAGGAGCACCTGCACGTCGGCGAGTTGCTTGGCGTAGCCCTCGGCGCTCAGCTCCAGCCCCGCCACGGGCCGCGTCTCGACGCCGAGGATCGCGTGGAGCGCGCGCGGCGTCGGCGCACCCTGGGGGATCGAGGCCCACGCGAGGAACACGTCGCCGATGTCGCGCTCGTTCGTGAGCCCGATGATCTCCTGCCGGTAGACGCCGAACGCGGCGCTGAGCGTCGTCGCCGGGCTCGCCGCCCACGAGGCGCGGAGGCGCGGCTCCAGCGAGACGGACCGCCGCTGCGCGGGGAACGACTGCATCCGCAGCCCCGGCTCGACGCGCACCCCGCGCCCGAGGTCGAAATCGGCCTCGATGAAGGCGTGGCCCTCCGTCGTGTTCTCCGCCGCCGGGCGGCCGGCGCGGTCGAAGGTGTAGTCGAAGTTCAGCGTCTGCCCGCCGAAGCCGAGGCGGACGTCGGCGCGGTCGAGGAAGTAGGCGAGGCCGAACGTCCCGCCGAAGCTCTTCACGTCGGCGTCGCGGGCCGGGGCGCGCTCGGGCTCGAACGACGAGCGGTAGGCCGAGTAGTTCACCGTCACGTCGAGCGCGGCCGCGAGCGAGGTCGGGAGGTAGAAGAAGCGGGCGCCGGCGGCCTCGTTCGTCCAGTCGACGCGGGTCCGCTCGTCGGCGGAACCGCTGATGTCGCCCGAATCCGTCGTGCGGAGACCGGAGAAGGTGACGAACGAGGCCGGCCCGGTGAAGGCGTGGAACTTGGCGAAGGCATCGCCGAAGCGGTACGGGAGCGGCTCTCCCAGGACCTCCTCCGCCACGCGCTCGACGACGGACTCGCGCACGCTCACCACGAACGACGCCTCGTCGCGGACGACCGGCCCCTCGACGCGGATCGAAGTCAGGAACGGGGCCACCGACGCCGCCCCGCCGAAGCGCTGCTTGTCGCCATTCCGCGTCTGCACGTCGATCACCGACGAGATCCGCCCGCCGTAGCGCGCGCCGAAGCCACCGGCGTAGACGTCGGCCGTCTGCACGATCTCGGCCGGAAACGCGGAATAGAACCCGACGATGTGGAACGGCTGGAACAGCCGCATCCCGTCGACGAGCACGAGGTTCTCCGTCGGCGTGCCGCCGCGGACGTAGAGCTGCCCGCCGCGGTCGCCGACGGTGACGATGCCGGGCTGCACGGTGAGGAAGCTCGCGAGGTCGGCGCTGAGGTCGGGCGAGGGGATGAGTGCGATATCGGCCGGGCGGACGCGGATCAGTCCGGCGGGCGAGGCCGTCGGCGCGAGGCCCTCGCTTTCGACAGTGACGGCCGCCAGCTCGGCCTCGTCGGGGCTCAGCGTGATCGCCAGCTCGACCCGGTCCCCGAAGTCCACCGCGAGCGTGTCCGCGAACGGTTCGTAGCCGAGGAACGTCGCCGCGAGCGTGTAGCGCCCCGGCAGCAGGCCCGCGAACGCGAAGCCGCCGTCCCGGTCCGTCGCCCGCCCGAACTGCCGCCCGTCCTCGCTCTCGACGACCACGTTGACGCCCGCGAGCCCCTCGCCGCTCTCGGCGTCCGCGACGACGCCCACCACCGCCGCCCGCTGCCCGAACGCGGCGGGGCCCCACACGGCGGCACAGCACAGCAGGAGAGCAGGGAGCAGGAGGCGCATCGGGGCGATGATCGAAAAGCGGCCCCAAAGATAGCACGCGCCCTCGCCACGCCCCATCCGCTTCGCAGGGCCCCGCGCCGTGCCCTGCCGAGAGTGCGAGGACCGGTGTATGTTGCGACGCCACCCGACCTCTGACCGTTTGTTGCTCCGTCGCCTCGCCTGTGCTCTCGCCGCGCTGCTCGCCGTCGCGGGCGGTCCCGCCGCCGTCGCTCAACCCATCGGTTCCGTCCTCTTCGTGGACGCCGACGCCACCGGCACGGCCGACGGCTCCTCGTGGGCCGACGCCTTCCCCGACCTCCAGCAAGCGCTCGCCGTGGCCGCAGCCGGCGACGAGGTGTGGGTGGCCGAGGGCACCTACCTCCCGGCCGAGGGCGGCGTGGTCGACCGCGACGCCTCGTTCGTGCTCGTCTCCGGCACCGCGCTCTACGGCGGGTTCGACGGCACTGAAGGCGCCCGCGACGAGCGGGACCCTGAAGTGAACGTGACGATTCTATCGGGCGACCTCGGCGTGCCCGATGATCTCAGCGACAACGCCTATCACGTCGTCGTGGCGAGCGGCGTAGATGAGAGCACGGTGCTCGACGGGTTCACCGTGACGGGCGGCAACGGGAACGGGGCGAGCCCACGCAACCGCGGCGGGGGGATCTACGCCGAGAACAGCAGCCTCGTCGTGCGCGACTGCCGGATCATCGAGAACCGCGTCGTGCAGACCGACGGCGAGGGCGGTGGGGGCGGCGCGTTCTTCGGGAGCGGGGGGACGCCTAGGTTCGAGCGGGTGGCGTTCGAGCGGAACGACGGGGCGCTCGGGGGCGGCCTGTGGCTGTTCGAGGGCGTGGACGCCGTCGTCGTCGACGCCGCCTTCGTGGAGAACACGGCCGACTCCGGCGGCGGGATCAACAGCAACCAATCCACGCTGACCGTCGTCGGGACGTCCTTCGTTCGGAACGTGGCGGATCGCGGGGGAGGCGGGATCTCCGTCCTCATCGGGAGCACGCACCTCCTCAACGCCGGGTTCTACGGGAACGTGGCCGAGCCCGGCGGCGCCTTCGGCCTGAGCCTCGGGGCGGGCGTGAACAGTTCCGGCCCCCTCACGGCGACGAACGTGACGTTCGTCGGCAACATGGCTGAGAAGGCGGCGGGGCTCTCGGCCGGGGGGAACGACGGCTACCTCCTCACGAACGTCACGTTCGCCGCGAACGAGGCCCTCGTTGAGGGCGGGGCCGTCCGCATCTCCAGCGGGTCCGACCTCCTCCTGCGGAACTCCGTACTCTGGGGCAACGGCGACGAGATCGCTGAAGTGGCCGGAACCTCCACCCTCCGCCACGTCCTCGTCGCAGGCGGCTGCCCACCGGAGGCGACGTGCGAAGCCCTCCTCGACGCCGACCCGCGCTTCGTGCGTGTGCCCGACCCCGGCCCTGACGGCGCGTGGGGCACGGCCGACGACGACTACGGCGACCTCCGCCTCCGAGACGACAGTCCGGCGATTGACTTCGGCCTCACGAGCTTCCTCCCGTCCGACGCCTTCGACCTCGACGGCGACGGCAACACCGCCGAGCCGTTGCCGCTCGACCTGGCTGGCGAGGCGCGCGTGGTCGGCGCGTCGGTGGACCTCGGGGCCTACGAGCGCCCGGCCCCGGTCGCCGCCGAGTCAGAGCTTGCAGGCCCAGATGCCGTCACACTCGGCGCCTACCCGAACCCGGCGCGCGGCCCGGTCAGCGTGTCGCTCGCGCTCGGTCGGTCGCAGCGGGTGGAGGTCACGGTCTACGACGTGCTCGGTCGCCGGGTAGCGCGGCTCCACGACGGCCCGCTCGCCGCAGGCCACCACGCGCTGGCGTTCGACGCGTCGCGGCTTGGGGCCGGGCTCTACCTCATCCGCGCCATCGGCGACGGCTTCAGCGCAGCGCAGCGCGTGACCACCGTGCGTTAACCTCGCCCTGTCATTGCGAGGAGCGCAGCGACGTGGCAACCCCGCAGGGCTCGGCGCAGCCCATCTCCTCCGGTCTGCTAGCCCTGTGGAGATTGCTTCGCTCCGCTCGCAATGACAGGAAGGGTGGGGCCGTCCGGACCTGAGGAGTCAGTCGGCCGCGAGGGAAGCGAGCGCGTCGCCGGTGAGGCGCATCGTCGTCCACTCGTCCATCGCCTGCGCGCCGAGGCGTTCGTAAAAGGCGATGGCGGGCGCGTTCCAGTCGAGCACGGCCCACTCCATCCGCACGCACCCGCGCCGCACGGCCTCCGCCGCGACCGCCCGCATGAGGGCGAGGCCGAACCCCGCGCCCCGGTGCTCGGGCCGCACGAAGAGGTCTTCGAGGTGGACGCCCCAGTTCGTGTGGAACGTGGAGTAGACCGGGAAGGAGAGGGCGAAGCCGGCCGGCTCGCCGTCGTCGGTCTCGGCGATGAAGCCGTCGAGCCGGGGATTAGCGTCGGGCCGGAGGTGGGCGCTGAGGGCGTCCTCACGACAGCCGGCCTCGGCTTCAGGGAGGAGCTTTTCGTACGCCGCGAGCGCGAGGATGAGCGAGCGCAGGAGCGGGGCGTCGTCGGGCGTGGCGGAACGAACCGGCATATGCGACTTTAAAGGTTAGTCTCTCAAAAATGTCGGACTCCGTGCAGCATACGAACCGACATCCCCTTCTCCTTTCTCTTCCTCTGGAGGTTTGCGCATGTTGTGGACGATCCTCGTCATCCTCATCATCCTGTGGCTGCTCGGCTTCCTCGGCGGCGTCGGTGGTAGCCTCATCCACCTCTTGCTCGTCATCGCGCTTATCGTGCTGATCTACAACCTCGTCACGGGACGTAAGGCGGTGTAGTCCGATCCACCGCCCCCCGTCTTCCGCGCGGGCGTCCCGGCTTCGGGGCGCCCGTTTTTTTCGTCGCCGGCGCTATCGCGCGCCCTGCAGGTAGCGGTCGAGGGTCGCCTGCCACGCGGGGCCGTCGATGCGTTCGAGCACGGCGCGGCTGAAGCGCTCGCGCAGCGGCGAGCCCGCGGGCACGGCGAGGGCCCACTGCTGCGGCTCCGCCTTCGTCGCCGACACCTTCAGCGACTGCATCCCCCGTTCGCTGATCGCGTTCTCCAACACCGGCGTCGCGTCCACAACCACGTCGATGCTGTCGCGGTCGAGCGCGTCGAGCGCAGCGGCGAGCGTGGGGAACGGGCGGACCCGCACGCGCTCCGCGTCGAGGAAGTCCGCGGCGACGGTGCGCTCGACGACGCCGACCGTCTGCCCCCGCACATCGGCCGGGAGCGAGGCTGACGCCGAGCCCGACTTCAGCCCGAGCGCGGAGACGAGCGCGGCGGTGAGCGCGGCCGTCACCGCCATCGAGATCAGCATCCACACGAGGGCGAGCGCCCGCCCGCCCGTCGTCTTCGGCGCTTTGTCGCCGTAGCCGATCGTCGACATCGTGACGCCCGCCCAGTAGAACCCGTCCCACACGCCGCCGATGCTCTGCCGGAAATCGTCCTCGTTGTCGCTCCGCTCGACGAGCCACGCGATGACGCCGACGAGGAGGAGGAGGACGGCGATGCCGAGTGCGAACTTGAGAAACGTCGGCGAGAACAGCCGCTTGGCGACGGCCCACGCGCCGTCCGCCCGTGGTTCGGCGATGCCGAGGGTGGCGGTGTAGTACGGGAGCGTGAAGTCCACGCGGCGCTCGGCCTCGGCCGAGGCCGGGGCCGTCAGCCCGACATCGGCGCGCCCGCTCGCGACGGCGTCGAGCACGCCGCCGTCGGGCACCTCGTCGAGCGCGGCCTCGAACCCCTCGGCCCGTCCGATCTCGCGCCACAGCTCGACGGCGATGCCATCCCACGTCCCATCGTCGTTTTTGATGGCGAACGGTGGGGCCTCGTGCACGGCAGCCACGAGGCGTTGCGCAACAGGCGTAGCAACCGAGTCCGTGGGCTGAGCGACGACAGGGAGGACGAGGCCGCAGCAAGCCACGGCGGCGAGGAGGAGGCGCATCGGGGAGAAGGGCGAATGGAGAGGGGCCGGTCTAACCTACGTTCCGCCCCCGCTCCCGTTCTCTCTCCGCCCCGCTTTCCCGACTCAGTCCATGCGCATCATACGCACGGTGGCCACCTCGCCTCGGCCCCCGAACAGCCGGAGCACGTACATCCCGGCAGGGTATCGGCCGAGATCGAGTTGTGCCGCGTGAGCGCCCGCACCGCGCACACCGAGCGCAGACCGCTCCACGCGCCGCCCGAGCGCATCGTAGACCTCCAGCCACACCGACTCGGTGGTTTCTAGCTCGAAGGCTACCGTCGCTTCCGTGCGTGCCGGATTCGGCCACACCTCTAGCGAGAGCGCGTCCCTCTCCGGTCCGGCTTGGCTCGCCACGTCCGGATTGTTCGTGAAGCGGAACGGGTCGAGGCTCGTGCGCGGCGTGTGCCCGTCGCTCGCCACCACGGCCCATCGATATTCCCCCTCGGGCGAGAGCATCGTGGCGGGCACCGTGAGCGTCGGCTCCGCCGTCTCAAATGTCGTGTCCGCGCCGTCGGGCGAGGCGAGATGGACCGTGTAGCTCACCGCACCGGCCTCGGGATCGGTCGCGGCGTCCCAGGCGAGCGTCACCGCTTCGCCGAGCGGGACCGCGGCTCCATTCGCCGGACTCGTGAGGCCGAACATCGCGGGTGGCCCGTTGAGGCCGAGCCCTTCGACGACCGTGATCGCCTGATTGGCGGCGACGCCCGAGATCGTCTCGACGGTGCCACTCGGCCAGCGGATCGTCACGTCAGCCGTGGTCGCCGTGCCGAGGCCGAAGTGGGCACGGAGGCCGTGGCTCTGCGCCATGAACCCGTCGCCCGCCGTGATCTCGCGGACCATCGAGAGATCGCCTGCCGCGACCTCGACACGCGCGCCGACACCATCGCGGTTGGAGGCGACGCCGGTGAGATCGACGGTGAGCCAGCCGTTCGTCCCGCCGTCGTTGAGGAGAAGCGCGTCAAAGGTTTGCCCCCGGTTATCCCTCGCGGCGGGCATGTAGAGGTCCGACCAGCCGTCGCCGTCCACATCGCCCGAGGCTACGGGTAGCCCGACGAGGGAGGGAATCCGCGCCGCCGTGGTGATGTCGGTGAACGTACCGTCCGCGTTATTGCGGAAGAGCCGCGAGCCTTCCGGGTCGTTGACGACGAAGAGGTCGACCCAGCCGTCGTTGTCGAAGTCGGACGCGGTGACGGTCCAACTGTTGTCTTCCGTCGGTCCAGCCACGCCGGCCTCCGTTGCTACGTCGGTGAAGGTGCCATCGGCGTTGTTGTGGAAGAGACCATTCGTCCCTGCCAGGTGGCTCGGCATGTTGCTCGCGAAGAGGTCGAGCCAGCCGTCGTTGTCGTAGTCGAGCCATGCGACGCCCCACGTCGCGCGCGCATCGTCCACGTCGGCTGCCGGAGCGACCTCACTGAAAACGCCGTCGTCGTTCCGATACAGGAGGTTCTCCGTCGTCCCCGCGCACAGTCCCACGTACACATCGGTGTCCCCGTCGCGGTCGTAATCGGCCGCCATCATCCCGTAATCGCCTCGATTGAGCTGGGGGAGCGCCTCGCTACTAACGTCGGCGAATGCCCCGTCCCCGAGCCCCCGGAGCAGGAAATCGATGCCGACATCGTTGCCGAGGAGGACGTCGAGCGTGCCGTCGCGGTCGTAGTCGAGCAAGACGGACCCCTGCACGAGAGGGATCGAAATGTTCAGCCCTCCTCGGCCTGTGAAGGGCCGGAGCGCCTCGTGGGCCGGGGTGTACCGGTAAATCTCCGGCTCCTGGGCCTCGAGCACGAGCACATCGAGGAGCCCGTCCCCGTCCACATCCCCATGGATGGAACCGAGCGGGAACGCCCCGTCGAACGCGACGGGCTCGAAGCCTCCGTCGCGCTGGAGCAGCAACGTGTGCGTGTTCGCGAGGTCCGTCCGCCCGTCGCCGTCAACATCTACGACGGCCCCTCCCCCAAAGCCTCCACTGACCAGCCCGTCGGGCAAGAGATTCGAGGCATTCGTAAAGGTCTGAGCCGATACCGGGAGCGTCGTAGCGAACGCGACGAGCGCGCAGACGAGCAGGCGAGGCGACATAGCGGAGCGCGGAAGGTGTGCTCCAAGAACGGTTAGCCACCCCTCATGTGCAAGGGCATTCTACCGTGCCTCCGCCTCACCCGCCGAAGCGGCGGCGGTAGTCCTCGAAGTCGTCGTCATCGTCGTCGAAGCGGCCGATGGAGCCGAGGACGGAGCCCATGATGTCGGCGTATTTCAGCCGCGCGTCCACGCGGTCCTTCCCGATGAGCGACTGCTGGTGCAGCGCCTCGACGACGAACTCCATCGCGCTCGCCGTCTCGGCCGGCGTCGTCGGGTTCGTCTGCTTCTTTACGATCTCGCGCAGCCCGTCGACGGCGTCGAGCGCCTTCGCGTAGGCGTCGAACGGCATCTCCGGCCCGAGGTCGAGCGTGTTCCCCTTCGAGAACCACCCGAGCACGGGCTGGTAGCTCTGTCGCCCCTGCTCCTTGTCCGCCGGATCGGGGAAGTAGCGGGTAAAGATCGAGCTGACGGCCTTGCCGATGAGGAGCTGCGCGACGCTCTGCGCCCCCTCCTGCTCGCCCTCGTAGACGAGTTCGACCTTCCCTGTGATCGCGGGCTCGACGGCGACGAGGTCGCCGATGCGGACCGTCGTCTCGGCCTCGTCGCTGAGGAGCGCGCGGCGCTCGGCGGCCGAGATGAGGTCTTCGAGCGCGGCCCGCGTCAGCCGCGCCGACACGCCGGACTTCTGGTCGATGAACTCGCTCTCCCGGGCCTCGAAGGCGATCTGCTCGACGATCTCGCGGAAATAGTGCGGGACGTGGACCGTCACGGCGTCGTCGCCGCGCTCCTGCCACGCCTCCTGCTTCGTGATCGCCACACCGATCTCGATCGTACGCGGGTAGTGCGTGATGATCTGGCTGTCGATCCGGTCCTTGAGCGGGGTGATGATGTTGCCGCGGTTCGTGTAGTCCTCCGGGTTCGCCGTGAACACCATCGCGAGGTCGAGCGGGATGCGGACGTTGAAGCCGCGGATCTGGATGTCCTGCTCCTCCATGATGTTGAGGAGGCCGACCTGGATGCGGGGCTGGAGGTCCGGCAGCTCGTTGATGGCGAAGAGGCCGCGGTTCGTGCGGGGGATGATGCCGAAGTGGATCACCTCCTCGTCGGCGTACGTCAGCTTCTGCGTCGCCGCCTTGATCGGGTCGATGTCGCCGATGAGGTCGGCGATGCTCGTGTCGGGCGTAGCGAGCTTCTCGCCGTAGCGGGCGTGCCGGTCGACCCACGCGATCGGCGTGTCGTCGCCGGCCTCCGCCACGCGCTCGCGGGCAAACTTCGAGACGGGCGCGAACGGGTCGTCGTGGATCTCGGAGCCGGCGACGATGGGGAGCCACTCGTCCATCAGGTTCGCGAGGAGGCGGACGATCCGGCTCTTGGCCTGGCCGCGCAGGCCGAGCAGGATCATGTCGTGCCGGGCGAGGAGGGCGTTCTGCACCTGGGGGATCACGCTGCGGTCGTAGCCGAGGACACCGGGGAATACGTCCTCGCCCGCGCGCAGCTTCGCGATCAGGTTGCCGCGGAGTTCGTCTTTGACGGAGCGGCTCCGGTAGCCGGATTCACGGAGCGCGCCGAGGGTCGAGAGGTCGGGAGGGGAAGCCATACGGCAATCTTTCAAGGCGGGTTGAAAACGTCACCGCTACCACGCGACGCAACCGAGGCTGTTCCGTCCGCTGCGCCCCGGACTATCGCCACCGGCATTTAGGTCAGACACATGGTTTTGACAGCAGGCATCCGAGGGAGTATTATCCCCGGCATACTCGTTCACACGAACGTCATCGGGGCCGCCCGGCTCCGCCCCGCCCGCCTCTACCACTCGCTCGATTCCGCCATGTCGCTTTCGCTTCTCCCAACCAGGCTTGACTTCCGCCGCCGGCTGGCTCAGGTAGCCGCAGTCCTCCTCGGGCTCGCACTCTTCGGCGCGCCCGCTTTCGCGCAGAGCGCGCCCCACAACGGTCACAGCGCCGCCGAACACGTCGAGGGCAGCACGTTCGTCCTCAAGGCCGGCCCCGACGGCAACCTCGTCTGCGAGAGCGCGACGGAGACCGAGGTCGCTGCCCTCAGCCGCGCCGCCGCCTCGCCGAACTTCACCGTCTTCACCTCGACGAACGAAGAGCGCGACATCACGGGGATGCGCATCCTCCTCCGCGGGACGGACCAGATCCTCGAGTTCCCCGCCGCCCTCCTCGCCTTCCGCCGCGCCGCGGCCCGGTGGGAGCGCGCGATCTCGACCCCCATCACCACGGTGATCGACGTCGACTTCGGCCTGAATCGGTTCAGCGGGGGCCCCTTCCCCGAAAACGTCCTCGCGAGTGCGACGACGGCGGAGCGGACGTTCGCCGGCATCGGCCCGGCCCAGATCGTGGACGCGCTCCTCGCGCAGAACGGCAGCGACCCTCAACTCGCCGCCCTCTACAACGGCATCCCCCTCCCGACGCCGTCCACGGCCGGCCCCGCCCTCCAGACGGCCGTCGTCGCGCGCCCCATCGCGCAGGCGTTCGGGTACCTCCCCGCCGAGGCCGACCCCGACCCCGTCGCAAACCCCTTCGGCGAGTTCCCGACGATCGGGTTCAACGCCGCGTTCACGTGGGACTTCGACCCCACCGACGGCGTCACGACCGGGCAGTTCGACTTCGAGGCCGTCGCCGTGCACGAGATGGGCCACTCCCTCGGGTTCCGCAGCATCATCGGCCAGGGCGGCCCGCCGCAGAACCGCTTCGCTGTGTTCGACCTCTTCCGCGTGCGCCCCGACGCCGTCACGCCGGGCGAGCCCCTCGATGACGGGCTCGGGTGGGAAGTGGCCCCGCGCGTCGTCACGCCGGGCCCGCCGAGCCCCGACGTCGTCCAGGTCTTCTTCGATGGGAACCAGGAGCTCCCCCTCTCGACGGCTACGGGCGGGCGGCAAGGTGGCGACGGCGAGCAGGCCTCGCACTGGCGCAACAACTCGCTCGGCACGCCTTACATCGGGATCATGGACCCGGACTTCGCCTCCGGGACGGTCGGGGATTACAACGACAACGACCTCCGCGCCTTCCAGACGATGGGCTATCAGGTGACCTTTGACGTGCCGCTCGTCACTGCGGACGTCACCGTCAACGGCGTGCCCTACGACGTCCAACTCCCCGACTCCCTCGTCTACCTCGACCTCGGTGACGCCGCTCCCGGCGGCTCGGTCGACCTCGAGGTCGGGCTCACGAACACCAGCACCGGCGAGACGCTCGACTACTCCGCTGAGGTCGAGGTCGCGGTGTCGTTCCCGGCCGACGCCCTGCAGTCCCTCGTGCTGAGCTCGACGGGCGGCGACGTCGCCCCGGGCGCCAGCGAGACGATCACGCTGTCGGCCGGCGCTTCGCAGCCGGGCGTCTTCTACGGCACGCTCCGCGTGGAGACCAACATCGACGGCGTACTCCTCTTCGAGGTGCCCTTCACGTACTCCGTCGGCGGCGCCACGCCGCCCCTCCTCGCCCTCTCGTCGGAGACGATCGGCGACCTCGGCGACTTCGACGACGACGCGGGTGAGAGCCGGCCCCTCATCACGCTCACGAACGACGGTGGCCTCGTCCTCGATTACGAGGTGAACATCTCCCTCGAGACGGACGGCAACCCCTTCCCCTTCGACCCCTCAAACGGGTTCAGCGGCAGCGGCGACCCCATCTTCGTCACGCCCTCGTCCGGCTCGCTCGACGCGGACGCCTCGCAGGAGATCACCGTCACCGTGGAGGGCGGCCTGCTCGCGCAGGGGTTCTACCGCGGCGAGGTCGAGATCGTCACGAACTCGCTGGAGTTCTCGGCGGCCGGCGTCCCGCGCGGGTTCACCGACAGCGAGGGCAACCGGGTCATCCAGGTGGTCGAGACGTTGCCGTTCACGCTCACCGTCGGCGACCCGCTGCCGCCGATCCTCGCGGTCACGGACGATCCCGCCCCGGTCTCCGTTCCCGCCGACCGGACGGCCCCCACGGAGCTCACCGTCGAGAACACGGGCCAGGCCCCGCTGACGTTCGTTCGCGTGCTGGAGCCGGCGCTGAGCAGCTTCACGATCCCCATCCCCCGTTCCGCCGACGCGCTGGCTGGAGCCGACGCGGCCCCCACGGACCTCTCCGACTTCCTCCGCGCGACTAACGCGGCGCGAGGGACGAAGAGCGCCGCTCGCGGTGCTGTCGGGGACTCGCTCTTCGCGATCGTACTTCCCGACGCCAGTTCCACCGCCGCAGCCATCGCGCTGATCCCCGACGGCCCCCTCCTCGTCGCCGACGCTAACGACGGGCCGACCTACGTCATCCGCTCCGACCTCAGCGCCATCGACGCCGTCCTCGACGGGTTCGTAGACAGCGGCGCCAGCGGCCAGGTCCTCGGGCTCACGTACGATGACAAGAACGAAACCCTGTGGTACGCCACCTCCGGCGGCGAGGTCTTCGAAGCCACCTTCGGCGCGACGATCGAGCCGACGGGGCGCTCGTTCACCGTGGACTTCTCCGCGGGCAGCATCGCCTACAGCCCCGAGCTCGACGCCTTCTTCATCGCGCAGCGGCAGTCCACGCTCGTCTACGCCGTCGATAGCGACGGCGAGGTGCTCCCGGGCTACCCCGTCGAGACCCCGAGCCGCGGCGGCGTCGTCCCCGGCATCACGGTGACGGACGGCGTGCTCGAAGTCCTCACCGATAACCGGCTCTACACCCAGGTCGACCAGTTCGGCCGGCTCTTCGCCGAGAGCGAGGAGGTGGAGGTCCCGCTCACCCGCCTCGGTGGGTCGCAGCGGATCAACGGCTTCCTCCGCAGCACGCGGGACCCCGACGGCGTGTTCTACTACCTCACGCGGCCGGGCGGCGGCGAGGTCCGCGTCGTCGGCGTGGACCCGACGGACCTCCCGGTCTACACCCGGGCGATCGTCGAGGCCGGCGAGCCGCTCTACGGGGTCGGCTTCGACCCCGGCGACAGCGAGGCGTTCGACCTCGTCGTCTCGCCGCGCGGGCTGGAGCCGGGGAGCTACACCGAATCGGTGGCGTTCCTCACGAACAACCCCGACATCCGCATCGCCCTGACCACCGTCGACATCATCGTGGAGATGGGGACGCCGGCCGAGGCGGGCGCCACGCTCCCGACCGCCTTCGCCGTCCACCAGAACTACCCGAACCCGTTCGCGGCCCGCACCACGGTGCGGTTCGACCTCCCGAGCGCGGCGCGGGCGACGGTGACGGTGTTCAACGTGCTCGGGCAACGCGTGGCCGTCCTCCTCGACGATGAGACGCTCGAAGCCGGCGCCCACACCGTCGACTTCGACGCGCGGAGCCTGGCGAGCGGGACCTACCTCCTGCGGGTCGAGGCCGACGCCTTCGTCGGGGCTCGACGGATCACCGTCGTGAACTAACAGTCCCGCGGCACTTCGACGTGCCTACGGCATTTCAGACGGCGGCGGCTCCTCGGGGCCGTCGCCGTCGCCATGTATCTACCCTCCGCCCCTATGCGCCCTCGTCTCCTTCGCCCCGTGCCTCTCCTATCGTACGTCTTGCTGCTCGGGCTCACCGTGGCCGCGTGCGCGCGCGTGCCGGAGCCCGGCGCGTCCGAAGATCCGCCCGCTCCCAGCGCGGAAACCGAAACGCCCGCTGAGATGAGCCATAGCGAGCCCGACCCGGCCGAGCCCAGCACTGCACCGGCCACACGTGCCTCCTCGCCCCCAACGCTCACCACGTTCCGCGAGGGCGACGGGGCGACGGCGAACCTCACGTTCCGCTCGGACACTGGCGTGGCGGTCAGCGGCGACGCTCCGCTGCTCCTCGTCGTGGACGGCGACACCCTCACCGTGCCCTTGACGGCAGGCCCGGCACGGTTCACCGAACCGGAGGGCGCCGTCGTAGATCAGGCGAGCTACCACCTCGACGCCGACGCCTTTCGCACGCTCGTGAACGCCCGCGCCGATGCCGTCACCGTCCACGTCTCCCAAGGCGACGGCTACACCTCGTATCCCTACCTATCGGGTGACACGATCGAGTGAGGCCGCGGCGTCCCCGTCCGGCGTCCAGCGGAGGAACGTCAGTCCCGGCGCCGGCTTCGTCGTGAGGACGACGAACTCGATGCCCCCGGCGACGCGGCGCGCGGCGAGGTCGACGGCGTAGAAGTCGTTGTCGACGCGGGGGTCGGGCTGCATCAGGCTCCGCTCCAAGAGGAGGCGCGGCCCGTCCGGCCCGGCGTCACGGCGGAAGACATCGATGTGGACCCAGCCGGGACGGGCGTTGAGCACGAAGAGGCGGTCGCCGACGGCGGCGGCGGCGGGCGAGAGCAGCGGCGGCTCGTCCACGTCGCCGACGGCCCAGAGCCGGCTCCGCTCAAGCTGCGGCGAGTCGAACCCGGCGAGGGTGAGCGTATCGAGGACCGCACCCGGCGCTGTCTCCGGCGTGAGCACGTCGACGACGGGGCGGTAGCCGGAAAGCACGAGGAGCGAGTCGCCCCACGAGCGGAGAAAGCCGAGGTGCCGCCAGAACGGCCCGGCGAGGTCGTAGCGCGCCCGCTCGTCGCCGTCGGGCCCGAAGTGGTAGAGCCGCGCGCCCTCGTCCTCGGGCGCCGTTTTGTAGAACAGCCCGCGCTCGGTCAGGAGCGCGTTCCCGTTCCGCTCCTCCGGCACCGCCACGCTCCGCACCACGTCGTCGCCCACGACGAGGTCCACGCGGTAGCTCCCCCGGTTCAGCACGGCGACGGTGTCGCCCCGCGTCCCGGCGAGGAACGGGAAGCTGAACGACTCCCACTGGAACGCGCTGCGGTACACGCCCTCGGTGTCGAAATAGACGAGCGCGCCGCGCCGCGTCTCAGCAACGACGATCCGGCCGTCGGGGAGGAGGGCGAAGCTCGTCGGGAATTCGAGGATCGCCTCCGGCGGCGGGACGACGCGGCGCACGAACGCGAGCGTGTCGACGGGTACCGCCTCGGCGATCGTGCGCGAGAGCGAGTCGCTGGCGAACAGCTCCCGGTTCAGCTTGCGCTGGTTCGACGACGGGAGGCAGCCGGCGAGCAGCACGGCGGCGAGGAGCGGCGAGAGGGCGTAGAGACGCAGCATGCTGCGTCTCGTGCTGCGTCGGGACGGGTGGTGGGAGCAATGCATCGGAGGCGGGTCGGTGCGGGGGAGCACAGAGGATAGCGGATGGCACGGGGCGACGGCGAGCCCGCCCCCATTCTCAACCCTCTATTCTCCCGCCCGTCACGGCGTCGCCGCGAGCACGAGGGCCACCTCGCGCTCCTCGCCGTCGCGGAGCACGCGGAGCTGGACCGTCTCGCCGGGGCGGCGGCTGCGGAGGAGCGCGCTCGCCGTCGCCGAGTCCGGCGTGCCCTGCCCATCGACGGCGAGGATCACGTCGTAGGGCTGAATCCCGGCAGCCTCGGCGGGCGAGTCCGGGTCGACGCTGATCACGAGGAGTCCGGCGTCCACGTCGAGGTCGAGCATCCGGGCGGCGCGGGCGTTGAGCGCGCGGACGTTGAGCCCGGGCGGCGCAGGCCGCGCCACACGCCCCGTCTCGCGGATCTCGTCGACGATGCGGCGGACGCGCCACGCCGGCGTCGCGAACCCGATGCCGACCGAGCCGCCCGAGCGCGAGAAGATGAACGTGTTGACACCGATCACCTCGCCGAGCGCGTTCACGAGCGGGCCGCCCGAGTTGCCCCGGTTGATGGCGGCGTCGGTCTGGATCATGTCGCGGAAGACGCGGCCCTCCTGCGGCGCGAAGTCCCGCCCGACCGCGCTGATGACGCCGACCGTCACGGTTGGCTCGGCCGCTTCGAAGAGCCCGAACGGGTTGCCGAGCGCGATCGCCCATTCGCCGACGTAGAGGTTCTCGCTCTCCGTGAAGGCGAGGTAGGCGAGCGGCGCGTCGGGCTCGACCTTGATGAGCGCCACGTCGCTCTCAGGATCGGTCCCGACGAGCCGCCCGTCGAGTTCGCGCCCGTCGGGGAAGCTGACGGTGATCCGCGTCGCATTCCCCGCGACGTGGTCGTTCGTGACGATGTAACCGTCGGGCGAGATCACGAAGCCGCTGCCGACGCCCTGCACCTGCTGCTGCTGCACGCGGCTCTGCCGTTGCCCGAAGAAGTATTCGAAAAACGGGTCGTTCGAGAACGGATCGCGGACGCGCACCTGCCGCACCTCGATCACGTTGATCGACACGACGGCGGGCGCGACGTGCTCGACGGCGCGCGTGATCGCCGTCTGCCGCTGCTGGTAGATCCCGTCCGTCACCACGCCCGGCGCAGCTGGAGGCTCGACGCGCTGCGGCGGCGGCATGTCGGTGCCCGGCGGGATCTGCGACTGCGCAGGCTGGCGGCACCCGGCAAATACGAGAAAGGTGAGGAGGACGGTGGACAGACGGATCGCAGGGCGGGGCATGGGCTCGGGCGCTTGGGGAACGCGAGGGCATACGAGAGTCGCGCCCCGCTGTTTCTGCGGCGGGGCGCGACGTGGCGCGCTCGGCCCGAGCAACCTGCTACCGCCGGCGCAGCGTTACGCCCTCGGGCTCGTCCGCGCCCTCGGCCGTGATGATGATCTGGTCATCGTCGATCTGCCGCGCCGTGAGTGTGTGCGCGCCGTCGACCTCGAACGTGACGTAGTCATCGCCCTCGTCGAGCACGCGGAGGTCGCCCTCGACGCGCTCGTAGCCGCGGTCGCCGCCGTAGGGGACGACGCCTTCGTACCGGCCGCCTTCGAAATCGAGGAGCGCCGTGTGGATCTCGTCGCGCCAATCGCCGCGGAGCGCGCGGCGGAGCGGCGGCATCTCGGCGAGTTGGTCGGCCATGACCTCCTCACGCATATCGAGTTCGTCGGCGCCCTCCGTCATGTCGAGGTCGGAGTCGGCGGGCTCCACGTCGGTATCGACGCACCCGATGAAGGCGAAGGCGAGGGTCGGCAGGAGGAACAGCAGTCGGCGTAGCATGGCGGTCGGGGATGGGGAGGGCGCGAGGCCCTCGGGGTTAGAAATGAGATCAGTTTGCTCTATTGAGAAGCTCTCCGCTTTGTCATCCCGAGCGTAACGAAGTGGAGCCGAGGGCTCTCTGCGGGCACGGTTTCGATAGTCTGCTGTGAGCTTCCCCGGAACGATCCTTCGGCTGCGGCCTGCGGCCTCCGCTCAGGATGATGTCCATTTGAGCTTCTCTTCTCAACAGAGCGAGATCAGTTCAGAGCACGTGCGGGGATACGAGAGTTCGGGAGGGTTTCGTGTTCCAGGCCGGAGCTACTCCCACACGCCCGTACTCCCATCCTCCCACACGCTCCGTATCAGAAATCCTTCCGAGTGAAGAGCCGATGGGCGAGCGCAAGCGGGACGGCGCACCACGCCCCGAGCGCGAGGAGGGCGACGCCGAACCCGAGCCCGGTCCCGAAGAACTGCTCGAACACAGCCCCGGTGTAGCCGAGGAGCGCGGCAACGTCCACGTTGAGCAGCAGCAAGACGCGCCCGAGATCGACGGGGTTGAGGAGCGTGAGCGCGAGGAGCGGCCGTTCGAGCGGGTACGCGCTGAAAGCGTGGACGGCGACGAGCACGAGCCCGTCGTAGACGACGGCGAAGAACAGCCACGCGACGAGCGCCGCCGCGAGCCCCTTCATCCGGTCGTCGAAGCGGACGGCGATGAGGAGGGCGAGCGCGAGGAACGCTGCCGTCAACAGCACGCCGACGAGCACGAGGAGCGCGAGCGTGTCGCCCGCGGCCCCGGCCGCGCCGCCGTGCCACAGGAACGGCAGGGTCACGCCGAGCGCGAACGCGGCCGCGAGCGGGAGGACGAGCCCGCCGTAGAGCCCGGCGAAGAGGTGCCCGCGCCGGACCGGCTGCGCCAACATCAGCTCCGTGAACTCGCGAGCGCTGTAGAGATAGATCGTCCCGAAGATCAGGCTGACGAGCGGGATCAGCACGAGCACCACGTTCATCAGGCTCAGCACGACGTGCGCGCTCCCGCCGCCGAACCGGAACAGCGCGTCCGTCACGACGAGGAAGAAGAGGGCGTAGGCCGCGATCCACTTGCTCCGAACGACGTCGCTGAGCTCGTACTTGAGGACTTTGCCCACGGCGGGGGCGAAGAGCGTGGTCATCGGTCGTTCTCGGTCATGAGGTGAGCGAGGGCGCGTTCGAGCCGGTCGTGGCCGCCGCGCGCTTTGAGTTCGTCGGCGGTGCCCTGGAAGCGGACGCGGCCGTCGAGCAGGAACGCCACGTCGTCGGCGAGTTCTTCGAGCTCGCTCATGATGTGGGAGGTGAGGAGGAACGTGGTCCCGGTCGCCTGCGCGGCGCGGACCTTGTCCTTGAGCGCGGACGAGGCGACGGGGTCGAGCCCGGCCGTCGGCTCGTCGAGGATGACGAGGTCGGGGCGGAAGAGGAAGGCGACGGCGGCGTTGACCTTCTGCCGCGTCCCGCCGGAGAGCGTCCGCAGCGGCTTGTCGAGCTCGGGCTCCAGCCGTAGCGCGCCGATGAGGTCGTCGTCCGTCGCCGTCGGGTTGCCGCGGAGATCGCGGAGCATCGTGAGAACCTCGCGCGCGGTGAGGTTCTCGGGGAAGCGCGCCGCCTGCGGCATGTAGCCGATCCGCCGCCGGTACGCCTCGTCCCGCCCAACCTCCTCGCCGTCGAACACGACGCGTCCGCCGTCCGGCCGGACGAGCCCGAGGATCGACTTGATGAGCGTCGTCTTCCCCGACCCGTTGGGGCCGACGACGGCAGTGACGCGGCCCGGCCGCAGCCGGAGGTCGACGCCGTCGAGCACGCGGAGCGCGCCGAAGGATTTTTCCAACCCCGTCACTTCCACGAGCGGCGTCATGCGGTGGATGTGCGGGACCGGCGCGGCAGCGGGCATCGGAGCGAGAGCGGAAGCGTTCATAGCGGGAGGGGGCGCATGGCCGGGCGCTCGTCCACGAGCGTCGCCGGGGTGAGGACGGGCGCGACGCGCTCCGCCACGTCGAGGAGTTGGACGAACAGGCTCCGCATCAGCAACAGCGCCGGCTCGTTCCGCTCCACGAGGAGCGCGAAGAGGCGGACCGGGCGGAACGGCACGTCGCCCACGCCGTCGCGGTCGAGGTCGTAGCCCTCGTAGCCGTCCCAGTAGTTGCCCGAGAACGTGCTGTAGCTCTGCCGGCTGTTCGTCCCGACATCGAAGGAGTTGGCGACGAAGTTGTTGCGGGTGAACACGTTCTCGTAGGCGTCGGCCATGACCTTCACGGCCCAGCCGTTCCGGTCGAAGGTGTTCTCCGCGATCTCGACGCGGTTCGAGCCCTCGGCGTAGAGCCCGACCGTGTTGCGCGCGAAGACGTTGCGGCTGATCGTGCTGTCGGTGATGTCTTTGAGCAGGAGCCCGAACGATGCCGGCCCCCAGTTGTCCTCGAACCGGTTCTCGACCATCTCGACGTGCTTCGTGTACATCACGGCCACGCCCGCGCCGTTCGCGAGGAAGGCGTTGCGCGCGTAGCGACACCGGTCCGAGAACATGAAGTGGAGCCCGTAGCGGAGGTTGCCCTCGCTCACGTTGTCCTCGACCACGCCGTCCTCGACGAACTCGAAGTAGATCCCGTCGCGGTGCCCGCGGATCGTGTTGCCGCGCACGGTGACGTGCCGGCTGTACCACAGGTGGATCCCGTTGCCCGCCTTCGACTCGCCGACGTCGCGCCCGCGGAGCGTGTTGCCGGTGACGACGCAGCCGCTCGTCTCGGCGAGGTAGACCCCGAAGAACGTGTCCTCAAACCGGTTGCCGTCGATCACGCAGCCTGCCGCTTTCTCGACGAGCACGGCCGCCCGGTCCTCGACGAACGAGGGGGCGACGTTGCGGAACGTAAACCCGCGCACAGTCACACTGTCCGCCTCGATGCGGAGGATCGGCTCGCCGCCGCCGTCGAGGATCGCTTCACCCTGAGCAATCAGTTCGACGGACTTGTCCACCACGAGCCCGGACTCGCGGTAGGTGCCCGCCGCGACCAGGAGGCGGTCGCCGGGGCGGGCGCGGTCGAGGGCGTCGGCGATGGGATGCGCCGAGGTCCCCGGACTCACTGTGACCGTCCGCTGCGCCCACGCAGGCGCGCAGGCGAGCAGGACGACGGCGAGGAGGGCGGCGAGACGAGGCATCGGGGATGTGGCGGAGCGCACCGTGCGCGGGAGGTTCAGTGGGTGGATGTGTGCTGCGGCGCATCGCCGGGCGTGCTCGCGCCCCGAGGCATCGGGCTGTCGGCGAGCGCGAGCACGTCGGCCCACGCGAGCACGTCGCCGCCGTCGAATCGGGCGAGCGCGTCGGCTTGGTCGGACTGGGGGCCGAAGGCGGCGAGGCCGCCGCCCATCGGACTGCGGAGCGCCGGGCTGTGGACGACGAAGGCGTCGGCGAGCGGGATCAGCTCGCCGGGCGCGTCGAACGACGTGACCCAGAGCGAGTGCGTCTGCGCCTCGGCCTCGGGGCGGTCGTGGACGTAGCTCGCGAGGCATTCGACCGAGTCGAAGGGGTAGGCTTTCCCCGTCGTCGTGAGCAGCTCCGCGCCGAAGCGGGCGTCGGAGACCGTCATCCGGCAGTGGGCGCAGACGTCCTCGCCGTAGCGGATCGGCTGCGGATCGACCTGGCAGCCGACGAGGAGCGTGGCGGCGGCGAACACGGCGAGCGCGGACGCGACGGACGGCGTCGCAGCGGATTCAGTCGTGCGCGCCGTGCGGGCTCGGCGGAACTCCATGAACGCTACCCACGCTCCGAGCATCAACGACACGAATGCCGCGATCATCCCCATCCCCGGCCACGAATGTGCCGTGATGTTGAGCATCTGCTTCGAGCCGATCAGCGGCGGCTGGTACGTCATCCCCGGCACCTTGATGGCCGCGTCGGGGTTGAGGTCATGGCCGTAGTCGTACTCCCAGAGGTAGAAGTCCACCATCCCCGCCACGGCGACGACGGCGAAGAGCCCGACCCAGACGTTGAGCATCCAGCGCTTCCCCGTCGCGGCAGCGCCGAGGCCGAGCGCGATGAGGAAGCCGAAGATCCACGGCATGATCTTCAGCTCGGGGATCGCGTCGGGCACGATCTCCTTCATCCCGATGTAGTGGTTGAGCCCATTGATGTTCTGGAGGTCGTGCGGCTTCATCCCCGTCACCGTGTCCACCCAGATCAGCATCCCGATGCCCTCGGGGTACTGCGGGGCTTCGAGCGTGATGCGCCAGATCGGGAGGACGTAAAGCAGCCCGAGCAGGACGGCCGCGAAGGCGACGAGGAGGCGGGAGCGCGTAGTCATGGGTCTGTCCATTCAGAGAGAAAAGCCGCAGAGGGCCGGCGGGGGTGGTGGGTCCCGCCGGCCTCCGGCTGCCTCAGCTACGGAACCGTCGTCAGTTCGCCGGCCGTGCCGTAGGCGAGCGGGACGTCGGAGCCCGCCGGGGAGACGCGGATGTAGCCCTGCATCTCCTGGTGGAGCGCCGAGCAGAAGTCCGTGCAGTAGAACGGGATGATGCCCTCGCGCTGCGGCGTCCAGCGGATCGTCCGCGTCTCGCCCGGCATCACGAGGAGTTCGGCGTTCTGCATCCCCATCGCGGCGAAGCCGTGCGGCACGTCCCAGTCCTGCTCGAGGTTCGTGAGGTGGAAGTACACGTCGTCGCCGACCTTGATGCCCTCGATGTTGTCGGGCGCGAAGTGGCTCCGGATCATCGTCATGTAGACGTGGACCTCGTTGCCGTCGCGCTCGATGCGGGCCTCGGCCTCGGACTTCGCCGCGTGCGGGTTCGTGTTCTCGCCGATCTCGTAGATCCGCACCTGATCGTCGATCAGCATCTCGGCGGGGATGGCCTGCGCGTAGTGCGGCTCGCCGATCGTCGGGAAGTCGAGGAGGAGCCGCATCTTCTCGCCGCTGATGTCGATGAGCTGCGCGGCGTGGGCGAGCTCCGGCCCGGTCGGGAGGTAGCGATCCTTCGTGATCTTGTTGAGCGCGATGAGGTACTTCCCGTAGGGCTGCCGGCTGTCGCCGCCCGGAATCATGAGGTGGCCGACGCTGTAGTAGACGGGGATCCGGTCGAGGACCGTCGTGGACTCGATGTCCCACTTCACGATCTCGGACGAGATGAACGCCGTCGTGTAGGCATTGCCGCGCCCGTCGAACTCGGTGTGGAGCGGGCCGAGGCCGGGGTTCTCGACCTCGCCGTAGAGCACGGCCTCGTAGTCGAGCACGGGGATACCGTCGATGATCGTCTCGAACGCCTCGTTCTCGATCGCCGCGATCATCTTCGTGAACGAGTGGACCGGGATCACCGTCGCCAGCTTCCCGCCGCCGACGATGTACTCGCCTGTCGGGTCCACGTCGACGCCGTGGGGGCTCTTCGGCGTGGGGAGGAAGAAGACCATGCCGGGGCAGTCCTCGGGCGTGATCATCCGCGTCCCCTCCTTCACCTCGGAGACGGCGACGTGGCGGTCGTCCATATAGTTGTGGTAGTACGCACCCGGCACGTCGCGGCCCGCGCCGCCCGCCACGCACTCCTCGGCGAGGCGCCAGTTGACGGCGGCAATGAAGTCCTTGTCGTTGCGCGAGGCGTTGACTTCGAGGAGGGTCGTGGCTTTCTCGGTGTTGTAGCTCGTGAAGAAGGCCCACCCGTCGGAGACGCCCTTGCCACTGTGCGCGAGGTCATAGTTGAAGCCGGGCACGATGATCTGGAAGGCGATCTCCATCTCGTCGGCGACGTCGGCGCGGATGAACGTGAGCGTACCGCTGAGGGCCTCGGAAAGCTCGGAGAGCGCCACGTCCACGTTCGGGACGGGCACGGCGAAGCGCGTCGCGGCGACGACGTACTCGTTGTTCGGCGTCACGAACGGCGAGGCGTGGTTGCCCGACGAGTTCGGGATCTCGACGATCTCATCGGTGATGAAGCTGTCGAGGTCGATCCGGGCGACGCGCGGCGTGTTGTTACCGTTGATGAAGATCCACCGGCCGTCGGGCACGCCGTCGGTCATCGAGAGCTCGGGGTGGTGGGCGTCGTCCCACGGGATGAAGCCGTGCGTCGTCATCAGCATCGGCTTGGTCTCCTCGGAGTAGCCGTAGGCCTTCTCCGGGTCCTGCGAGAACACGGGGATGACGCGGAGGAGGCGGCCGGACGGGATGCCGTAGACGGAGAGCTGCCCGCTGTAGCCGCCGGACATGAACCCGTAGAACTCGTCGTACTCGCCGGGGGCGACGTAGACGGCCTGCGCCACGTCGGCGTCGATGGCGGTGGTTTCGGTCGTGCGGCAGGCCATCACGAGGGCACCGAGGCCGACGATGACGGCGAGCGTGAGGAGGAGGGGCTTGACGTTTTTCATGGCGTTGCGAGGTTGAGTCGCGGGTGGGTGAACGGGCGGGGCGTTACGCGCCCTCAGGCCGGATTATGCGCCTTCGTGGACCTGCCGGAGGTACTCGAGGATGGCGCGGGCTTCGTCTTCGGAGAGGTTCTGGTTCGTCATCGGGACGCTGTATTCGGCGAGGAGGGCCTGCGCGTCGGCGTCGCTCTGGAGCATTTTCTCTGGGGCGAGGATCATGTTCATGATCCACTCCGGCTCGCGGCGCGCGGCGACGTCACCGAGCGGGGGGCCGATGTATCGGCTGTCCATCTTGTGGCATGTCGTGCAGCGCGTCTCGTAAATGCCCTGCCCTTCCGTGGCAAGCGCCGCGTCGATCGGGCCGACGTCGACGGAGGAGACGGGGAGTTCGACCGCTGGGGACGCAGGCGTGGGGGATGCGGCGGAGTCCGGCGCGTCGGAGCCGCCGCAGGCCGCGAGGCCGAGGGCGAAGAGCAGCGCGAGCACCGGGAGGAAGGAGGACTTCATGGGGGCAAGGTGAGGGTGGGTGGAGGGGTGGGCCGAGGCCGTCCGGTAAAGGACGGCACGGAGGCGGCCGGTCGGTGGCAGCAGCCGGCGCTTCGCCCGGTGGTGTAGCTCTGGTGGAGGATGTAGGGGGAAGCCCGGCACGTATTAAGGATTTATTTGTCCTATTAACAGATGAGACGAGCCCGTCGTGGTTATCTCAGCCATCTATTAAAGACCAACTGGTCCTAATATAAGAATCCCCCTTTCCGGATCCACCCTCCCGACCGACCTCACTCCCTCTTCACACGGCACCCTCCCACCTTCGCCACAACTGCACGAACAGGGGGTTGCCCTATTAGGACCCAAATGTCTTATAATGAACCACCCCCTGCCCCCGCTGCCATGTTGCTCTCGAAAGCCTGCGAATACGGAATCCGTTCGGTCCTCTACCTCACGAAGGACGGGACCGGGGCCTACGTCCCCATCCGCTCCATCAGCGACGCGCTCGGCATCCCCTACCACTTCCTCGCGAAGATCGTCCAGACCCTCGCGCAGGCCGACGTCCTCACGTCGTCGCGGGGGCCAAGCGGGGGCGTAGCGCTGGCCCGCCCGGCGTCGCAGATCAAGCTCAAAGAGATCGTCGTCGCGATTGACGGCACGGACATCTTTACCGAGTGCGTGCTCGGACTGCCGGGCTGCGGCGAACGGAAGCCGTGCCCGCTCCACGAACAGTGGGCGCCGGCCCGCGACCGCATCCACCGGATGTTCGACCACGTGAGCCTCGCCGAGATGGCCGAGCGGATGAGCGAGGGCGACTTCCGCCTCGCCCTGCTCCGCTCCGACCTCGCGTGATCCCCCTTCGCCGTGCCACCGGACTCGGCCCCTTCTTATTTAGGACAAAAATGTCCCCAACACCATGACTCACCCCCGCTTCCTCGCCGCCCTCCTCGGACTTCTCGCCGTGGCCGCGCCGGCCGCAGCCCAGCACGACACCCTCTTCGTCGTCCGCCCGGCGTCCGGCGCAGCGGGCGTGGACACCACCCTCTTCGAAGAGGCCGGGTGGACGTACCAGCTCGCCCCGCTCTCGGTCGGGGTCGAGCGGCTCCGGCTGAGCGAGACCGACGCCGCGGTGGAGAAGACGGCGCTCCACGATGCCCTTCGGAGGGGCGGGCTGCGCCTCGTCCGCCGGGGCGTCCCGCTCGGCGGTGACTTCGTCCTCGACGGATTCGCCGGGGCCGACGTGGCGGTCGTCGTCGATGGTGAGCGGTATCCGAGCTCGTGCCCGAACCGGATGGACCCGCCCGCTTCCCGCGTGAACCCGCTCGAAGTAGCCGATGTCCGCGTGGACCGAAGCACGGCGACGGTGCAGGGCGGGCTCGGTGGGTCCGTGTCGTTTACGCGCGCCCGGCCGTCGGAGGCGGGGCGACTACGCTTCGGCCTCACCCAGACCGGCGCCGACGGGATGAACACCGACGCCGCGCTCTCGGCGGAGCGGGCCGGCCACCGCGCCACGGCTCGCCTCGTCCGCGCCCAGTCCTACTCCGACGGAGCCGGCCGCTCGTTCGGTGCGCGCTACGGCTACGCCGACGCCGATATCGCCTACACCCTCGCCGAGGCGTCGGCACAGGGCGAGCGTGGGGACTGGCGCTACGGGGCGTCGCTCGCGCTCACGCGCGACCTCCCGTTCCCCTTCCTCATGATGGACGAGCGCGACAACCGGATGGCGAGCGCGCACCTCGGATGGCGCGGGCACAAGCTCTACGTGAACCGGACGCGCCACCTCATGGACAACGGCCTCCGCACGGCTTCGGAAAGGATGCCGATGGAGACCGACGCCACCAACCTCACGATCGGCCTCATCGGCGACGGGCACGACGGCGCGACGACGTATGAGGCGTACGTCCGCCGCTGGGATGCGTGGAACACCATGACGATGCCGCCGATGGGCGATGGGATGGCGATGCCGATGCAGCAGCACATCGTCCCGGACGTCCGCCTCGCGGCCGTCGCACTCGCGCACGAGGTCGAGGTCGGCCGGCTCGCGTTCGGCGCGAAGCTCGGGCTCACCCGCACCGCCGTCGGAGATGCCGAGCGCCTCGCCTTTTTCCGCGTGCTCTACCCCAACGCCGTAGCCGTTCGCTGGGCGATCCCCTTCGGGCTGAGCGCGGGCTACGCCGCGCCGCTCGGCCGTAACGCCACGGCCGGGCTGACAGCGGAGGTCGCGTCGGAAGCGCCCGCGCCGGAACGGCTCTTCGTCGGCGTCCGGCGGGCGATGGGGACGCCCTCGTGGAGCGCCAACCCCACGCTCGCGCAGCCGGTGAAGGCGGCCGTCCGCAGCGCGCTCACCACCCGACGGCTGCGCCTCAACGCCTTCGCCGCGTACGTTCACGACGCCGTCACCCTCGTTCCCTCATCGCTCGGCATGGACCGCTTCGTCACGTACGCGAACGCGGAGGCCCTCCTCGTAGGCTTCGACGCCCGCGCCGAGTGGGCGCACCTCGCCCTCGACGCCTCGACGACGTGGGGCCACAACCTCGACCGCGACGAGCCGCTCGCGGAGATGCTGCCGCTCACCGTCGGCGCGACGGCGACGAGCCCGCGCTGGCTCGGCCTCACCGCGTCCGTCTCGGCGGAGGCCGCCACCACGCAGAACCGCGTGGCGAGTGCCGTCGGCGAGACGGCGTCCCCGGCGTGGCTGCGGTTCGACGCCGGGCTCACGTACGAGGTCGGCGGGGTCACGCTCGCGCTCGAAGCCGTCAACCTCACCGACGCGCTGTACTACCAACACCTCGCGTACCGCCGCGATCCGTTCTCGGCCGGGCTCCCGGTCTACGAGCCGGGCCGACTGCTCCGCCTCCGCCTCCACCTCGTCCGCTAGCCCCTGCATCCCGCCTACCCTGTCCGGGGGGCAGCCCTACGCCGTCCTCTTTCGGTAGCGTACCGAGGGAGGACGGCATGCGTATGTTTTGGCGTTCGTTATAGACGGATGTAGCGCTCCTGGCTGCAACTCGGCAAGCCGAAAATCGTCCGTTGCTGTGCGCCCCTCCTGCTCCTTCCCCTCGCTTTATGAACCGCATCCCGTTCAGCCTGCCTGACGTCGGGCTGCGCGAAGTCAAGGGCTTCGCGTACCTCGACGACGAGTTCCTCATCATCGAAGTAGAGTCGGCCGTCCTCGGCCTCACGGACCGCGACCGGCAGACCGTGAAGGTGGCGCCGTCGGCGCTGGAGTCGGTGCGCTTCACGCGGGGGCTCTTCCGCGATCGCCTCCGCATCAAGCCCGAGAAAGTCGAGCTCCTGAAGACCATCCCCGGCGACCACGCCACCGAGATCGCGCTCCGCGTCCCCCGGAAGTACCGCGACCTCACCGAGCGCATCGCCGACGAAATGGACGACCGCATCGCCCTCGCGTAGCGCATCGCCCCGCTCGTCCTCGTCATGGCCGTGCTGATGTACTGGCGGCTGGCGCGCGAGCGGCCGGTTTAGCAGCACCCGCCGGAGGCCTCGCCGGCCACGCTCGCCGGGGCCGGGGCACAGTCGAACAGGCCGTAGTGGACCGAGCGGTCGCCGACGACGCGGAAGTGGCGGCCGTAGCGGGTCTCCTCCACCATCGCCGCAGAGTTGCCGCAGATGAGCATCGGCCGCCCGGTCTCGAAGACGTGGTGATCGTCGAGCGCGAAGGCGTGGGGGTGCTCGGGGATCGTGCCGTCGTAGGTCGCCACCTGCCCGAAGTCCTCACAGCGGTCTTCGAGCGAGGCGAGCTTGAACGCCCGCACCGTGACCGACGAGAACCGGATGTTGCCGAGCTTCGCGGCAAGCGCCGGGTCGTCGACGGTGAGCGGGCGCTGCGTGACGACGCGGTAATCGGCACAGCCGACGGCCTGCATCATCCGGCGGAAGTCCTCGATGTAGAGCGCGCCGCCGAGGCATTCGCCGTAGAGCACGGGGTCGGCCGCGACATCGGAGGGGATGCGGCGGTCGGCGAAGACGTCCGAGAAGTAGAGCTCGCCGCCGGGCTTGAGCACGCGGAAGATCTCGGCGAACACGGCCTGCTTGTCCGTCGCGAGGTTGATGACGCAGTTCGAGATCACCACGTCCACGCTCTCGTCTTCGATGCCTGCCGCGGTGAGGTCCTCGATGTCGCCGAGCCGGAACGACGTGTTCGGCGCGTCGAAGCCGAACTGCGCGGCCTGCTCCGCCTCGTAGCGCTGCGCCACGGCGAGCTGTTCCTCCGTCATGTCGATCCCGATCACGCGGCCCGCCGGCCCGACAAGCGCGGCGGCGAGGAACGCGTCGCGGCCCGTCCCGCAGCCGAGGTCAAGCACGGTGCAGCCGTCGAGCGCAGGCGGGAGGGGCGAGCCGCAGCCGTAAAACCGTGCGAGGACTTCGTCGGCGATGTCGGCGAGGATGGCTTTGTGGTGGGCGGGCAGGGCCTCGTCCGTGCAGCATGCGCTCGTGCGGAGGTCGGCGGTGGACTGCAACGTCTGGCCGTAGTAGTCCTTGACCTGGGTGCGGACGGTGGGGGCTTCCATAGAATTAGTCGTTGTGACGAGCACGGAGAGGAGCGCTACGATACGCCTCGTTTCCGTTTGGAGCAACGCATGGCTCTCCCCTTTCGGTCATATCCACGCTGCCGTGCCGACTGTGAACGAGGCGCACAGGGATCGTGAAGCGCGCGCGAGGTCGGGATCGGCGCTTGCGCGGCGGGCGAAGCGATTCTACATTTAGGACCAACAAGTCTCAATAAGCGTTCATATCCATGCCTGCCCTCGCCGACACTCCCACCGCCCAGCCGCTCGCCGACCTCGCCGTGTTCCAGCCGGGTAGCATCGTCAGCCGGATGCTGCTCAAGAACAAAGCCGGTTCCGTCACGCTCTTCGCCTTCGCCGAGGGCGAGGGGCTGAGCGAGCACACGGCGCCGTTCGATGCGCTCATCGTCGTGACCGATGGGACGGCGCGCATCACAATCGACGGCGAAGCGCACACGGTCGGTGCCGGCGCGACGATCCGGCTGCCGGCGAATGTCCCCCACGCCGTCCACGCGCCCGCCAACGTGCGCCTCCTCCTCGTCATGCTTCGCGCCTAGGCCACGCCGCCATGCAGCTTCCCGACATCCAGACCGAACAGGACGTGCGCGTCGTCGTCGATGCGTTCTACGATGCCATCGACCGCGACCTCTGGCTCGGCCGGTTCTTCGAAGGGCTCGACATGCCGGCGCATCTCCCGAAGATGTACGCCTTCTGGTCGTCCGTCGTGTTTCAGACGGGGACGTACCGGGGCCGGCCGTTCGACGCCCACCTCCGGCTGGAGGGGCTAACCGAGTACCACTTCACGCGCTGGGTCGAGCGCTTCCACGCCACCATCGACGCCTACTTCCACGGCCCGCACGCCGACACGATGAAGGCGAAGGCGACGCAGATCGCGACGATTTTTCAGGTGAAGCTCGGGCTCTGGGGCGCGTCCGACGCATCGGCCCGCTCGGCCCGGTCCGATGCGTGACGCCGAGCGCCCGGCCGAGGGGTATTCGCTCCGGTGGGCGTGGCGCGGGGCGCTCGCGTTCTTCGTCCTCGCCGGGCTGACGGGCGCGTTCTTCCGCTTCGCCGTCGCCCACGGCGTCGTGTTCGGGCTCGATCTCGGGAACGTGCGGCACGCACACTCGCACGCGATGTACTTCGGCTGGGTGACGCCGGCGCTGATGGCGCTCATCGCGCACCGGCTCCCGAGCCTCGGCGCGCGGCCGATGCGGGGCGCAGGCATCGCCGTGGGCGCGGCGTTCGCGACGGCGCTCGTGGCGTATCCGCCGTTCCTGCTGTTCGGCTACGCGCCGGCGTTCGTGGGCGGAATGCGGCTGCCGCTCTCGGTGATGGCAGCGGGCTTCAACGTGCTGGCGTGGTACGGCTTCGTCGTGCTCTACGTGCGGGCGCGGCGCGGCGCCCCGTCGTCCCTCGCGCTCCGGCTGTTCGACCTCGCCCTCTTCTTTCTCGTCTTCGCCACGCTCGGCGCGTGGGGCCTGCCGCTCCTCCAGGCGACGGGCGTCGAGAGCCACGCCCTGAAGGCGGCGCTCACGCACCTTTTCCTCGACGTGTTCTCCGAGGGCTGGTTCGGCCTCGGCGTGCTCGGCCTCGCGGCGGCGGAGGCGAAGTCCGACGATCGACGGGCGATGTGGGGGATTCGGCTCGTCGCGGTCGGCGTGCCGTTCACGTTCGCGCTCGGGATGGCGCCGTCGCTCGTTCCCCCAACCGTCGAGTTGCTGGCGCGGGCGGGCGGGCTGTTGCTGAGCGCGGGGCTCGGGCTGCTCGTCGCGGCGCTGTGGCGAGGGGCGGATGGGCTGTGGCGGTTCGCGCTGGGCGCGCTCGCGCTCAAAGCGCTCGGCCTCGGCGCGGCGAGCCTCGTGGGGGCGGGCTGGACGGCAGTGCCGGCGTTTCGGATTCTCTACCTCCACCTCGGGCTGCTCGGATTCGTCAGCGTCGGGCTCGTCGCGGCGGCGCGGGCGACGTGGGGCGGCGGCGTCACGCGCGGACGCCGGGCGTTCGCTTTTGCCGTCGCGGCCCTCCTCGCTTCGCTCGTCCCGCTCACGCCGCTGTGGCCGGCGCCGTGGGGCGGCGCGTGGGTGTGGAGCCTCGCCGCGCTCCTCGCGTTCGGCCCAATCCTCGCCGTCCTCCGCATGCTCGTCGCGCGGCGGCCTACCCCGCCCGCCGCGCCGTCCCCGCGATGTGCGGACGGACGACCGGCAGCGGCATCGCCGCGTCGAACCGCTCGATCTGCACGTCGGCGAAGCCGGCCCGTTCGATGACGTGGCCCGTCTCGCGGTCCGGTCGGCAGCCGTCGGCGATGACGCCCCACGCGGGCTTGACGATGCGCTGCACGCGACGGAGGAGGGAGCCCTCCGGCGCGGCGACGTGCTCGACGAAGACGAACCGCCCGCCCGGCTTCAGCACGCGCCGGACTTCGGCGAGCGCGGCGTCGAGGTCCGTCACTGAACAGAGCACGAGGGTCGAGACGACGGCGTCGGCGCTCGCGTCCGGCACCGGGAGATGCTCGGCGACGCCGCCGAGCACATCGGCTTCGATTCCGTGACGTTCCGCCGCCCGGCGCAGTCGCTCGTGGAAGTGGACGTTCGGCTCGACGCCGATCCAGCGAACGCCGGCCGCGTAGTACGGCAGGTTCACGCCCGCGCCCGGCCCGATCTCGACGACGGTGCCGCTCAGCCCGCCGAGGAGGGCGCGTTTCCTTTCGCCGTAGAGGTCGCGGTCGAACCCCTCGCCGTGCGAGAGGAGCCACGCGAACCACCGCGCGGCGAGCCCGGCGCGGACCCCGGCGCGAGCCTCGGTCGTAGAAGGTCTATTCCGAGGATGCCGTGCCCGTTGCTCTGCGCCGGCGTCGCTCCTCACCGCCTTTCTCCGTTCACTCATTTCAACCCGCACCCCTCATGGCTATCGCCAAAGTAATCGAAATCAGCTCCGAATCGAAGACGAGCTTCGACGACGCTGCGCTCAACGCGATCAAGGAAGTCGCCAAGACCGTCAAGGACGTCAAGCACGTCTGGATCAAGGATATGGAGATCTTTGTGCAGGACGACGGTTCCTACCTCTACCGCACGAACTGCAAGGTCACGTTCATCGTGCGCAACTCCGGCGACATGAGCTAACCGCTCTTGCCGACTCCGTTGCTCCGCGCCCCGGCGGCTCAGGCTGCCGGGGCGCGCTGCGTTTCGGCCGTCGCGCGCCGCGTCCGCATCCACACCGGCACCACGCCGAGCAGCACGAGTGTGACGATCAGGAAACGGGCGTAGAACACGTCCACGAGCAGGCGGGGCCAGTGCGCAAACGTCCACACCATCGCTGGCTCCGGCGGCTTCGGGATCATAAAAACCAATACGGCAAGCGCGACGAACGCCTGTGCTGCCGGCCCGCGATCCCGGACTTCGAGCAGCGCGTAGAGGTAGAGCGGGAGCGCGAGGACGTAGGTATGCTCCCACCCGAGCGCCGACACGACGGGCAGCACCGCGAGGACGGCGACGCCCACCACTTCGTAGCGCAGCCGCCCGAGGAAGTACGCCCCGTAGAGCCCGCCGAGCCCGCCCAGGAGAACGACCGCATTGACCGCGTTCGCAAATCCCCCGACCGGCGTGTCCCGCGAGAGGAGATAGGTATCGAGCGGAAGCTGGATGTGCTCCAGCACTCCGGTGATGGACTGATTGAGCGCGTGCGTGTTCGTCACGCCCGACCAGTACGGGAGGAGGTCGAACACGTACTGTCGGTATAGCTCCGCCGGCACGAACGGCAGCAGCACGAGCGGCGCCACGACGATGCCGAGCACGAGTCCGACCGCGCCGCGTGCGGCCCACCCGCGCCGGAGCCCGATGAGGCAGAGCGCGAGGGGATACAGCTTGAGCCAGAACCCGACGCTGAGCACGAGCGCCGCCGCGAGCGGGCGGTCCCGCTGCAGCAGCCACAGAAAGACGAGGCCGAGGAAGAGCACGAGCACGTTCACCTGCCCGTACTTCAGGTTGTGGAACACCGGCGCCGTCGCGAACCCGATCAGCAGCAGCGTCACCCGGAGCGGGGTGCCGATGCGCTCGTCCCGGGCCCGTTCGTAGAGCCGAATCGTAAGCTCGACGCACGCCGCCGCGAGCACGGCGATCCCGACGACCGAGAGCAGGAACGACGCGGGCACCGGGAGCGCGAGGAGCGGCAGGAACAGCAGCACGCTCAGCGGCGGGTACATGAATCCGAACGGGTCAGGGTAGAGCGTGAGCGGGTCGCGGACGAAGCGCTCCGCCGCTTCGTAGTAATACGAGAAGTCGGTGACGAATCCCATCTCGCCCGTCACGACGAGGACGAAGACGCGCGCCGTCGTCCACGCCAGCGAAGCCGGAATCACCGCCACGCTGAGCGCGGCGAGCAGGCCGATGAACGGGTACCGTTTCCAGGTAGCGAGCAGCGGGCGCACGGGCGGAGTTCTATATCGGAGGGAGCGTTCGGCGGGGAATCTACGTGGCAGCGATCAGCCGATCGCGCGCCAGATCAGCCGCACCGCGACGACGGTGGCCAGGGCCGCGAACCCCCAGCGGATCGCCAGCACGTTGACGCGCGAGGCGACCTTCACGCCCAGCCGGGCCGTCAGGATCGCGGGGAGGGCCAGCCACACGGCCTGCCCGAAATCGACGTAGCCCAGCGCCGTCGTGGGCGTGCCTGCGCCGAGCCCGCTGAGCACATAAATCGCCACGCCACTCAGCGAGATCAGCACGATCGTCGCCATCGAGGTGGCAGCGGCTTCTTTGAGCGGGAGGCGGAGGAGTTGGTTGTAGACCGGGACCATCACGATGCCACCGCCGACGCCCGCCGCGCTCGCTACGGTGCCCGCCGCCGCACCTGCCACCGCAAGCGCGGGCACTGGCACCCGGTCCGCCTCGCCGCGCATCTCGATGGGCTCACCACCCGTCGTCCGCTTCCGCAGCATCCGCACGACGGCCAGCAGCAGGATCACCGCCAACACGAGCCCGAAGACCTGCTGGTCGTACCACGGCTGCGTCGTCACGAAGAGGGTCGTCAGTGTAACGGCGACGGCGGCGAAGAGCCCCGCGATCCATACCACGCGGGTCCGCACCATGCCGAGCTTGACCTGTGAGTACGTCCCCGAGAGCGCTGCCATGAGGGTGCAGAACAGGCTCGACCCTGCCGTGAGCGGCACCACGAGGTCGGCCGGGACGCCCGTCGCCTGGTAGAAGAAGAGCAGAACGGGCGCGAAGATGATCCCGCCGCCCACGCCGAGCAGCCCCGCCACGAACCCGCCGACGAGCCCCGCCGTGCCGAGAATCAGGATATTGACCGGGTCCATGTGGTACGGAGGTGATGCGGCTCGAAAAAAACGTAGGGGCGCAGCGCGCTGCGCCCCTACCGGGTGCGAAGATACGGTGTCCGCCGTCAGCGGGACTAGATCGACGGCCGCCCGAGATGAAGCCGGATGCCGACACTGCCGTACCGCTCCACTTTCCCGAACAGTGCCTGTTCCTCCTCTCGCAGGGCATAGCTGGAACCGAGCTGCCCTTCCAAATCCACGAACCGGTTCACGCGCGCTCGAAAGAACAGGGCCGGTTCGGCGTAGACCGCGCGCACCTCCCGGACGAGGTCTTCCGGATCCGTCTCGAAATCGTCGAAGTGCACCCACGAAAAGCGGAGCGCACCACCCACGAGCAGGGCTCCACCATCGGTTCGCTTGCCGATGTTGACCTGGGCAAACGTCCGTCGGTACGCTGCTTCGTACGAGTAGGACTCGATCACCGGGAAAATGTCATCGGACGACACCAACTGCTCCCCCTGCCCCCTCGCCCGTCCCCGCCCCTTCCCAGCCAAGAGTTCGAGCGTCATCTCGTACGGGATCACGGCATAGAATCCACCGCCAAGCTCTCCATAGCGCTGCTGGTATCTATCAAGCACGTTGAGGGCGGCGGTGCCGGTAGTAAACAGTACGATGTGGGGCAGCGGCGAACCTGCGACCTGAACGTCGAAGCCTGCGTCCTGCTTGAGGCTGACCGCAGCCTGAACCTGACCGCTCCGCTCGAACATTGGCACGACGTGCGTGCTCGGAGTGTAGAGCAGCGCCTTGCACCCGCTCAGGACCGGGACGAGAATCAGCAGCGCGAGCCCCACCCAGACGGTTCGCATAGCTCCGCTCGTGATCGGTGGAGGGGCGGGCACCGCCCTCACTCGGCGCTCAGCACGCCGCGATACGACGAGGCATCGGCGAGCAGTTCTCTAGCGCGGTTGAACTGGTAGTCGTCGCGGAACGAGGCCTCGATCTGCGCGCTCTCGCCGAGGTAGCGGGCGAGGATCTCGCGGCGGAGCCGCTCTTTCAACCGGGGCGCGTGCCGCTCGAAGTCGAGTTCCTTCTCCTCCCACAGCTCGCGGCGGAGCTCCTCGATCTCGTCGGCGGTCTCGTCGTAGCCCGCGCCGTCGAGGTTCTCGGCGAGGCCGTCGAGCGCCTGCTCGGCCCGCGTGCGGTACGTGAAGTCCTGCGTGGCGAGCCAGTCGTGGAACGCGCGGAGGTCGGCGTCGCTGACGGAGAACGCGTCGCCCTCGGCCTCGTGCGTGGCCGCGTAGCGGTTGGCGAAGAGGAAGAACGCGGCCTGCCGGACGAGCGCCGCCTCCAGCTCGCTCATCTCGCCGAGGCTGGCTTCGATGTCCGGCTCGATCCCCTTACCGTCGTAGACCGGCCGGCCGCCGACCGTCGTGTACGCGCGGCGCAGCGAGTCGGCGACTTCGACGGCGCGGCCGCCGACCTCGTCGCGGGAGTACTCGACGGCCTGGATGCACCGGCCGCTCGGGGTGTAGTACTTCGCCGTCGTCATCTTGAGCGAGGTGTGGTACGGGAGGCCGCGGATGATCTGCACGAGCCCCTTCCCGAACGTCCGCTCGCCGACGACGATGCCGCGGTCGTGGTCCTGAATCGCACCGGCGACGATCTCCGAGGCCGAGGCGCTGCCGCCGTCGACGAGGACGGCGAGGGGGACGTCGAGCGCGACGGGGGCGGCGCGGCTACGGTAGACCCGCTCGCTCTCGGGCTGCCGGCCACGCGTCGAGACGATGACGGAGCCCTGCGGGAGGAAGTGGCCGGAGATGTCGACGGCCGCTTCGAGCAAGCCGCCGGGGTTGCCGCGGAGGTCGAGCACGAGCGCGTTCAGCGGGCCCTCGCTGTAGAGCTTTTGGATCGCCGCCGCGACTTCCTCGGCCGCGTCGCGCGAGAACCGTTCGAGCTTGACGTAGCCGACGCCGTCGGCGGGATTGCCGACGTACTCCGCGTACGTGACATTTTTGAGCTGGACCTCGGAGCGCGTGAGGCGGAAGTCGAGCGGCTCTGGCTCGCCCTCGCGCTCGACGCGGATCTCAACCGTCGTGCCGGGGTCGCCACGGAGGAGGTCACGGATCTCGTCCGACTCGAGGTCGTCGGTCGGAATGCCGGCGATGTTCGTAATGACGTCGCCGGTGCGGACGCCCTGCTCGAACGCGCTCGCGCCCTCGACGGGCTGGAGCACGACGGTCTTCCCGCCGCGCTGCCCCACCGTGAGGCCGACGCCGCCGTAGCGCCCGCGCGTGAGGATCTCGATGTCCTCATTGTCCGCCTCGTCGATGAAGACGGTGTACGGGTCGAGCGTCTGGAGCATCGCGTCGATGCCCGTCCGCATGAGCTGCTCGGAGTCGAGGTCGTCGACGTAGCCCGTAGCGAGCTCCTCGTAGAGCTTGCCAAAGATGGTGAAGTTCTTCTTGAGGGCGAAGAAGTCGTCGTCGCGCGGCATGAAGAAGCCCGCGAGCAGGCCGAGCCCGAGGGCGACGATGACGGCAGGGGCGGCGGTGCGGAGCGAGCGTTTCATGCGGGACCTCTTCGGCTTCTTAGGTTCGGCGACTCAGAACGAACGCGGCGGGGGCGCGCCGGCGTATACACGAAACGACATCGGCGCTCACCCGTCAAGGCGCTTCTTCGCCTCCGCGCGGACGCGCTCCGCCTCCTCCTTCTCCTCCTGGCGGCGGCGCTTCGCCTCCTCCTTCAGCCGCCGCCGCTCGACGACGGCGGTGATGAAGATCGACGCCTCGTAGAGCCCGAGGAGGGGGAACGCCATGATGAGCTGGCTCATCGGGTCCGGCGGCGTGAAGAAGGCGGCGACGATGAGGATGATGATGAGGGCGTACTTCCGGTAGGCCCGCATCTTCGCCGCCGTCACGATCCCGAGGCTGGCGAGGAAGTACACCACGACGGGCATCTCGAAGAGCGCGCCCGCGCCGAACGTCCACATCAGCACCATCGAGAAGTACTTCGTGATGTCGAACTCGTTGATGATCTGCTCGGAGATCTGGAAGTTCGCGAAGAACTGGAGCGCGAGCGGCGTGAGGATGAGGTAGCCGAACGACACGCCGAGCACGAAGAAGAACGTGGCGAAGACGGCGATGAACCGCAGCCCTTGCTTCTCGTGCGCGTAGAGCCCCGGCTCGACGAACGCCCAGACTTGGTAGAGCACGAGCGGCATCGCGAGGATGAAGCCGACGGCGAGGACGGTCCCGAAATAGGCGAAGAACTGCCCGGTGATCGTCCGGTTTTGCAACACCAACTCCGTCGCGTCCACGCCGAAGAGCCGGTACATGAAGAAGTCCACGCGCGTCGGCGCCATCAGGAGCGAGTCGATCACCCAATCGGCGAAGAACAGGCAGAGGATGGAGGTGACGATCAGGGCGCCGAGCGCCTTGAAGATCCGCCAGCGCATTTCCTCGAGGTGGTCGAGGAAGCCCATCTCGGCGGCGATGCCGTCGGCGACGCCGTGGGCCGGGGCTCCGTCGCCGGACGGAAGGCCGGGCTTGCGGAAGCGCGTCAGCTTGGATTTGAGGTCGAGCAAGGGGGTCCAGGGTGAGGAAGAACGGAAGGGGGAAGATCGGAAGATGGCGGCGGTCGATCTCAGACCTCCTCCGCTCTTTCTCTCCTCCGCTCTTCCGCTCCTAATAACTCAGCGGCGTGCGTCGCCGGAGGAGGCCGCGGCGCGGGCGCTCTCGCGGAGGTTGAGCTCCAGCAGGCTC
The DNA here is from genome assembly GCA_039944855.1 of Rhodothermales bacterium. Lineage (NCBI taxonomy): Bacteria > Pseudomonadati > Rhodothermota > Rhodothermia > Rhodothermales > Rhodothermales bacterium. The sequence goes on along the minus strand of JBDUXZ010000020.1, from coordinate 237,116 downwards.
TCCACCCACAGCCCCTCGCCTTCGAGCCGGCTCTTGCCGCCGCTCCACGTGAAGTTGAAGAGGGTCAGCACGCCGGGCACTTCGAACCCGTCGCTGCGGAGGAGGGCGATCGCGCGGGCCGCGCTGCGCCCGCTGTTGAGGATGTCGTCCACGAGCACGACGGGCTCGCTGCGGTCGAGGGGGCCTTCGACGAGGCGGCGGCGGCCGTACGCCTTCCGCCGCTCGCGGATGAACCCGCCCCGGAACGTCGCCTCGGTGTCCGCGCCGAGCACGGAGCACACGATCGGGAACGAGCCGTAGCCGAAGCCGGCGACCTGGAAGACGGAGCGGGACTGGAGCCGCTCGGCGAGGACCTCGCCGATCTCATCGAAGATCTCTCCCTCCAGCATCGGGATGCGCGTGTCGAGCAGCCAGCCGATGGGCTGCCCGCGCGGGTCGGTGATCGGCTCCTGGTCGCGCCGGACGAGGGCCCGCTGGTAGAGCTGGTGCCCCAGCCGCGCGAGGGCCGATTCCGGGACCGAGCTAAAATCGTTTGCCATGGGAGGGAAGAGAACGCCGGCCCGAGCCGGAATCACAAAGAGCACAAACTAAGCACGCGCGGGGGGCGCTCGTAAAAAACCGTCCCCCCCGGCATTCGTTCCAACAGCCTACGCCGAGAGATTCTGAAAACGAGCGGCTCCGAATGGAACGTACAGCGGAGCACCGCCCGCCGCCAAACACCGAGTGGGAAGGACTTCCTCTTCCCGCCTGGACCGCATCACAAATCACGCCAGCACGCTGTGGCCGTAGAGCGGGAACCGCTCGCTCATCACGAACACCTCGCGGCGGACCATCTCGCGCGTGCCCTCACTCTCCCGCTTCGAGAGGACGCGGTCGATGAGCCCGACGACCTCGCGCACGGCGTCGGGCCCGAGCCCGCGCGTGGTGACGGCCGGCGTGCCGAGCCGGATGCCGCTCGTGACGAACGGGCTCTCCGGGTCGAACGGGACCATATTCTTGTTGACGGTGATGTCGGCCTCACCGAGGAGAGCCTCGGCCTCTTTGCCGGTGAGCCCCTTGCTGCGCAGGTCGATGAGGAGGAGGTGGTTGTCGGTGCCGCCGCTGACGACGTCGTAGCCGCGCTCGACGAAGGCGTCGGCCATCGCCGCGGCGTTCGCGATCACGCGCCGGCCGTAGTCTTTGAACGACGGTTCGAGCGCCTCGCCGAAGGCAACGGCTTTCGACGCGATCACGTGCATCAGCGGCCCGCCGATCACGCCGGGGAAGACGGCCGAGTCGAGCAGTTCACTCATCATCTTCGGCTTCCCGCTCTTCCACGTCTTCCCGAGCGGGTTCTCGGCGTCCTTCCCGACGAGAAGCATCCCGCCGCGCGGCCCGCGCAGCGTCTTGTGCGTCGTCGTCGAGACGACGTGGGCGTGGGGGAGCGGGTCGCTCAGCAGGTCGACGGCGATGAGGCCGGCGGTGTGGGCCATGTCCACCCACAGGATCGCGCCCACCTCGTCGGCGATCGCGCGGAACGCCGGATAGTCGAAGTCACGGCTGTAAGCGCTGGCACCGACGGAGATCATCTTCGGCTGCACGTCGCGCGCTTTCGCCCGCACCTTCTCCATATCGATCCGTCCGGCGAGCTCGCCATCGCGCTCGACGCCGTAGAAGTGGGCGTCGTAGAGGATGCCGGAGAAGTTGACGGGGGAGCCGTGCGTGAGGTGGCCGCCGTGGGCGAGGTCGAGCCCGAGGAGGCGGTCGCCGGGCTCCATGAGGGCGAGGTAGATGGCGTGGTTGGCCGTGGCGCCGGAGTGCGGCTGCACGTTCACCCAGTCGGCGCCGAAGAGCTTCTTCGCTCGCTCCTGCGCGAGCACTTCGGCCTCGTCGACGATCTCACACCCGCCGTAGTAGCGCTTGCCGGGCCGGCCTTCGGCGTACTTGTTCGTCAGCGGCGTGCCCATCGCCTGCAGCACGGCGAGCGAGACGAAGTTCTCCGAGGCGATGAGTTCGAGCCCGTCGTTCTGCCGGTCGATTTCGCGCTGGATGATGGAGTAGAGGTCGGGGTCTTGCGTGCGGAGGTCGTCGTGCATGGAGAGCGAAGAGCGAAGTGGTAGGTAGAGACGCGGCGTGTCGCGTCTGTACAGGCGCGTTGGGGACCGGGGCGCGATCAGTCGAGGCTGGCGGGGCGTTGGATCTCGAAGAAGAGGGTGGCGATGCCGATGAACTTCCACTCCTCGCCTTCGCGCGCGCGCCCGTCGAAGTCTAAGGTATACACGCTCGCGACGAGGTAGTTGTCGCGGTCGGCGAAGCGGCGGACGAGGCGACCGGCCGCCATCGCTCCGAGGTCGCCGAGGAGTCCACCTGCGGGCATCGCCTCCGCCATCGTCCCGATCTGCTCGGCGACGTTGTCTTCGGCGAACTCGGCGAACTCGTCCGGGCCGGGGTTCGTGACGGCGAGCACGACGACGAGGGCAACGAAGAGAATCAAACGCATAGGGGAGAAGGAGAGAGGCAGGGGAGTTGCTAGCGTGTCATCGCGTAAACGAGCAGGTTCGTTCCCATCCGGAGCGCCGCCTGCCGCTTCTCGGGTGGGTTGTTATGCACGCCCTCCGGCTCCCACCCGTCGCCGATGTCGCTCTCGTACGAATAGAACACGACTAGCCGCCCCTCGTGGAACAACCCGAGTCCCTGCGCCGGCTTGCCGTCGTGCTCGTGCACTTTGGGGAGGCCGTTGGGGAACTGGAAGTGCGCGTGGTAGACCTCATGCTCGAACGGGACGGCGACGAACTCCTGCTCGGGGAAGACTTTCTTCATCTCCTGCCGGATCGTCTGATCGAGCCCGTAGTCGTCGTTGATGTGGAGGAAGCCGCCGCCGACGAGGTAGCGCCGAAGCCGCTCGGCCTCACGCGCGGTGAAGCGGACCGTGCCGTGCCCGTTGAGATAGAGGTACGGGTACTGGAAGAGCTTGTCGCTCGTCAGTTCGACGATGTCTTCTTCGGGTGCCACGTCGAGCAGCGTGTTCGTCCGCACGAAGGCGAGGAGGTTGGGGAGCGACCCCTCGCCGCTGTACCAGTCACCGCCGCCGCCGTACTTCACGCGGGCGATCGTGACGTCGTGACGGCTGGACTGAGCGGGCGCCTCGGCAGCGAACGCGAGGACGAGGAGCAGGCAGAGCACGGTGCGCATGAAACGAGTCGGCATCAACGAATCGGCATCGAGGGACGGGGGCGGAGTTCAACGGACTGATCGGGCGAGGGTTTTCCCCTTCCGACCGAACGCGGCTTCGGCAGCGCGTGGTGTGCAAAACGGGGACTTTTTCCACCGTGTGGAGAACGGTGTGGACAACCGTGGACGCGTCGGGGACAACGCCGACGCCGCTCCGCCCTGTCAAAATCGCCACGCTGTCAAGGACGATCTCTCCACGGGTTATCCAACCGTCGTCCACAGGCTCCGGGTTGTGGACGGGGTGTGGGTAGGGGATTCCCCTAGTTGTGGACAGGCGTGGAGAAGTGGACAACGTCGCGAGATCGCACCGGACGGGGACTGTCGCGGCTTCGGCCGGCGGGCCGTTTGTGGACAGTACCGCGGATAACTCGGCGCTTATGCACGTCTATCCACAACGGCCTCTTCCGACCGGCTTGTCCACATGTCCACAGCCTCTACTACTATACCTTTTTACTTATTCAATACTTTATTTAATTAGGCAGTGTGGATGAACGAGGGGCTCCTCTTATATCAGCCTATACCAATCGGTGGCATAGTGTCTCTGATGCCCCCGATGTACCTTTAGTCGTCCGCCCACATCTTGCCTCCTCTTCCTTATGCTCAAGCGCATCCTCGTCGCCCTCGACTTCGACACCGACACCTCCGTCGCAACCCGCTACGCGATCGAGATCGCTCACCGCTCCGGCGCGTCGGTGACGGGCCTCGCCATCGTCGACCGCGAAGGGATCCGCTCCCAGGCTTCCGGCGCTGGCGTGGGCGCGATGTATTATGCAGAGAAGCTCCAACACGCACTCTCGGACGAGGCCCGCGCTCAAGCGCACCACCTCCTCCGCCGCTTCGCTGAGGAGCTCGACCGCGAAGGCATCCCCCACGGGGCCGACCACGTCGAGGAGGGCGTCCCGTTCGAGCGGATCGTCGAGGACATGAAGTACCACGACCTGCTGATTGCCGGGCACGAGTCGCACTTCTTTTATCCGCAGCGCGACAAGCGAACGCGGACGATGGACGAGGTCGTGGAGAAAGGCGCCGCCGCCACGCTCGTCGTCGAGTCCGAGTACCGCCCGATCCGTCGCGTGCTCGTCGCCTACGACCGGAGCGTGAGCGCGGCGCGCGCGATGCAGAAGTTCGCCGAGCTGAGCCCGTTCGACACGGAGCACCTCGCCGTCGAGGTCGTCAACGTGCGCGAGGGCGATGGGGAGGAGGCGACGGCCGAGTCCGAACTGATGCTCTCGCTCGCGAAGTCCTACCTCCAAGCCCACGGGTTCACCTCCGTCGAGGGGACGAGCCTGCCCGGCGGGCAGGCGAAGAGTCGGCTGCTCGACCACGCCACCCGCAGCCGCGCCGACCTCATCGTGGCGGGCGCCCACTCGCAGTCCGGCCTGAAAGAATTCCTCTTCGGCTCGACGGCGAGCGGGCTGATCGACAACGCCGAGATCCCGCTCTTCCTCTACCACTGAGGCGGTGCAGAAACGCTAGAGGATGAGTCCCTCCCCCTCGGAGGGGGAGGACACGTGGGGGTCCGCGACGAGCACAGACAGCGAGGGGGGTAGCGTCAAGATCCTTCGCATTCGCTCAGGATGACACTTCCTTGAGCTTTGCTGCAGGGCACCGACGCGGTCAGCGCCAGTCCAAGCGCTTGACGGTCTTCCCATCGGAGCGGAGCCAGACGGCACCTTCTTTCGACGTTTGCAGCACCGTCGCCCCGGCGTGCTCCCAGCGGTCCAGCACCTCGGCGTTGGGGAGCCCGTAGACGTTGCGCTCGGCGACCGACACGACGGCGAGCGGCGTCTGCCCGCCGACCACGGCCGTCACGAACGGGGCCGTGCTGCTCGTCCGGCTCCCGTGGTGGCCGACTTTCACCACGTCGCTTTGCAGCAGGTCGCCGTAGCGGGCGAGGAGGTCGGCTTCGGCATCCGCTTCGGCGTCGCCGGTGAGGAGGAACGACGTGGCACCGTAGCTCACGCGGAGCACGACCGAGCCTTCGTTCGCTTCGTCGCCGGGTCCGGGCGAGGCGGAGGGGCCAAGGATCTGGAGGCGTACTGTCGGATCGAGCGCGAGCGTATCGCCGGACGTGACGGCGCGGCTGCGGACGCCGCGTTCGGCCACGAGGGCGACGGTCTCGGCATACAGCTCCGAGGAATAGTTATGCCCGTTGTGGACAACCTGTGCAGTAGGGATCGCGCGCAGGATCGCCGGAAGCCCGCCGAGGTGGTCCGCGTGCGGATGCGTCACGATCACGGCGTCGAGTCGGTCGATGTTTTCGCGGACGAGGTGGGGGAGGATCGTCCGCTCGCCCTGGTCCGTGTACGGGTCGCGGAGCCCGGCATCGACGAGCACGCGGCGTCCGTTGGGAAGCGTGAGGAGCGCGGCGTCGCCCTGCCCGACGTCGAAGAACAACACATCCAGTCGCGGCTGCGTCGCGCCGCTCCACACGGGTTGCCACACACCGATGACCGTAAGCGCGCCGGCAACGGCGACGAGGCGCCAGCGGGGACGGGGCCGCGGCCAGAGGGCGAGCGCGGCGAGCCCCGCCGCGAGGGCGCTGATGAACCACGCGTTGCGGACGAAGCCGCCGACGCTCGTCCACGCCAGCCACTCGGCACCGGTCCGGCTGAGCCAGAGGAGCACGAGAGCGCCGCCCTCAGCCGCCGCGCCGAAGACATCGGCGAGGGGCGGGAGGGGGGAGGCGAGGACGGTGAAGAGCCCGCCGCCGAGCGTGAGCGTCGTCGCCGGGATTGCGGCGAGGTTGAGCAGGAGTCCGGCGAGGGGGACGCGGCCGAAGTGGAAGAGGAGGACCGGCATCGTCCCGAGCGTGGCGGCGAGCGAGACGAGCGTCATGTTTACGGTCCATCGCCGGATTCTCCCTCCCGTCCACACGGCCGGTAGCCAGCTTTCGAGCACCGGCACCAGCGTCACGATCGCCCCGACGGCGGCGAACGAGAGTTGGAAGCCGACGTCGAACAGGAACGTCGGCCGCACGAACAGGAGCACGAGGGCAGCCACGCCGAGCGCGTTGAGCGTGTTCGGTGCCCGCTCCGTCGCAGCCCCGACGATGAGCAGCGCGGCCATCACGAGGGCTCGCACGGCCGACGGCGGCGCGCCCGTCGTGAGGACGTAGAGCCCGAGCAACCCGAGCGTCAGCGCGGTCCGCACGATCTCGACCCGCCGCCACGACCAGCGGAGCCGGTGGAGCGTCGGCTTGAGGAATGCGTAGAGCGCCATCCCGACGAGGAGGACGTGGAGGCCGGAGATCGCGAGCAGATGCATCAGCCCAGTCAGCGCGAACGCATCGCGGGTGGCGCGGTCGATCTCGCTGCGGTCGGCGAGGAGGAGGGCGGAGAGGACGGCGCGCGGCTCGTCGTCCCGGATGTGGCGGGCGAGGGTGACTTCGACGTGGGCGCGGACGGCGTTCGCGGTGCGGTCGAGCGGGCCGGGATCGGCGGCAAGTATGGTGAGCGTCGTCGAGTCGTAGCCGGCGAGCGTGGCGTGTGTGCCGCGCCGGGCGAGATATGCGCCGTAGTCGAAGTCGGCCGGATTACGGCGGGGCGCGAGGGGGCGGAGCGCGCCGGCAACCTCGACGCGGTAGCCGGCGCGGACGAGCGGGTAGTCGATCCGAGGCTCGTCGTCGCGGCGTGGGTGCCAGAGGGAGACCTGCACGCGGCCTCGGACGGGATAGAGCACGTCCGTCGGCGCGGCGGAGTCGGCGGCGAGCGTGAAGCGGACGCCGCGCTCGGTCACGACGGGGTGGTCGGCGACAGTGCCGGTGAGCACGACGGGGTCGGCAACACGGGCGGCGAGGTGGGCGACGTGATCGCTCGGAAGCTGCTGCCACGCGGCGAGATGCGCCCCGCCCAGCGCCGTAATCGCCACGCCGAGACCGACCGTCGCGATCAGCCCAGCGAGCGACACGAGTCGCGCCCGGCTCCCCACCGTGGCGACCACGGTCACGAGCGCCGCGGCTCCGGCGACCCCGACCCATTCCCAAAACCCGACGGCCGGGGCGAAGCGGGCCGCTACGATCCCCGCTGCGAAGCAGCCCGCCACGAGGAGCGCCGGCCGAGCACGCCAGCGGATCGGTCGGTCGGGGCGAGGGGGCGGCGGCATGGCGGGCGGGGCGGCGTGTGTTCGGGATAGACCCGGCGGCCCGCGTGTTCGTAACTAGGGAAGGGCTTGTGTAGCTTGAGCGAATTGAAAGGCTGCGGCGGCACTAGCCGATAAATGCGTCGTAGCATGAGCTATTCCAATCCATCCCCCCGTTCTTTCTCTAACCATGAGCAGCCGCCGCGAAGTCCGAGCCCGAGTCATGCAGGCGTTGTACGCCCGCGAATTGAGCGGGGACGGCGTCGGGCACATCGTCAAGCACCTGCTCCAGCCGCACTTCGAAGGGCCCGCGCTCCGCTTCGCCGAGCGGCTGTTCCTCGCCACGCTCGACCACGAGGAGGAGACCGACGAACTCATCGAGGCGCATGCCAAGAACTGGGGGCTCAACCGCATCGCGACGGTCGACCGGTTGACGCTGCGGCAGGCGATTACGGAACTGCTCTACTTCGAGGATATCCCGCCGAAGGTGTCGATCAACGAAGCCATCGAAGTGGCGAAGCAGTTCAGCACCGAGCAAAGCGGGACGTTCCTCAACGGCATCCTCGATGCGGTGCTCACGACGCTCAAGGACGAGGGGCGGCTGCGCAAGACGGGCCGAGGCCTCGTTGACATCACGCCGCCGTCCGGGTCTTCCCACGCCCCGTCGGTGTAAGGCGCGGCCTTCGTATCCTCGACTCCACCGGCCTCTCGCTACGCCCGTATGAGCCTCATTGCCATCGGTGACATCCACGGCTGCGTCCGTTCCCTCGAAGCGCTTCTGGAGCGCCTCGCGCCGACGCTGGACGACCACCTGATCTTCGTCGGCGACTACACCGACCGCGGGCCGGACTCGAAGGGCGTCATCGACCGCCTCATCGAGATGGAGACGGCGAGCACCGACGAGACCGGCCCGCGCTGCTCGTTCCTGCGCGGCAACCACGATCAGATGATGCTCGACTTCATCGACCGGGGCGACATCCAGCTGTGGCGGATCAACGGCGGGCTCGAAACGCTCGCGAGCTACGAGAACGGCGAGCACATCATCCCGGCCTCGCACCACGCGTTCCTCCGACGGACCCGGCTCTACCTCGACACGGCGGATTTCTGCTTCGTCCACGCCGGGCTCAAGCCGTACTACCCCGTCGCGTACAACCTCCAGCACGAGACGGCCGAGACGTTCCTCTGGACCCGCGAGCACCTCGCCGTCCGCGACCGCGATTGGGAGAAGCCCGTCGTCTGCGGCCACACCCCGCAGCCGTCGCCCGTCGACGAGCCGGACCTGATCTGCATCGACACGGGCTGCGTCTACGCCAGCCACCCAGAATTCGGCAAGCTGACGGCCGTAGTCCTCCCCGAGCGCGACTTCGTGCAGGTCGACTACGTGGGGTGACGGGCGCTCCGCGTCGTCACAGCCCGAGGAGCAGGCCAGCGCGGAGGTGCGACGGTTGCGTGCCGATCTCGACGTAGACGACGCGGCGGTCGAACCGGATGGAGCCGCGGGCGAACGGCTCGGCGAAGAGGCGGAACGAGCGCGCTTTGCTGGCCGCCGTCTCCTCGAAGAACGAGAAGAAGAAGCTCGGCCCGAAGCGGAAGCCCACGTCGAGGTCGTACGGCCCCGCGTCGAGGTCCGTCACGACGGTGAGCACGCGGAGGACGCGGACGCTCCCGCCGAGCCCGAGGGCCACGAGCAGCCGCCCGTCCGAGCCCACGAAGCGCGGCGCGTAGTCGGCGTAGAACGAGGCTTCCTGCGTGAGCACGGTGAGCGCGGGGCTCGCGAACCCGGCCTGCACGCCCACGCCCGGCGTGCCACCCACTCCGACCTGGACGAAGGGCAACGTCGGCGTCGCGAACTGGGCGTGCGCCGCCGGAATCTCGGCCGCGAAGGCGAGGACGAGCGCAGCGGCGAGAACGGCGGAGCGGGCGGGCATAGGGGGCAGTGTCTGAGGAATGGTTGAAGATAGCGGCGGGCGGGACACCGCCGCGCATCGCGCCGTAGACTGCGGGCTGCATCGTGCAGATTCCCGTCCCGATTTATTCTCCCCACCCCGCATCCCCATGGCGCTCCGAGTCGGCATCGTCGGCCTCCCCAACGTCGGCAAGTCCACGCTGTTCAACGCGCTCAGCGAGGCCGGCGCCGAGGCCGCCAACTACCCCTTCTGCACGATCGAGCCGAACGTCGGCGTCGTCGGCGTGCCGGACCCGCGGCTGGACCGGCTGGCCGAGCTGGCGAAGTCCGCGCAGACGCTCCCGGCGACGATCGAGTTCGTCGACATTGCGGGCCTCGTCGCCGGTGCGTCGAAGGGGGAGGGGCTCGGCAACCAGTTCCTCGCCCACATCCGCGAAGTCGACGCGATCGCCCACGTCGTCCGCTGCTTCGAGGACCCGAACGTCGTCCACGTCGCGGGCTCGGTCGATCCGGCGCGTGACATCGAGATCATCGAGACGGAACTGCTGCTGAAGGATTTGGATACGGCCGAGAAGCGGGTCGAGCGTTCGCAGAAGATGGCGAAGACGGGCAACAAAGATGCGCAGAAGGAGGTCGTGTTTTACCAGCGTCTGCACCAGCACATCGGCGACGGCAAGCCCGCACGCACGCTCGAACTGCAGAACGACGACGAGGCGCGGATGCTGCGCGACGTCTTTCTGCTCACGGCCAAACCCGTGCTCTACGCCGCGAACGTCGGCGAGCACGAATTGCCTGACGGGAACGCCTACGTCGACACGGTCCGCGAGATCGCAGCGGCCGAGGGGGCCGGCGTCGTCGTCGTCTCGGCCGAGTTCGAGGCGCAGCTCGCCGAGCTCGACCCGGAGGAGCGGGCGGAGTTTCTGTCCGAGGCCGGGCAGACCGAGCCGGGCCTCCACCGGCTGATCCGCGAGGCGTACGACCTCCTCGGGCTCATCACGTACTTCACCGCCGGGCCGAAGGAGTCGAGGGCGTGGACGATCGCGCGCGGGACGAAGGCGCCACAGGCCGCCGGCGTCATCCACACCGACTTCGAGAAGGGCTTCATCCGCGCCGAGACCATCAAGTTCGCCGACTACGACAAGCACGGCACGGAGGCCGCCGTGCGCGAGGCGGGCGCGCTGCGGAGCGAGGGCAAAGAGTACGTCGTGGCCGACGGCGACGTGCTGCTATTTCGCTTTAACGTCTGAGTGGTAGGCGGAACAGGTGAGCGTGAGCGCGTTGACCGAACGTTGTCGAGGAGGAAGGCCGAGGATCGGGCCGCTCCGTTCAACTACGCACGGAAAGCGCCGTACCCCGTCGTTTACGCGACGGCGGTGTAGGATAATGTCCGGGAGGGGGGATTAGGCGACGGGGTTGCAGGAGGAGTCCCCGTCCCGGTGTATTATGCGGCGTCCACTCCCCTGAAGTAGTAGTTCTGCCGCATGCCTCCCGTCCGGATCGACTTCGTGAAGCAATCCCTGCTCCTCGCCTTCCTTCTGCTCGCGGCGTGCTCAGCGTCGCAGGGCGGGTTCGATTGGCCGAGGGAGCCTCTTACACTTACGGAGTACGCCGAACTCTTCGCTGACGTAGAGCCCGCGCAGAACGAGGCCTACGGACGCAAGCCTGAGGACGCCATCCGGATCGGGCGCTACGGCCCTTTCAAAGGGATACAGGCCTCCTCGGAGATGATCGCGCGCCTTCGGAAGGACGGTCAGCCGCTAGAAGTGGTGACGCGAACATCGATGTATACCGTAGCCCCGGACTCCTCCTCGGCACAGCCCGCACCTCAGGGCCCCCCAAGACCGGAGGGCGTCGTCATCGTGGATTCGTACCTGCTCACGCCCGTTGGGACGAGTGACACCCTGCGGCTCTATTTCGACCCCTACCACGTGGCCCCGTTGCGTGTCCCTCAAGGGCTAGAGTGGGCGCCGCTCACGGAAGGGTGAAGCGCGGCAGAACCCGCCGTCGCAGGCCGACCTGCCGCTCCACGACCTTGCCTCCCTCACCGGCAGCTTCTACTTTGCCCGCTCCACCGTCTCGCCGCGTCGGCGGCTGAACGGCAACTCTGTTCTGCTGCCTTACGCTTGCATGAGACTCGGCTTCCTTCTGCTCCTAGCCCTTCTCATTTCAGGCTGCGCCGCTACGCATAGCGTTAGCCGCGCGGTGCCCAGCGATTTCGACCACCTCGACGAGCAACTCCGCGGGCGCCACGCCACGGTAGAACTCGCCGACGGCACACGCGAGGAGGGGCGGGTGTTGTTCGTTCGGTCCGACTCGACCGCGTGGCACAGCCCGCCCGCTCGCCGCGCGGTGCCGACGAGCGAAGTCGTCCGGGTTACGCGGCACGAGGGGGCTGGGGGCGTCCTCAAGGGAGCAGTTCTTGGTGCTGGAATCGGAGGCCTCTTAGCGGTAGCGGCCCTGTCCGAGGGGGATGATTCGATACTCAGCCCCGATAGCGGGGCTCAGTATGTGGTGGGCATTTCGGCCATGTCGGCGATATGGGGCGCGCTGATCGGTGCAGGCACAAGTCGGCGGGTCTACGTGCTCCATCCATAGCGGGCGGCAGAACCCTTCCGTCCCGGCGCGGCTGAAGCGCCACTCCGTTGCTAGGCGTAGGTACCTTGCGTACCCCAACACGGAGGTGAGCGAGTGCCCATGGACTACGCGCGGATCCTGGCCGAGATCGAGGAGGAGTGCCGCCCGCTGCTAACTGAGGGCCGGGTGGCGGACTACATCGCCCCCCTCGCGGCGGTGCCCCGCGAGCGCTTCGGCATGACGCTGCGCACGGTCGGCGGGGCCGTGCACGCCGTCGGCGACGCCGACCGGTCGTTCTCTATCCAGAGCATCGCGAAGGTGCTCAGCCTCGGCCTCGCGATGCGGCTCGTCGGCGATGCGGTCTGGGAGCGGGTGGGGCGCGAGCCCTCCGGCACGGCCTTTAACTCGCTCGTCCAACTCGAAGCTGAACGGGGCCGCCCGCGCAACCCGATGATCAACGCGGGCGCGCTCGTGGTGGTCGATACCGTCCTCGACGCGGTCCCGACCGGCACCGACCCCTTCCTTGCCTTCGTCCGCGAGGCCGCGGCCGATCCGTCGCTCGACTACGACCACGCCGTGGCGGAGGCCGAATACGCGAGCGGCGATGGCAACCGGGCGCTCGCCTACTTCCTGAAGTCGTTCGGGGTGCTGCGCGAGGATCCCGAGCGCGTGATGGAGGCTTACTGCCTGCTGTGCTCCCTGACCATGAGCACCACCGCGCTGTGCCGGGCCTTCACGTTCCTCGCCACGGGCGGGCATTCCCCCGACGGGGTGCTGATCGTGGCGCCGCGCCAAGTCAAGCGCCTCAACGCCGTCATGCTCACCTGTGGCGTGTACGACGAGGCTGGCGACTTCGCGTACCGCGTGGGCCTTCCTGCGAAGAGCGGCGTCGGCGGTGGGATCGTCGCCGTGCTGCCCGGCTCCTTCGTTGCGGCCGTGTGGTCGCCCGGGTTGGGAACGAAGGGGAACTCGCTCGCCGGCACGATGGCTCTCGAACTGCTGACCACCAAGACCGGCACGTCGATCTTCTGAGGCGGGCGCGTTACGGAGCAAAGCAAGGAGCGTACGGTGCAGAAGTGGCGCTCAACGCCATGCGGTTCCTGCTCTTGTTCGATGTCTTATTCGTATTCGGGTCCTGGGAAGCCCGCGCGGCGCGTCAGCGGCTCTGGGCCTGAACCCGGCGCTTCACGCTGACGCCGGGCTTCGCCGCCTACCTGCCCCGGTAGCGTCACGGTGCCTCCGCGGCGTGCCACGCAGAGCGGCTTCTGATCGGTTTTGGAAGGGTCGTTCGGGACAGGACGAGCGGAAACAGGCGGGTGGGGCTTTCAGGTGTGGGAAGGCCGTCGCTACATTCGCGGCCTCACCCAACCCCCGCGCCGATGGAACCGCCCCGCACCGACGCCTCCGCGTCCCCGCCTTCGTTCGTCAACCGATTGCTCGGCGGGATCGAGACCGTGGGCAACAAGCTGCCGGACCCGGCGATGCTGTTCCTCATCTCGCTCTTCGTGGTCTGGGCGCTCTCGGCCCTCCTGGCGGGCGTCGAGTTCGCCGACCTCGACCCGCGCACGGGCGAGCCGATCCGCGTCCTCAACCTGCTGACCGGGACGGCCCTCGCTACGTTCCTCGCGAACATGGTGACGATCTTCACGAGCTTCGCGCCGCTCGGCGTCGTGCTCGTGGCGATGCTCGGGGTGGGCGTGGCCGACGAGGCGGGGTACTTCAACACGAGCATCAAGCTCCTCCTCGGAAAAACCTCGACGGCGCTGCTGACGCCGGTCGTCGTACTCGTCGGGCTCATCAGCCACAGCGCGATCGATGCGGGGTACGTGCTCGTGATCCCGCTCGGGGGGATCATCTTCTACGCGGCCGGCCGGCATCCGCTGGCGGGGATCGCAGCGGCGTTCGCGGGTGTCTCCGGCGGGTTCAGCGCGAACCCCGTCCCCTCCGCGCTCGATCCGCTCCTGATGGGCTTTACGCAGCCCGCCGCGCAGATGGTTGCGCCGGGCCTCCTGCTCAACCCGCTCAACAACTACTTCTTCACGGCGACCTCCAGCCTGCTCATCGTCGCGCTCGGCTGGTTCATCACCGACAAGATCATCGAGCCGCGGCTCAAAGCCAGCAATCCGGTCGATGCCGACGCCGAGAAGTCGCCGGACATGGATACGATCGACACGAGGGAGCGGAAGGCGTTCTGGTGGGCGACGGCCGTCCTCGTGCTCGGGCTCGGCCTGCTCACGCTCGCGCTGCTGCCGGCGGACTCCCCGTTCCGCGACGAGACGGGCTCGCTCAACTCGTTCCGCGCGCCGATCATGCAGTCGATCGTGCCGCTGATCTTCCTCCTCTTCCTGATTCCGGGCGTGGTCTACGGCGTGATCGCGGGCGTCTTCCGCACCTCGAAGGACATGGTGGACGCGATGACGAAGGCGATGCAGGGGATGGGCTACTACATCGTGATGGCGTTCTTCTGCGCCCTCTTCGTCCACGCCTTCGGCACGTCGAACATCGGAGCGCTCCTCGCGGTCAAGGGCGCGGCGGCGTTGCAGGCGCTCTCGCTGCCGGGCGGCGTGACGGTTGTCGGCATCATCTTCCTGACGGCGTTCGTGAACCTCTTCGTCGGCTCGGCGAGCGCGAAGTGGGCCCTCCTCGCGCCGATCTTCGTGCCCGTCCTGATGCAGGTCGGGATCTCGCCGGACCTCACGCAGGCGGCCTACCGCGTCGGCGACTCGTCGTCGAACATCATCACGCCGCTGATGCCGTACTTCCCGCTCGTCGTGGTCTACTGCCAGCGCTACGTGAAGGGGACGGGCATCGGGACGTTGACGTCGCTGATGATCCCGTACAGCATCGCGTTCCTCGTGGTGTGGTCGGCGTTCCTGATCCTCTACTGGACGCTCGGCATCCCGCTCGGGCTGGGGGCCTCGTACGCGTACCCCGCGCCGTAGTCCGGCTCTAAAGCAAACAGTTCCACGGGGCGTGCCTTGCCGCGCAGGACCTGCTCCCCCAACGAGCGGAAGGCCCACGCGTCGTCGGCGTCGAGGCGGGCTCTCAGCGCGTCGCCCACGAGCACGTCGACGCCGTGCTTGGTGCACAGCGCCTGGATCCGGGCGGTCTGATTCAGCACGTCGCCGGTGAACACGATCTCCTTTTTGAGCGCCCCGATTTCCCCCGTCGTCACGTCGCCGACCTGCAGGCCGGCCTTGAAATCCGGGACGACCCCGAAGCGCTCTTCGAACCAGTCGGCTCGCTCGTGCAGATCCCGCTTCATCTGCAGGACGCAGCGGATGCAATTGCCATCGCTGAGCCCGATCTCTTCGGGCCACGACACGACGATCTCGTCCCCGATGTACTGGTAGACCTCGCCGCCGTGCTCGACAATCGCGTCGCCGAGAGCGTCGTAGTAGGCCCGGAGCAGCACGAAGTAGCGGGCGTGCCCAAGCCGCTCGGCGATGCGTGTCGACGACTTCATGTCGGAGAAGAGGAATACCCGCCGCTCCTCTTTGGGAGTGTGGTAGCGGCCCGTCAGGAAGTTCCTCAGCACGTGCGGTCCCATGTGCTCGCTGATCTCAGCGTAGAACAGCGACGCCACGAGGGAGGCGGTGAGTTGCACGCCCGTGCTCAGGCTCGCCTTGCTGATGAGGAAGCCCTGGAGCCGCTCCCAGACACGGGGGTCACTCAGGCTCGTATCCATCTCCATCGCCGCGGCAATGGGGAAGGTGATGAGGATGACCGCCGTCAGGAGTACAGCGTAGAACAGCGTTTTGGCGATGAGCTTCGCACCCAGGCTCAGCGTGCTCAGCCGCCGGTTGAGGTAGAGCAACTCGACGGCACCGACGAGGCACCCCACAGCGGCGACGGCGAGGCTGGCGAAGACGTAGATCCCGATGTCGAGCTTGATAGCGGTGTCCGGGACATCGTTGAAGCTTTCAGTGGCGGCGTAGTTCGAGATCAGAAACACCTGGTCCGTGGCGAACCAGATCACTCCGAAGGGAACGATCCGGAGGATGTTGCGTCGGGATTTAGGGGAGAGTCGCAACCGCACGGGGAGGGGAGAGAGTCCTGTTCCGTAGAGTCTACGAACGGGGAGATTGCAGAGGGAGCTTCCGCACCAATCTGCTGAGCGGCGGCGGTCGAGCATCGCGCGCGAAAAAGTGCACGTGATCGCTCGATGTAGGCGAACTGCCGCTGGGCTCAAGCGTTGACATATCTCTGTCACCCCACCCCGGAAACCTACGCTGCCGCATGTCCCAAGCCGACCGCACGCTCAACAAAACCGAACGGCTGTTCGCGCTGGTTCTCCTTCTGCAGAACCGCCCCAACATGACCTCGCGCGACCTCGCCGAGCACTTTGTGGTCAGCCGGCGCACGATCTTCCGCGACCTCCGCACCCTCGGCGAGTCCGGCGTCCCGCTGACGTACGCGGAAGGCGGGGGGTACGAGATCCTCGAGGGGTATCAGCTCCCGCCCCTGATGTTCACCGCTCGCGAAGCGGCGACGCTCCTCGTGGGGACGGCCTTCACTAAGCTCCAGCCCGACCTCTCGCTTCGCGCCGACGCCGACGAGGTGGGCCTGAAGATCCGCTCCGTCCTCCCCGAGTCCGTCCGCGACTACATCGACCGGCTGCAGGACAACACGGTGATCGCGCCGTACATCCGCAACCTCGATCCGGGGCAGGGGGGACACGACGAGGAGGGGCGGTGGTACGACCTCAGCGAGGCCGTGGCGAAGCAGCAGAGTATCTTCATGCAGTACTACGTCGCCAGCCGCGACGAACTCACGAAGCGGAAGGTGGACCCGCTCGGGCTCGTGTATTACTCCGACTCGTGGAACCTGATCGCCTACGACCACCTCCGCAAAGACGTGCGCAACTTCCGGCTGGACCGGATTCGGAAGATGCGGATGATGACTGACACGTTCAAACGGCCGGCCGACTTCGACCTCGAAGCGTACCTGAAGGAGAAGGGCTCGAATCCGCGTAACGAGCGGATCGTCCTCCGTTTCCACCCGCGCACCTACCGCTGGGCGAAGCGCAGCATCCCGGCCGAGATCGAGGAAGAGATCCAGACGGACGACGGCGTGCAGGTCACGTTCTACTTCGAGAACGTCGATTACATCGCGCGCTGGCTGCTCCGCTACGGCACCGACGCAGAAGCCCTAGAGCCGCCGGCACTGCGCGACAACCTCCGCGAGCGCGCCGAAAGCATCGCCCGGCATTACGATGAGGTCCCGCTCGAAGCGTGAGCGTGTCAGGCGGCGATGGCTTCGAGCGGCCGGAGCTGTTCCAGCAGCCGCTTCGCCGTCGGGAGGTCGGGGACGTCCTGCACGATCGCGCGGAGCCGGCCGCCTTTTGTCTCTTTGAGCACGTAGCGCCGGTCGAGCGCGGCGAGGCGTTCGAGCAGGGGGTGGAAGGCCGTCTCGTAGAAGTACGGGTCGGCGTCCTGCGAGGGCACGTCGAGAAAGAGGCGCTGGTTTTTGAACTGGACGCGGGGGAGGCGGAGGGCCTGCGCCGCCGTTTTGATCTCAGCCGCCATCAGGAGGGTGTCCACCTCAGGCGGGATCGGACCGAAGCGGTCGCCCAATTCCTGCCGGAACGCGGCGAGTTCGTCGGGCTCGCCGAGGTCGGCGAGGCGGCGGTAGAGGTTCATCCGCTCGGTGTTGTTCGAGACGTAGTGGCCGGGGATGAGTGCGTCTTCCTCCACATCGACCGTCGACTCGCCAGCGGGCGGGGCGGCCTCGCCCTTGAACAGGTCGCTGAACTCCTCGTGGCGGAGCTCCTGCACGGCCTCCTCCAGAATCCGGTGGTAGGTCTCGTAGCCTAGATCCTCGATGAACCCGCTCTGCTCGGCCCCGAGCATCGCCCCGGCGCCGCGGATGTCGAGGTCACGCATGGCGATGTTGAAACCGCTGCCGAGCTCGGAGAACTCCTCGACGGCCTGGAGCCGCATCCGCGCCTCGCGCGTGAGCGTGTGGACCGACGGCACCATGAGGTAGCAGAACGCCTTCCGGTCGCTCCGCCCGACGCGCCCGCGTAGCTGGTGGAGGTCGGAGAGCCCGAAGCGGTCGGCGCGGTCGATGATCATCGTATTCGCGTTTGCCACGTCGATCCCGCTCTCGACGATGCTCGTGGCGACGAGCACGTCGAACTTGTGCTGGATGAAGTCGTGCATCACGTTTTCGAGCTCGGTCGGCTTCATCTGCCCGTGGGCGACTTTGACGCGCACGTCGGGCACGATCGCGCGGATCATCATCGCCATCTCCTCGATCGTGCGGACGCGGTTGTGGACGAAGAAGACCTGCCCGCCGCGGTTGAACTCGTAGAGGATCGCGTCGCGGATGAGGTCGCGGTCGAACGTGTGGATCTCGGTGACGACGGGCTGCCGGTTCGGTGGCGGCGTGTTGATCGTCGAGAGGTCGCGGACGCCGAGGAGTGAGAACTGGAGCGTGCGCGGGATCGGCGTGGCCGTCAGCGTGAGCGTGTCGACTTCGGAGCGCATCTTCCGCAGCCGCTCCTTCACCGCGACCCCGAACCGCTGCTCCTCGTCGATTACGAGCAGGCCGAGGCGCTTGAACTCGACCTTTTTGCCGGCGAGCCGCTGTGTCCCGATCACGATGTCCACGTCGCCGCTCTTCATCCCGGCGAGCACCTCCTTCTGCTCGGCGGCCGGGACGAACCGCGAAAGCTGGGAGATTTTGACCGGAAACCGGGCAAGCCGCTCGGTGAACGTCTCGAAGTGCTGGAGCGCGAGGATCGTCGTCGGGACGAGCACGGCGACCTGCTTGCCGTCCTGCACGGCCTTGAACGCAGCGCGGATCGCGATCTCCGTCTTGCCGAAGCCGACGTCGCCGCAGACGAGCCGGTCCATCGGGATCGGCTGCTCCATGTCCTCCTTCACCGCGCTCGCGGCGAGGGCCTGGTCGGGCGTGTCCTCCCACCGGAACGACGCCTCCATCTCGCGCTGCCACACCGAGTCGGGCGCGAAGCCGTAGCCCGAGCTCGCCTTCCGCTTCGCGTAGATCTGCACGAGGTCACGGGCGATGTCTTTGACGCGCTTCTTCGTCCGGCCCTTCGCGCGCTCCCACTGCCCGCTGCCGAGCTTCGTGAGCTTCGGCTGGTGGCCCTCTTTGCCGGTGTACTTGTGCAGCTTGTGGAGCGCGTTGACGTTGACGAACAGCTCGTCGCCGCCGAGAAACAGCACGCGGACGGCCTCCTGCTTTTTGTCGCGGACAGTGATCTTGTTGAGCCCGGCGAACTTCCCGATGCCGTAGTCGACGTGGACGACGAAGTCGCCCGGCGTGAGGCCGGCGATGTCGCGGAGGGAGAGGCCGCCTTTGACGCGGCGGCGCTTCCTCGCCGTCGGCCGGTGGTAGCGGTGGAAGACCTGGTGGTCGGTGTAGACCGCGAGCCGCTCTTCGGGGAGGACGAACCCCTCGTGCATCGACTCGACGGTGAGCACGGCGTCGGGCTCGTGGTCTTCGTCGCCGAGTAGCTCGCGGAGGCGGGCGCGCTGGCCCTGGCTGTCGCAGAGGATGTACGCTTCGAAGCCCCGCTCTTTCAGTTCGGCGAGGTGGGTGCGGAGCCGGCGGACATCGCTGTTGAAGTCGGGCTGCGGCTGCGCTTCGAGCGACAGCGCCCGCTCGGCATCGTGCGAGAACGTGCCGAAAAGGAGGCGCGGACGGCGGGCGAGCCGCTCGCGGAGCTGATCGCCGGCGAGGTAAAGCCGGTCCGGCTCGGGCGCGTCGGGGTCGTCGAGCGTGGCGAAGGCCTCCGTCGCTTCGGTGTGAAACGTGTCGGCGCGGTCGTCGAGGCGAGCCTCGTCGAAGAGAGCGAAGAGGGTCGAATCGGGGAAGTAGTCGAGGAGGGCGACGTGGGCCACGTCGTCGTACGCCGCTGCGCCGAGGTTGGGGACGACGCGCGCGGATGTCATCCGGCTCACCGAGCGCTGCGTCTGCGGGTCGAACTCGCGGATGGAGTCGATCTCGTCGCCGAAGAACTCGATGCGGACGGGGTAGTCGCCGGCGAAGGGGTAGATGTCGAGGATGCCACCGCGGAGCGCGAGCTCGCCCGGGAGCGCGACGAACTCGACGGCCTCGAATCCCTGCTCTATGAACCGCTCCATCAGCGCCTCCGGCCCGACTTCGTCGCCGACGCGCACCGTCAGCGTCTCCTGCGCCACGGTCTCGGGCGGCGCGACGAGTTCGGCCACCGCCGTCACGCTCGTCACGACGATGCCATTGAACCCCTCTTCGAGCCTTTGCAGCGCATCCGCGCGCTGGATCAGCGCGGCGTTCTCGGCCATCTGCTCGCGGTCATACGGCTTCTGCCCGCTCGGCGGAAACAGCAGCACTTCGCGGTCTTCGCCGAGGAGCTGTTCGAGGTCGCTCTGGAGGTACGCCGCCGACTCCGGCTCGGCGAGGAGGCAGCACAGCGGCGTCGCGCCGTGCTCGACGAGGTCGGCGAGGGCGAAGGCGGGGAGGGAGCCGACGGTGCCTTTGAGCCGGAGCCGGTCGCCGGGGGCGAGGGCGGCGGCCTCTTTGCGGAGTTGCAGGAAGAACGGCGCGGCGGCGACGCGCGAACGGAGCGTGAGGAGCGACACGGGCAGCGGTGCGGAATAGAGAGGGGAGGGGCGCACGGAATGTGCGCCCCTGTGGCGTCTCCGATGAACGTCGTCACGCGCCGACGGGTCCGCGCGTCCGTATCGGTTTCACGTGAAACCGAGGCGTTTGCTAAGGTGCTGTTTCCCCAGCGATAGCCTGACGCACGAAGCCGCCCGCGCGTTCGAGCCGCTCCCGCGCTGCGTCAGCGTCCACATCCGCGAGGAGGATCACGAGGGCGGTCTTGACGTGCCCGTCCGCCGCGTCGAGCGCACGCTGCGCCTCGACGTAGTCGACGCCCGTCGCCGTCATGACGATCTTCTTCGAGCGCTCCTTCAGCTTCTCGTTCGTCATCTGGAGGTCGATCATCATGTTCTCGTAAACCTTCCCCATCCGCACGAACGCCGCCGTCGTAATCATGTTGAGCACGAGCTTCTGCGCCGTCCCGCTCTTCATCCGCGTCGAGCCCATGATGACTTCCGGCCCGACCGCCGCGCAGATCGCCACGTCCACGTACTCGTGGAGGTCGAACTGGTCGCGCGGGTTGCAGGTGACGAAGAGGGTCTTGCACCCGATCTCACGAGCGTACTTCACCGCGCCGACGACGTACGGCGTCCGCCGGCTCGCCGCGATCCCACACACCACGTCGTCCGCCGTCACGCCGGCTTCGATGAGCGCCTCGCGCCCGTTCGACTCGTGGTCCTCGGCGCCTTCCTGCGCGCGGAACATCGCGGCCTTCCCGCCCGCGATCAGCCCCTGCACGAGTTCCGGCGGCGAGCCGAACGTCGGCGGGCACTCGGCGGCGTCGAGCACGCCGAGCCGGCCGCTCGTCCCAGCCCCGACGTAGATCAGCCTTCCGCCCTTTTTGAACGCGTCGACCACGATCTCGACGGCCTCGGCGATGTACTCCAACTCGGCGCGAACGGCGGGGACGACACCGGCGTCTTCGTCGTTGATGATGCGGAGGATCTCCTCGGTCGAGGCCGCATCGATCCGCATCGAGCGCGGGTTCCGCTTTTCCGTGGTCAACGATTGGAGTTCGCGGAAGAGATCGGATTCGGCCATGGGGAAGTCAGGGCGAGGCAGCGCGCCGCAAGCGCGGCAGCAGAAGGGCGAGGAGGAGCAGGCCTCCGCCGGCGAGCCACCACCACGAAGAGGGGGAGGAGGGGAGGTCGATGGGCGCGGGGTTGCCGTAGAGCACGGGCGCGGCCCAGAAGAACGGGCTGTTGCGGAGCCCGTCGTGCTGGTCAAGATAGTCGATCTGCGCGCGCTGGAGGGCGACGTCTTTGCGCTCGCCGCGCGCGAGGTGGTCGTAGAAAAGGTCCATGAGCTCGACCGTTGCGGCGTCGTCGACGCGCCAGAGCGTGCCGAGGCTGCTGCTCGCTCCGGCGGCGCGGACGGCGTAGTGGAGCCCGAGCGAGCCCTCGCCGCTGAGGTCGCGCCCCCGCGCCGTCCGGCACCCGCTCAGCACGACGAGGGAGGCATTGAGCGGTCGGCTCAGCAGCTCGTAGAGGTAGAGCCGCCCGTCCTCCGTGCTGTCGGGATCGGCGGTGAGCTGGATGTAGCTGTTGAGCGGGTCGCTCTCGGCGACGAAGGCGTGGGAAGCGAGGTGGAGCAGCCGCGCGCTGCCGAGCGAGCGGTACAGGCTGGACTCCGTCGCCGCGCCGTCGAGGGCAACGAGGGCAGAGGGGAAGCGGCGTCCGAAGTGGTGCAGCTCGCGCTCCACGCTCGGGAGGTCGGGCGGCGGTGCGCTCTCGTACACCGAGCGGAGCGGCGACTCCAGATCGATGCCGCCGAACACGCTGCGCCCGAACGCGACGAGGTCGGACGCGGTCGCGGGGTTCGCTTCGTCGAGGAGGAGGGCCGCGGCGAGCTCCGTCGAGATGGGGTGGCGGCAGAGGAGGAACGGGGCGTCGCTGAACTGGAAGCGGCCGGGGTCGCGCTCCAGGAGGAGGCCGAAGGGGAACTGCGCGAGCGGCCCCTCGGGCACGACGACGAGCGCGGCGCCCTCGGGAATGTGCGGCGCGATCGGGGCGAAGAGGAGGTCGTAGAGCGTCTTCAGCGGCGCGAGCTCGAACGAGGCGTTCGCCAGTTCGATCGGCCCGGCGGCCTGGTTCCACTGCGGGCTCACCGCCTGCATCAGCGATCGGATGCGGTCGGCGTCGAGCGACGGGTCGAGCGGGACGGCGAGGAGGGTGTCGGGGCGCAGCACGAAAGCGTGCGGCGGGGAGCCGAGGTAGTAGGTCACGAGCACCTGCTCCCGCTCTGCGAGCGTGGATTGGATCGGAGCGAGACTCGGATGCTCGGAGATGGGGGCCTCGCCATAAAGCGCCGTCTTCTGCGCTTCTACATCGCTCACACGACCCCGGAGTCGCACGATATCGGCCTGGCGGAGCCCCGGCTCGGCGAGTTGGTCATGCAGGTCCGCGAGTACCGAGGCCAGACTATCGGCCACCGGGTGGACGGCGGGGGAAAGCTCGCTGAACCGCCGGCGGCGGAGGTCGCGGAGGCCACGTGCTCGCGCGTTGTCGAGGGTGAGAAACGCCTCTTCGTTCCGCTGCTGGCGGAGGAGAAGGCCCACGCGCGATAGGTAGTACGGATACCAGATGTTCGCGCGGCTCTTCCCTGTTCCTCTTCCCGTTACCGTCCGGTCTGCCTCGACGAGGTGCAGCACTTGGGCGGAGAGGGAGTCGGCGCGCTCGTAGTTGCCGGCGTGCATGGCCGTGGTCGTCAGGCCGTCGAGCACCGCCATGCGCGTCCCGCCCACGTCCGTCTCGTCGCTGATAGCGAGGGCTCGCTCGAAGGCCGCCCGCGCCTCGGGGTAGCGCTCCTGCCGCAACAGGACGCGGCCGACAGCTTCCCAGCTGGCAATCTCGGCGCTCGGCGTGGGCCGCTCCAGCCGACCCGCGAGGTCAGTCGCCATCCGGGCCGCTACGAGCGCAGAATCGAGCCGCCCATCAGCGAGAAATGCCTCGGAGAGCGTGTTGTAGGCGAACACGCGGTGGTGCTGCTCCCGCGACGACTCGCCCAACTGGAGCAACCGTGTGGCTTCGCGAGCCGCGTCGAGCCCGCGCGCGAGGTTGCCGGGGAGGTGGCGCTGCTGGAGTCGCAGCTTCGCTTCATTCGAGAACGCACGGCCCAGGTGGGCGCGCAGGTCGGGTCCGAGATCGGGCGTGCCGCCCAGTTCCTGCTGCACCGATTGGTAGATAGCGAGGGCATCGTCCCACCAGCCGAGCCAGCTATAGTTCGACGCCAGCGTCAGCCAGAGCTCAGTGCGTTTGGACGCAGAGGCGGAAGGCATGTAGTCGAGGAGTTGAGCCCAGGTCTGCGCTCCCGCCTCAAAGTCGCCACGCTGGTCGAGGAGGAAGCCGCGCCACTGAAGCATGTAGCGGACGCCGGCCGAGTCGGCCCGCAGGTGGGGACCGCCGAGGAACACTTCGGTTAGGGCGGCGGCCTCGTCGGGGCGGCCCGTCTCCCAGAGGACCCGCACGTCGAGCCCATAGGTCTGGGCGAAGTGGTTCGCGGCCGTGCTGTCGAGCGCGGGGTGGGCGGCGAAGCAGGCGCGCGCCCGCTGCAACGTCGCCCGCATTGTGGCCGTGGCAGCGGAGTCAGCCGAACGGGGCTGGAAGGATTCGAGCGCTTGCTGGGCGCGCCCGAAGAGGGCCTCGCAGGAGGGCTGCGCCTGAGCGGGTAGGAACGACATCAGCAAACCGATGAGCCACAGGCACCGCATATCTCCTCCGTTTAACTCTGTGATCCCGAATCGCGCCGCTTGGTGGTCCGTCTCGATAGACGTATGCACTGCTCAGCCGACGCAAAATGCGTCGAAATGCATTACCCGTCAAGCCGGGTGACCCGCCTCCGCGCGCTATTCGTGCTTGTCCGAACCGGGCGCGGGAGCGGCGGTATCAGCTACGCTTCTCGCTCCGACTCCTGCCTTCCGCATGCGCCTCCGCTCGCTCCGTCTGCTCTCCTTCCGCGCCCACTCCGAGACGGAGGTCGCGTTCGCGCCCGGCGTGAACCTGATCTACGGGCCCAACGGGTCGGGCAAGACGAACCTGCTCGAAGCGATCCATTACCTCTGCCTCAGCAAGAGCTTCCTCACGTCGCAGGACACGCACGCGCTCCGGCAGGGCTGCCCGTTCTTCGAGGTCGAGGGCCGGTTCGAGGGCGAGCAGCGGCCGGAACTGACGGGGCGGCTCGTCTACGTCCCCGAGGAGGGCAAGCGGATCTTCGTCAACAAGGCCCCGCTGGAGCGGCTGTCCGAGGTCGTCGGGATGCTGCCCGTCGTCGTGTTCTCGCCGGCCGACGGGGCGCTCACGGCGGGCGGGCCGGACGAACGCCGCAAGTTTCTCGACAACACGCTGAGCCAGGCGAAGCCGGTCTACCTCGACGACCTGCTCAAGTACCGCCGCGCGCTGAAGCAGCGCAACGCGCTCCTCTTCGCGCAGCGCCGCGCGCGCTCGCCCGTGGACCCCGCCTCGCAGCAGGCGTGGGACGAGGAACTGATCGGGCTCGGCGCGCGGATCATCGAGCGCCGCCGCCGCTTCATCCACGACTTCGACGCGTTTCTGGCCGAGGCTTACGCCAGCATGGAAGCCGTCGGCGAGCGGCCGAGCATCGAATACGAGACGGCCGTGGCGCTGGAGGAGGGGATGACGGAGGCCGACATCGCCGAGGCGTTCCGGCAGGTGCTCGCCCGCCTCGCCCGCCGCGAACGCGAGCGCGGGCGAACGCTCGCCGGCCCGCACCGCGACGAACTCGTCTTCCGGCTCAACGACTTCGAAGTCCGCCCCTACGCTTCGCAGGGCCAGCACCGCACGTTCGGGATGGCGCTCAAGCTGGCGAAGTACTTCTACCTCCGCGACCGGCTGAGCGAGACGCCGCTCCTCCTGCTCGACGACGTCTTCGGCGACCTTGACCCGCACCGCTCCGACGTCTTCCTCCGTCTCCTCCAGTCCGACACGATCGGGCAGAGCCTCGTCACCGCCGCGCGCCGCGAACCGTTCGACGCGGCCGTCGATTTCACCGAGCCGGAGCACGCGGCGCTCTACGTCGTACACGGTACCATATCCGAGCCCGCCGACCACGCGGCGCTGTAGCGAGCCCGCCTCGCCCTCCCTTCTCCGATCCCATCTCTTACGACGACCATGCTCCCACATTACCGCGTTTTCTCCCTCCTCGCGCTGTTCCTGCTGAGCCCGCTCGGCTTCTCCCTCTCCGGCTGCGGCACGCAGACCACGAACCTCGTCACCGGCGAGACGACGCGCGGGGCGTACAGCTGGCAGGAAGAGGTGCAGCTCGGCACCGACGCTAACCAGCAGATCATCGCGCAGTACGGGCTCTACGACGACCCGCAGCTCGCGGCCTACGTCGACCGCATCGGGCAGGCCGTGCTGCGGACGAGCGCCTACGGCGAGGCGAGCACGCCCGCCGAGATCCGCAACACCCCGTTTTATTTCCAGGTGCTCGACAGTGACGTGGTGAATGCGTTCGCCCTCCCGGGCGGCTACACCTACGTCACGCGCGGGCTGCTGGCGTTTCTCGAAAACGAGGCCCAACTCGCTGTCGTGCTCGGGCACGAGGCGGGGCACGTGCTCGCCCGGCACTCGTCGCAGCGTGCGGCGAATGCCCAGCTCGGCCAGCTCGGGCTCCTCGGGGCCGCCGTGCTCGGCGGGGTCGTCGGCGGCGGGAACGTGGCTGAGGGCATCCTCAACTACGGCGGCACCGGGCTCCAGCTCCTCACGCTCAGCTACAGCCGCGACGCCGAGCGCGAGGCCGACCGTGCGGGCGTCGCCTATTCCGAGTTCGCCGGGTACGACGCCGCCGAAGGAGCCAAGTTTTTCCGCTCGCTAAGCCGGCTCGGCGAGCAGAGCGGCGGCAGCCTCCCGTCCTTCCTCTCCACCCATCCCGATCCCGGCGAGCGCGAGCAGACGATCCCCCAACTCGCCGCGCAGTACGATCCGCAGGGCACCGAAGTCAACGCCCAGCCCTACCTCCAGCAGATCGAGGGCATCGTGCTCGGCAGCAATCCACGGCAGGGCTTCACCGAGAACGGGATGTTCTACCACCCCGACCTCGCCTTCTCGTTCGACTACCCGAACGGCTGGCAGGTCCTGAACGGCGCGGCGGCGGTGCAGATCGCCGAGCCGAACGGACGGGCGGTGATGGAGTTCACGTTCGCGCCGGAGGACTCGCCGCAGGCCGCGGCGCGCGCCTTCGCCGGCCAGCAAGGCTTTAACCTGTCGAGCCAGGAGGCGACGACGGTGAACGGCAACCAGGCCTACGCCATCAGCGGAACGGCCAACACGCAGCAGGGCGAACTCGCGATCGCGGC
This sequence comes from Rhodothermales bacterium, assembly GCA_039944855.1. Classification (NCBI taxonomy): domain Bacteria; kingdom Pseudomonadati; phylum Rhodothermota; class Rhodothermia; order Rhodothermales; species Rhodothermales bacterium. The sequence continues at coordinate 210,420 of JBDUXZ010000020.1, read as the reverse complement.
CTACTTCATCGAGTATGGCGGCACCGTCTATCGCTTCATGGGCCTCACCGGCGCGAACACCTTCAGCCAGTACCGCGACGAGTTCCTCTCGACATTCCGCAGCTTCGAGCGCCTCACGAATCGGGAGTACCTCAACCGCCAGCCCGTCCGGCTCGACGTGGTGCAGGTAGATCGGGCGGGGTCGTTCCAGTCATTCCTGCGCGGCCGTCCCTCGCCCATCGGGCTCGACGAGAACACGCTCGCGATTATGAACAACGTCCAACTCAACGAGACGATTCCGGCGGGCACGGCGTTGAAGCTGCCGCGGAATTAGGAGACGGGGAGGCTATGAGCCGAGGAGACGAGGAAAGCACCGCTTCGTCTCCTCGGCTCTTCCGTTCTTCGGTTTAGCCCTCGCCCTTCGGCGGGATGATCACGGCCTCGCCGCCGAGCGCCATCTTCCCCGCTTCGTTGTAGACGTACACCTTCGCGCGGACGTGCCCGTACCGCTCGATCTTCTCGGCAACCTTCACTTCCAGCTTGATCTCGGAGCCGACGGGGATGGGGCGTAGGAACTTCGCAGAGAGCGCGACGGCGACGCTGCCGGGGCCCGGATAGTCCCGGCCGAGCACTTTCGATACGATCCCGAGCAGGAACGCGCCGTGGACGATGGGCTGCCCGAACGGCGTCGTGGCGGCGTATTCGGGGTCGAGGTGGAGGGGGTTGTCGTCGCCGGAAACGTCGGCGAAGGCGCGCACGTCGTCGGCGCTGACGGTGCGGCTCCACTCGAACGTGTCGCCGACTTGGATGGAGTCGTAGGTGTGCTTGGGCATGGATAAGCTCGGAGGAAGGGGTCAGCGTTCGCGTTTAGAAAGATACTCCGGCTGCGCTGAAGCGGCTTCCTCGTGGAGCTCCCCGATGAGCCGGTCGAGATTCATTCGGAGGAAGAAGGCGGCACCGCGGAACCCGTCCCCCAACTCGTCGCTCAGACTTCCGAACACTCTCGCCGCGACAGGCCGGTACGAGTGCGGCGAGTGGAAGAGCACGATCTGGATGCCCGCCTCTATGCCTTCCGGCCCCAGCAAGGCCCCTACGTTGACGGCGATCTCGCGCCGTCGGAAATGGAGTGATTGTGCGTCTGGTTCGATCAGAGCAGGATCGAACCCCTCGTCATCGACGAGGAATCGGAAGGACGAAAGCGCGTCGGAGACAGGGGCGGGAGCCATAGCGGCGTTCTCCCACGAGAGGTCGGACGTGACGTAAGCGCGGAGCGAGGGGTCGATCTGCTCTTGGCCGTCGCGTAGCAAGCGACGTCGACGCAGTGCTCGGATGGGTTGCCAGACCAACAGGACGGCCAGCATCACGACAACGACTGCTATGAGTGACGTGTACAAAATCCGGTAGAACGTGTCTCCAGGGAATAGGAGGGGCAATGAGAGCCACAGAACCAACAGCCCGAGAGCGATCCCTATCCCTATCATTTTACTGAGCCGGGCGCCGGCGACGGTTTGCACGTCCTCCAGTCCGAGAGACAGGATCACAGCTTCGCCCTCCCGGTCGATGAACTCGACGTCGATACGCTCGTCGGTGCGCCGGACGACGGTTCCGACGTCTCCCTCCCACACGCCTTCCTTCGGCGCGTCGCGCAGCAGAACAACACGGTCCGAGCGGTGCGTCATGGTAGATCGTACTCGAGGAATCGGGAGCGCAATGCGGGGGTCGGGACGCGACAGGCGTCGTGGGTGCCGAACCAGCGGTAGCGGTGGCGCGCGATGAATCGGTACGCCGCGTCCCGCAGCGGCCTCGGCATGGCGAGCAGGGCCGCGAGGAGCGGCCACGCCCCGTCGAGCCGCCGGGCGATGCGCAGCGCCGCCGTCGAGCGGACGTAGCACCGGCCGTCTTCGACGAGCACGACGGTGTCCTCGTTTTCGATGCCGAATCGCTGCGTCAGCCGCTGCCCGACCTCCGATTGGAGCGAGGCGAACCGGAAGACGGCGTCGGCGTCGCGGTCGATGATGAAGGTGACGGCTGCGTCGCAGAGATTGCACACGCCGTCGAACAGCACGATCGGGCCGGCGGGGTCGGATTCGGGTGTGGACATCGGGACTCGGAGGGGGCGAAGGGCGTTGGGAGCCGTGTACCCTTCGCCGCGCGGCCGGTTCACGGAGCGCGGCGGGCAGGCGCCGTGCGGGGAATCCGCGCCGGATGTGCCCCGTTACCCTCGCGTTCGCTATCGTTTCATGTGACCTCGCGCGCCTCGGCGTCGGCTACGTTACGCTTCCCTCACCCCCGATCCCGCCCCTGCCTTCGTGGAACGTCTTTTCGAGTCCCTCCGCCCCCTCATCCACGCGATCGTGCGGAGCCCGTTCGCCGTCGTCGCCGTCGCGCTCGTGCTCGCCGCGCTCGGGCTCGTGTCCGCGACGCGGCTGAAGATCGACACGGACCTCGCGAACCTGCTGCCCGACGACTACGTGAGCGTGCAGGCGCTCGAGCGGCTCCGCGCCACCGTCGGCTCGGAAACGCCCGTCGACGTCGCCATCGAAAGCCCGTCGTTCGCGGCGAACAAGCGCTTCGCCGAGGCGCTAATCCCGCAGGCCCTTGCCCTTCAGTGGCGCGGCGAGCCCGTCTTCACCCGCGTCGACTTTCGGAAGGACACGACATTCCTCGCGCAGAACGCGCTCTATTTCGCCTCCGACGAGGAATTGGACCAGCTCCAGTATTTCCTCGAAGACACGGCCGAGGAGGCGCGGCTCGAAGCCAATCCGTTCTTCGTCGACCTCGACGACGACCTCGGGCTCGACGAAGAGGAGTCGGACGCGGGAGGGTTGGAAGGCCTCCGCGACCTGCAGCCGCGCGAGTATGCCGTCTCGCCCGACTCGACCGTGCTCGCCCTCCGGTTCTATCCGAGCGGCGCGCAGACCAACATCGGCTTCATTCGCGACACGTACCGGCAGCTCGACTCGCTCGTGGCAGCGGTGCAGCCCGCGCAGTTCGATCCGCAGATGGAGGTCACGACGGCCGGCCGCCTCCTCCGGCAGCAGATCGAAATCGAGGCGATCACGAACGACGTGCAGAGCAGCTTCGGGCTCGGTGCCGCCGCCGTGCTGCTCTTCGTCGTGCTCTACTTCCTGTACAAAGCGCTCCAGGTTCGCGGACGGACGCGGCGCGTCGTACTCAGCGAACTCGCCCGGCTGCCGGTGACGGCGGGGCTCATCGGCATCCCCCTCCTGATGAGTCTGGCGTGGACGTTCGGGATCGCGGGCGCCGTGTTCGGCGCGCTGAACCTGATGACGTCGACACTCGCGCTCGTCCTCTTCGGGCTCGGAATCGACTACGGCATCCACTTCTACGCGCGCTATACGGAAGAGCGCGGGCACGGGCTGAGCCCCGCCGACGCCGCCGAAATGACGTTCGTCTCGACCGGGCAGGCCGTCGCCGTCAGCGCCGCGACGACGGCGATCGCCCTCTTCGCGCTCACGATCGCTGACTTCCGTGGCTTCAGCGAGTTCGGGTTCATCGGCGGCCTCGGGATCGTGTTCGCCCTCTTCGCGATGCTGCTCGTCCTCCCGGCGCTCCTCATCCTCAGCGAGCGGTTCGGGCTGCTCCGCCTCGAAGCGCACGACGACGAGCCCGTCGTGGCGGCCGATCCGCGGCCGTTCCCGGCCGCGCGGACGATCCTCGCCGCGAGCCTCGTCGCCGTCGTGCTGTCGCTCTTCGCGCTGCCGCAGGAGCGGTTCGAGTACAACTTCAGCAGTTTGGAGCCCGAGTACCGCGACTACTACGACCGCGCCGACCGGCTCTCCGGCGTCTACCCGTCGAGCAACCGTCGCAACCCGGCGTACATCGTCGTGGACGACGCGTCCGACGTGGAGCCGCTCGTCGTGGAACTGCGGCGCCGGGCCGGCGAGGACACGCTGATCCTCGCCGTCGAGAGCCTGCAGGAGCGGTTTCCGACGACGCCGGAGGCCGCCCGCGCCAAGCTCGACTGGATCGCCGAGATCCGCGAACTCACGGACGACCCGTTCCTCGCGGCGGACACGACCGGCGAGATCGCTCGCGTCCGCCGCGCCGCGAGCACGACCGCGCCGATTGCCCTCGCCGACGTACCCGACGAACTCAAGCAGACGTTCACGTCGAAGTCGGGCGAGGTCGGCAACTTCGTCATCGTGTACCCGCGCGGCTCGCTCTCCGAAGACGCCCGCCTCTCGATGGCCTTCTCCGACGAGGTCGGCGTCGTGGAGGTGGAGGGAGAGACGTACTACGCCGGGTCGACGTCGATCGTCGCGGCAGAGATGCTGCGGCTGATGCTCGCCGAGGCGCCGCTGATGGTCGGCATCACCTTTGCACTGATCGCGCTGCTCATGTTCCTCGTCTTCCGCTCCGTCAAGTGGGCGCTCCTCGCGCTCGTGCCGCTCGTCGTCGGCGTCCTCTGGATGCTCGGGCTGATGGTACTAGCCGGCGTCTCCCTCACGTTCTACAACCTCGTCGTGCTCCCGGCCGTGCTCGGCATCGGCAACGACTGCGGGGTGCACCTCGTCCACCGTTATCGGGAGGAGGGGCCGGGCTCGCTCCGCTACGTCCTCCGCTCCACCGGCGAGCATGTCACGATGGGAGCGCTCACGACGATGATCGGGTTCTCCGGCCTCCTGCTCTCGTTCCACCCCGGCCTCCGCTCGATCGGACTCCTCGCCCTCATCGGGATCGGCGCGACGCTCCTCGCCGCGCTCCTCTTCCTCCCGGCCTTGCTGCAGTGGATGGAAGATCGTGAGGCGGTTGAGCCAGCAACGACTCCTTGAAAACGTGATTTGAAATCACACAGACCCGAGCTAATGACTGTTAAGATCTCGTCAAGCAAAATGGGTAGAATGAATAAGTACAACGCATTGGGTGTAGTGGTTTGTCTGCTGTTTGCCTTGCTTGCGATCCCGCAAAGCCCGTTAGCTGCTCCAACACCCGTCGACGAGCGCGTCGCGGTGCCGGAGGGCGGGGTGCGCGCGGTGACGGTGGATGACTTCCGTCCGCACCGCGCCGAGGGCAGTGCTTACAACGAAGTGTGGTCGTACACCTTCCTCTTGAACGATGGGATGCAGGCGACGATGAGTCTCTCGCAGGCGTACCTCGGGAGCCTCATGTCTCCCGTCTCCGGCGCCGAGTTTTCGATCTCCGGTTTCGACGGCCGGACGTACCGCGCCCCGAAGCAGTACGACGCGGCGGACCTAAAATTCTCGCCCGGCACGAGCAGGCTGCAGGTCCACCCGAACATCTACGCCGAAGGCGCACTCCCGCAGCGCCACCGCGTCCATTTCGAGGCCGGGAAGGAAGGCGTCGAGTACGCCGTGGACCTCACCTTCTCCGACATCGCGTCTGGACTGACGTGGGGCGATGGCATATTCCGGCTCGGCTCGGATCGGATCGGGATGTTCATCCACATTCCGTACGCCCGCGTCGCCGGCACCGTGACGATCGATGGCGTGGCGAAACGGGTATCGGGCACCGCCTACATGGACCACACGTTCCAGAGCGACTTCCCGACGAAGCTCGTGCGCAGCGCGTACCGGTTCGTGCAGCACAGCGGCGACATGGAGGTGGGCCACTTCATCACGCCGGCGTCGCGCTACCAGGACCGGGTTATCGGGTTCGCCGCCGTGCGGAAGAACGGCCGCTTCCAACTCCGCAAGCCTGAATCGCTGCAGGTCGTCTCGACGCGGCGGAGCCTCGGCGTGGCGGTGCCGAACCAACTCGCGGTTCGTTACGATGGCGGCGGGCAGACGATCCTCAACCGCGAGCGCGACCAGCAGACGTTCTCCGCGCTCGAAGAGCTCGGTGGCATCCAGAAAGCCGTCGTCAAGCGGTACATCGGCGGCGAGGTTGTCGTCTTCCGCGGGCGCGGCACGACGAACCAGCGCGGGCGCATTGTCTACGACTACTTCCTCGTGAAGTGAGGTAGCACACTACCCCTCGACCGCACGGAGTCGACGTTCTGCCTCGGCGAGCATCTCGGGGGTGTCCACATCCTGCCAGAAGCCGTCGCCGATGTCGAGTACGCTCATCCGGCCGGCAGCGGCGAAACGCTGGATCCCGTCGGAGAGCGAGGCGTCGCCGCGCTCGGCGTAAACCTCGGCGAGTGCGGTCATCAGCGCGGGGGAGCAAACGAAGAGACCGGTGTCGATGCAGTTGTAGTCGGTGATCTGCTTGCCGATGGAGATGATGTGGCCGTCTCGTTCGCGCACCTTCGTCGCGTCGTCGAGGTCGAAGACGCCGGCGATGTCGTAGTCCACGAGGAGGGTCGCGCCGTGCGCGGGCGGCGTGTGCGCCCCCGCGAGCCGCATCACGTCGTCGCTGAAGACGTGGTCGGCCATCGTGAGGAGGAAGTCTCCGTCCACCTCGTCACGCGCGGCGAGGACGGAGACGCCATTTGCGAGGTCGTAGCGCTCGTTGACGACGAAGCGCACGTCGGCGCCGCCTTCATACACGGACTCGGCGGCCTCCCGCACCTCGTCTGCCCCGTGCCCGACGACGACGACGATCCGGTCGCAGCCCGCGGCTTCGAGGCTGCGGAACGTACGGAGCAGGAGCGGGACGCCGGCGACGGGCGTCAGCGGCTTGAGTGCTGTCGCATCGCTCGTCCCCGCCAGCCGCGAGCCGAAGCCCGCGGCGAGGACGACGGCGGTGCGTCCCGCTCCGGCCGTCACTCTGCTTCCTCAATCTCGGTGTGCTCCTCGAAGTGCTCGGAGAGGTGGGTGATCGGCTCTTCGCCGCCCATCACGCGGAGCGTGTTCTTCAGCCGGAAGTGCTGGATGAAGAGGTCGTGCTCCTGCACGTGGCCGGAGGGCGTGTGCGGGCTCTTGAAGTAGAACGAGAGCCACTCTTGGATGCCCGAGCGGCCGGCGCGACCCGCGAGGTCGAGGAAGAGCGCGAGGTCGAGCACGATCGGCGCGGCGAGGATCGAGTCGCGGCAGAGGAAGTTGACCTTGATCTGCATCTTGTAGCCGAGCCAGCCGAAGATGTCGATGTTGTCCCAGCCCTCCTTCGCGTCGCCGTGCGGCGGGTAGTAGTTGATGCGGACTTTGTGGTAGAGGTCGCCGTAGAGCGAGGGGTAGGTTTCGGGCTGGAAGATGGTGTCGAGCACGCCGGCCTTCGTGACCTCTTTGGAGCGGAACGAGTCCACGTCGTCGAGGATTTCGCCATCGCGGTTGCCGAGGATGTTGGTCGAGAACCAGCCGTTGACGCCGAGCATGCGGGCTTTGAGGCCGGGGGCGAGGATCGTCTTCATCATCGTCTGCCCGGTCTTGAAGTCCTTGCCCGTGATCGGCACGCCGCGCTGCTCCGCGAGCTGTTCGAGCGCGGGGAAATCGGCCGAAAGGTTGGGGGCGCCGTTCGCGTACGGCACGTCCTCCATGATCGCGGCGTAGGCGTAGAGCTGGCTCGGCGCGATCGCCGGGTCGTTGTCCTTCATGCCCTGCTCGAAGGCCTCGGGGCTCATGTGGCAGGGAGCGGGGGAGAGGTAGACCTCCGTCGAGCCGCACCACACCATCACGGCGCGCGTGGCACCGGTCTCCTCTTTCTTCGCCCGGATGTCGGCGCGGAGCTGCTCGGCGAGGTCCCACTTCGTCTCGCCCTGCTTGACGTGCGTACCGTCGAGCCGCTTGACGTACTGCTGGTCGAACGCCGCGGTCATCGGCTCGATGCCGTGGAGGAAGTCCGCCATCTCGGCGAGGTCGCGGTCGTCGAGCACGCCGGCGCGCACGGCGGCGTCGTACACGTCGTCCGGGATCGGGTCCCACCCAGCGAAGACGAGGTCGTCGAGCGGGGCGAGGGGGAGGAAGTCGCGGATGAGCGGGTTCCGGTTCTCGGAGCGCTTGCCGAGGCGGATCGTCTGCATCTGCGAGAGCGAGCCGAAGGGCTGCGCGGTGCCACGCCGCACGGCTTCGACGCCGGCGATGAACGTGGTGGCGACGGCGCCCATTCCGGGGAGGAGGACGAGGAGTTTGCCGTCGTGGGCGGGGAGGGTGTTGGGCACGGAGGCAGCGGTTGGAGAGAGAATGCCGTGGGGTAAATCGGCCGAATATACCGGTGTCGCGAAAGGGGTATCCCGCCGCGTGTGCAATTCAGCCCATCCTCACGACGTCGCTTACCGGGCGGCCTGTGCCGTGGTCACCACCTCTTGCATCACGGCCCACGCGCGCTCGGCATTCCCTCCGTCTGCGCCGAGCATGTGCCGGTCGAGGAAGTCCTGCGCGCGGTCGCGGCAGCAGTCCGGCTCGTCGAGCCCCCGGTCGATCTGCGTCATCATCTCGTCGAAGTCGTGGGCGAGGAGGCCGCCGTTGTCCTCCGGCGGCAGCTTCCAGATGAAACGGGCAGATTCGACGGGCTTCTCGCGGACGCCGAACACGGTGTACTGCCGCTCCATGAACGCTTCGTCTGCGCTCGCGACGGGGTAGACGTGGACGGTCGGCCGTAGCGTGGCGTAGAACAGGTTCGCGATCGACGAGAAGTTGGTGACGAGCACGTCGGCGACCTGCAGGTCGAGGAAGTTGTCGGGATGACGGTCTTTGAACTTGAGGAGGACGTTCGGATAGCGCCGCGCGAGGTCGTCCAGAAACCGACGGTACGGACGGGGGAAGCGGAACGAGTCGTGGAGGCGGAGGATGACGTTCGCTTCGCGGCGGTGGAGGTGGGCGAGCAGACGGTCGAAGAGGTCGGCGTCGGTGCCCCAGTGGGCGAAGACCTCGCCGTAGTGCCACGTCGGCGCGAGGAGGACCGTTTTGCGCTTCAGATCGAAGGGGTAAAACGGCTGCGCGAGCGCGCGGTCGAGCGGGATGCGGAGGTCGTCATGGCTGACGGCGCCGATGAGCCGGCAGTTCTCGGGCGCGAAGCCGCTGACGGCCGTGCGGTGCCCCAGATCCCACGGCCCGAAGCACTGCCAGCGGAAGCGCGGGTTCGGAACGCGCGCATCGCCGAAGGCCGAGCGGATGGAGTGGTGGAGCCATGCGAAGTCCCCGTCGGCGTTGTTCGGGCCGCGCCAGCCGAAGCCGTGCCACAGCATCAGCCCGGCGGGGGAGGGCGCACGCAGCGGCACGCGGTTATCCATCACCGTGATGTCTGGCCGGAACCCCGGCACCCCGACGAATCGGTGCCACGGACGCCGCTTGATGAGCTTCGTACGGTCGAGTGGGAAGAGGTGCGCCACGCCTTCGCGCCGGAACGTCGCCGGGTCGTCGAGGACGACGCGGACGGTGCAGTCGGGCCGCTGGTCGAGGTATCGGGCGAGGCTCCAGAGGTCGGCACCGAAGGTCGTGGCCCAGACGAGGACGTTCATACGGCGGCGCGGCTGCGGTCAAACCTTCATTTGAGAGGCTTTGCTGGTGGCGGTAGCTTGATGGCTCCGCCAGACCTCATGGCAGATCGAACTTATGGCCGTCCCTCCCACGCCGTTCGCCCTTTTTTCGACCTCGTTCCTCCCGTACTCGCAGACGTTCGTCCACGACGAGGTCTGCGCGCACACGCGCTACGTCGCTGACGTCTTCTGTAAGGAGCGGCTGAACGCGGATCGCTTCCCGTACGACCCCGCGCGCATCCACACGCCCGGCGGGCCGGTCCAAAGCGGGCTTTACGAGCGGCTCGGGACGTGGCCGCCCTTCCACCGCCACTTCGAACAGCACGACTACGCGCTGATCCACGCCCACTTCGGTACCGGCGCCGTCTATGCGCTGCCCTACGCGCGGAGGCACAAGCTCCCCCTCGTCGTAACGTTCCACGGGAACGATGTGGCCGCGCTCCTCGGGAGCCAACGCTACGAGCCCCGGCGCTGGCGCTACGTGCTCCGCGCGCCCTCCATCTTCCAGCAGGCCGATCTCATGCTCGCCGTCAGCCTGGAGTTGCAGGAGTTGCTCGCCGACCTCAGCGGTCGGCCTCAGGCTGTGAAGCTGCACCACCTCGGCATCGACCTCACGAAGTTCGACGGGGGGGGTGAGCGGAGCGTTGGTCCGCCTCACGTCGTGATGGTCGGGCGGTTCACCGAGAAGAAGGGGTTGATCTACGGCCTCCGCGCGTTCGCCGAAGCGCGCCGCCAGGGGCGCGCGGCGCGTCTGACGGTCGCGGGCGGGGGCGAGTTGAAATCCATGCTGCACCGATTCGTCGCGGAGGCGGGCTTGGGAGCAGACGTCGATTTTCCCGGGGTGCTCGCGGCGGCGGAGGTCGCCGCCCTCATGCGAACGGCCGATGTGCTGATGGCACCGAGCGTCGTCGCACGCGATCACGACCGCGAGGGGAGCCCGATCACGATTCGGGAGGCGAGCGCGTCCGAGCTCCCCGTGCTGAGCACCGTCCACGCCGGCATCCCCCAACTCGTCGAGGACGGCGAGACCGGGTTCCTCGTGCCCGAACGCAACGTACCCGCCCTCGCCGACCGGCTCATCGCCCTCCTCGACGATGCCGAGCTTCGTCGTGCGATGGGCAAGGCGGGGCGTGCGAAGATGGAGCGCGAGTTTGACCTCCACAAGCAGGTGGCGGAACTGGAAGCGCACTACGACGCCGTCCGGCGCTGACGGGCGATGAGCATCGAGAAGGAGCTCCAGCGGGGCGCGCTCGTCAACTTCCTCGGGATCGCGGGGAAGATCGCGGGCCCGGCGTTTCTCCTCGTCGTTACACGGCTCTACGGGGCCGAGGTGTTTGGGGTGTACGTATCGGCGGCGGCGCTCGTCGAGATCGCCGTGGCGCTGCTGACGTCGGGCTTCCGCGATGCGGCGGTGCGCTACGTCGCACGCTACGCGGAAGAGGATCGAGAGAAGCTATACGACGCCCTCGCGAACGCGTTTGGTTTCAGCCTGGGCGGCGCGCTCGTGATCGTGGCCGGGGCGCAGGCGCTGGGGGCTCCGGCTCTCCAGGCTACGTACGACTTCGGGGCCGAGCTCGCACCAGCCGTGCGCGTGATGGCCCTCGTGCTGCCCCTGATGGCCTTCGAGCGCGTCGTGCTCGCCGCTACGCAGGGGCTCCGCATCATGCGGTACGACGCGTTCATCGCCGGCGGGCTCAAGCCGCTCACCCTTTTCGGCGCGGCCTTCCTGATCCACAGCACGCTGCCGACCGTCGAGGGGCTTGTGATCGCGTGGGTGCTGTCGCAGGTGCTGTCCGGCCTCGCAGCGATCGGGATCTACGGGCGAGAGTTCGAATGGCGCCCGCTCGGCCGCGCGCTCCGGCGCTTCCGGCTCAACCGCGAACTGCTGGGGTTCGCCCTCCCGCAAAATCTGAACATGACGCTGAACCGATTCCTGACCGGGATCGACGTGCTGATGCTCGGCGCGCTCGGGGCGAGCGCGGCCGCTGTCGGGGTGTATGGGGCGGGATCGGGCGTTGTCCGCGAACTCCGGCAGGTCAAGCTCGCGTTCTCCGGGGCGCTCGCCCCACAGATCTCACGGCTCTATGCGCAGGGCGATCTAGCGACGTTGGGTCGTGTCTACTCCTCGACGGCGCGGTGGACCGCCACGCTCGCCGTCCCGGCCATCCTCCTCGTCGCCACGCTTCACGCGGATCTCCTCCGCATCTTTTACCCCGGCTACGACGGGACGGTGGCGTTCATGCTGTGGTTGCTACCCGTTCCGTACCTCATCAACGGGTTCGGGCTGGCGGGGAACGTGGTCGTGATGACGGGGCACTCCCGGCTCAACCTGATCAACAGCGCCACGATCGGCGTCGTGAACGTAGGGATGAACTTCGTCCTCATCCCCCGTTTCGGGATGGCTGGGGCGGCGGCGGCCTCGGCGCTCGGTGCCCTCGCGCTCGCCGCCTTAGAGGTCACGCAGGCCAGCCGGATCGTCGGCGTGCCGATGCAACTCCGCGAGGTGTATCGTCCCCATGTGGCCGGGCTCGTTGGGCTCGGCGTGGTGCTCGCGGCTGGGTCTGCGCTGCCTTTCAACGATCTCGCACCGGCTGCGCGGATCGGAATCGGGCTAGCGAGCGTGGCGGCCTATGGCCTCGTGCTGTGGGCGCTGCCGGGCCGGGCCGGGCCGCCCGTCGGCCCGCCGCCTGCGGCGGAGCCGGCCGCCGAGCCGTGAGCTACGCTGGGGTCTTCAGCCGCGCCTCGACGAACGCGAGCACGCGCGCGGCGCGTTCGTCCCACGTCTGCACGTTCGCCCTCGCCGCCGCCGCGAGCCGGCGCTGGAGGGCGTCGTCCGACAGGAGATCGCGGAGGGCAGCGATGGCGGAGCCAACGTCGTCGGGGGGGAGGAGGCGGGCGGACACTCCGTCGGCCAGCACTTCGGTGAGGTCGCGCGTGGCGGGGCCGAGGATGGGTCGCTCCGTCGCCATGTAGAGGAACGTCTTCATCGGCAGCACGGTGTTGCCGACGGCTTCGAGCGGGCCGCGCGTCGGGGGAATGAGGAGTACGTCGGCGGCGTAGAGGTACGGCACCGTCTCCGAGAACCGCTGCCACGCCACAACGGTCACATTCCCCATCGCAGCGGCGCGGCGCTCCACCGGCCCCTCGCCCTTCGACCCGACGAGGACGAATTGCACGCCAGACAGGGCTTCGGCGAGATCGAGCACGAGGCCGAGCCCTTTGTCGAGCGAGATGTGCCCGGCATACGTGACCGTCGGCCGGTCGGGAGGCAGGCCCGTTTGCGCTCGCGCCTCCGCTCGGCTGAGGATGGGCTCGATCCGGGCTGGATCGTACCCGTTGTGCGCGACGAGCAACTGGTCGTCGGTCGCGCCGATCCGCCGGTAGCTCTCGGCAGCGAGGTCGGAGTGGAGCACGGCACCGAGGAAACGCGGGTGCTCGAACATCCGGCGGAACGAGGGGGCGCTACGCGGGCGCTGGTCCGGCCACGGACGGTACGTCTCATAAACGACGGGCGCGCGTCCCCAGCGCAGTGCGGCGTGGACGGTCGGGAGGTTGCGGGTGTAGAGCACGTCGGCCGCACTCGCCGATTGGCTGCGCACCGCAGCGGCACCGTGCACCACCTTTTCGAGCCCGCGAAACGTGGGAACCGCACCCCGAATCGGCGCGACGGCGAAGCTCGGCGTGACCTCGTAAAACTGGGCGAGAACCTCGGGCGTCGGGGGAGGGCGCCACGCGTGGGCAGGCATGAGTACCTCCACCACCGCGCCGCACCGGCCGAGCGCGGAGACCGTCGCCATCAGCTGCTCTGCGTCCGTCGCAGTGCGCGGCAAGAGTTGGTCAGTGGCGTAGGCGATGTGCATGCGAGACGGGGCGGCGTGACGTCGGAAGCTACGCCGCTCGTCATCCGTCCCGCATGAATCCTCAGTCCGGCAGGTGCTTGAACCGCTCGATGGCAGCTTCTTCGAGCGCCTCGCGGTGCGCCGGGTCCGCGATGCTGATGAGCGCACGGGCTCGCTCGCGGAGGCTCTTCCCGTAGAGGTTCGCCACGCCGTACTCGGTAACGACGTAGTGGACGTGCGCCCGCGTCGTCACCACGCCGCCGCCGGGGTGGAGCATCGCTGTGATCCGCGTGTGGCCCTTGTTTGTCGTCGAGGGGAGAGCGATGATCGGCTTGCCGCCGGGCGAGAGCGAGGCGCCACGGATGAAGTCCATCTGTCCACCGACGCCGGAGAACATCCGCGTTCCAATCGAATCGGCCACGACCTGCCCGGTGAGATCCACTTCGATGGCGCTGTTGATGGCCGTCACCTTCGGATTGCGGCGGATGACGGCGGTGTCGTTGACGTAGTCCGCGCCTAGCATCACCACCTGCGGGTTGTCATCGACGAAGTCGTAGAGCTTGCGCGTGCCCATGAGGAACGAGGAGACCAGCTTGCCGGGGTGCACGCGCTTCTTCGCGCCCGTCACCACGCCGCGTTCGACGAGGTCGATCACGCCGTCGGAGAACATCTCCGTGTGGATGCCGAGGTCGCGGTGGCTCGTCAGCGCGGCGAGCACGGCGTCGGGGATCGCGCCGATGCCCATCTGCAGCGTGGCGCCGTCCTCGACGAGCCCGGCGCAGTGGCGGCCGATGGCGATTTCGGCGTCGGACAGTTCGGGCCGGGCGTGCTCGGGGAGCGGGTAGTCCACCTCGACGGCGTAGTCGATGTCGTCCACGTGCACGAAGCCGTCGCCGTGCGTGCGCGGCATGTTCGGGTTGATCTCGGCGATGACGAGCGGGGCCTGCTTCACGGCTTCGTGGGAGGCGTCCACTGACACGCCGAGCGTGCAGAAGCCGTGGGAGTCCGGCGGGGAGACCTGCACGAGGGCCACGTCGAGGGGGAGGATGCCGTGCTTGAACAGGTTCGGGACCTCGCTGAGGAAGACGGGGATGTAGTCGGCTTCGCCGTTCGCGATTGCGTCGCGCACGTTCGCCCCGATGAAGAACGCCCGCGTGCGGAAGCTCGTCCCTAGCTCCGGCGCGGCGTAGGGCGCGGGGCCTTCCGTGTGGAGGTGGACGACCTCGACGCTGCGGAGCTCCGAGGCGCGCGCCGTCATGGCCTCGATTAGCCTTTGCGGCGCGGCGACCGCGGTGTGGATGAAGACGCGGTCGCGGGACTTGATGACGGAGACGGCTTCGGCGGCCTGAACGATGCGCATAGCGAACGGAAGAGTCGGGTGGGAAAGTGGGGCGTGCTGCATCCCCTACGGGCACGGAAAGTATCGTCCCTCCGCGTCGGCCCTGTGCCGGGGAATCCCTTCCATTACGGCGGGGCGTTCCCGCTCGTCTCCAGGTCGAGCACGCGGACCGTGTCGTCGTAGTACCGCCGGGCCGTCTCCGGGCTGTCGCCGATGCACAGCACGCCGAGCTTCCCGAACTCCGAGAGCGCGCCGATGAGGTGGAACACGACGCCCTGTTGCATCGCCCCGTGGAAGTGGAGGCCATGGTAGACCGCGATCTCGACGAGGTCGCGCGGGATCAACCCACGGTAGCGCTCACTCACGAGGTTGTCGGAGGCGTAGTAGTAACGGGGTTGATCGTCGAGGGTGAGGAAGCACCCGGTGTCCGCATCGTAGTGCCCGTCCGTGAGAAACTCCAACATGAGGTAGGGATGCGTTGTCCCTCCCTTGCGGAGATTGATCTCGATAGCGTAATGGTCCCATCCCTCTTGGCTCTCGACAGAGACAAAGTCCACACTGAAGCGTCCTAAGGCCCCTCGGCGCGCTAGAATTTCTGCAACGCGGCACCCATAGTGTTGAACCTCCATCCTGTAGGGTTCGGCAGCGGGGAAGGTGCAGCCGAGGAAAACCTGTCCCGTCGGCCCGCCGAGAACCTGGTCGTGCGTCGAGATCACGACGGGTTTGTGCAGCGGGTCCACGCGGCACTGCGCCGAAGGGGAGGCTTTCACGGCACCCTCTACGAATAGCTCCACGACGCCGCCCATCTCCTCGAAGGCGCTCCCGTATCGTTCTATCGTTTCGCTGGCGGCCTCGAAACGAAGCCGTTCTGGGAGCCGATCCTGTACCCACGCGTGGAGCGCGGCCCCCTCTGGCGCATCGTCGCCGTACGTGAAGACGGCATTGCCCTCGCCGCTGAACCCTTCGTCCAGCTTTACCACCGCGCGTCGGAGTGCAGGGTGCCGGCGTTTCAATTCCGTCAGTGCGTCTGTCACATCGGCTAGGTCTCGGAGGTTTTCGAACCCGTCGGGGAAGGGGATCCCCGCTTCCCGAAAAACCTCGCGGCTCCCACTCTTCGTTCCGAGGTGATGGAGGTCGGGGTCGCAGGCGTATAGCGGGATGCCGAGCCGGACAGCGAGCGTTCGCTCCCTCTCCGTTGCGTTGAAGCAGGTGAGGTGTGCCGCGCTGGGGTCTACGATACCGTGACGGATCCGCTGAATCAGGCGGGGCCGGTCGAGCACTTTTTGCGCGAGCGGAATCGGCGATGCGTCGTGGCATGCCCAGAAGGTGAGTCGTTCTTGCGCATGCACGCTCGGCACGCCGGGGAGAAGCTGGAGGTAATAGTCGATGATGCCGGGGGCGATGGGCTCGCTCGTGATGAAGATCAGCCGCGTCCGCGGCATGCGGAGCAGCATGAGCGTGAAGAGCATTCGCTCTTCGTAATGATTCACCCCAGATATCTTTTTCAACTCCTCCGGCGGCAACGAGAGGCTTGGGATGACGACGACGGTCCGTGCCCTGTGTGGATCGGGGAAGACCTCTTGGAACTGTTTCGGGAACGCCTCCTGCAACTGCGCGAATCGTTGCCGTTCCGACGGTGAGCCGGGTCGCGGCCACTCAGTAATGAGTTTTTGCACCCCGACGTTGAGGCACTCAAGGGAGATGTGAGGCCGTAGCATGGTCGGCAAGGCAAGGTGGGAAAGGCAGAAACCACTATGAAAACAACATAGTCCCTCCGCATCTTGGGCCTCGCCCTCTGCTCCCCTCTCCCGGTGTCGGTCAATCCCCTACAGCGTTTCTCCCCTTAGAGACGCTACCCCCGGTCATTTTGCTAGCCGTGTGTGCCGTCGGCGACGCAGTCAGGTGCGTTTTTTTGACTTACTCGTTTCGGCCTTCTCCAGTACCCTTGTGCTATCCAAGCGCGCATCCACCATTCACGCTCTGTTTTCTCACATAGCCACGTCTGCGACTCGCCTCTTCCTCCCTGGCGATGACGCAAAGCGCACGCCTCCCGTTCTCCTATGATTTGCCGCTTCCTGACGTTCTGCTTCGCGTTCTTAGCATTCACCTCGGTCAGTGAGGCTCAGGATGTGGTAGGGTTTCGTATCGGCCTGAGCGTAGCTAACATCGGTGGCGACATTCGTGCTGAAGACGATTTCGGGTCTCGCGTAGGTTTCGCCGCTGGCCTGTTCGGTACGATCCCGCTTCGTCACAGCCTTTCGGTGCAGCCCGAGCTCCTTTATGCGCAGAAGGGCTTCACCACGGAGCGTGCCGCTGTCGCCATTGCCGACGAGCCTGGCGATGGAGATCTCGTTTCCGCACGCTTGGAACTGACTTACCTCGATGTGCCCGTTCTCATCAAGTACACCCTCTCATTCACATCGCAAGCGTCTCTGTCCTTCTATTTGGGTCCGACGATCAGCTTCGAGTTGTCAGAGCGCATCGTGATCGATGGGCTTCAAGGGTCTCAGGAATCTGATCAGTTTGGATCGCCGGAGTACGGGTTCACATTAGGGAGTGATATTACAGGCTCCCTCGCTGGAACGGAAGGTCTCGTTGGAGTCCGATACAATCGGGGGCTTGGTAACGTGCTAAATCGAGAGGTAAGCGGATCTGAAAGTAGAAGCATCTACAATCAGTCGTTTGTCCTGTTTGTAGGGGTTCATCTACGTTGACAGGGTACTCATCCTTTACGGTTTGCTCCTCGCTAGTGTCTATAAACCTCTACGATGACCTTCTCCTCGAAGTCGTCCCGAGCCCTTGTGTCCGCCAGTGGCGTCGTAACGATCTCTACTCCTTCGTGGACCTTCGTCAGGTCGGCGATCTCCTGATGTAAGTCTCCACCTTTTAAACAGATCAATCCGGGTCGCCACACGTGTAGGCTTCCGACAGCGTGCTCGGTCGCAACACGTTCGTGCCACTCCCACAACGTTATCAGCGGCGCTGTTGCACGTGAAACACTATGGGTCGCGCTTCCCTCCCACGCTTCTGCTCGTCCGTGCCACGTCTCGACATTTTGGAGGCTTAGGCGCCGTGCCATGGTCTCGACAGCTTGGATCTTCTTGCGCACAGCGTCGACGAGCACAAATTTGGTCTGAGGGAAAAGGATGGCTAGCGGCAATCCGGGCATTCCGCCTCCTGTCCCCCAGTCAACAACCCGGGCCTGCGGGGGGAATGACTTAGTGGCAAGTGTGAGGCTGTGCTCGATGTGCCGACCCCAAAAGGCTCGAGCACTCGCGGCTGAGTAGAGATTGATTTTCGAGTTCAGCGATTGCGCCAGAGAAGAGAGATGCTCGAGTTGTCGCCGTTGGTCGGCCGTAATGAATGGAGGTGATGAACTCATTTCGAAGGAGTCGCGCGGGGCGTTTCACGTGAAACGGAATTGGGGGGAGAGGGTAGTCGGCCACTCTTGAGTAAGATCATCAGCGCAGAGATGTCAGCAGGACTGACGCCGCTGATGCGTGAGGCCTGACCGAGGGTGTCGGGGCGGATGCGCTTCAGCTTCTCTCGTGCTTCGAGGGTGATGCTGTCAATGGCATCGTAGATGGCATCCGAGGGAAGGCGCCACGATTCCATTCGGTGCATCTTCTCTACCATCTCTAATTCTCGGTCAAGGTATCCTGCATACTTCAAAATCGTCTCGGCGCTATGGAGGAGGGAGTCGGCGCTTTCGAAGGGGGGGGCGAGTGTCTCGTGGCCCGTAGCGCGGAGCAACGCATCAAGTTGCACCTGGGGCCGGGTTACGAGCCGCGCGAGACGCACGGGCTCGGCGATGGGAGTCGTGCCTACGTGTTCCAGGTAGCCGTTCACATCGTGCGGTGCCACGGTAGTGGCTTGAAGGTTTTCGAGGGTAGCGTCGAGAGCCTGCTGCTTGCGCTGGAGTCGATCCCTCCGTGACGCCGAAGCAAGACCAAGCTCGTAGCCGAGCGGAGTCAACCGTTGATCAGCATTGTCCTGGCGGAGAAGCAGGCGGTGTTCAGCGCGCGAAGTAAACATCCGGTATGGTTCATCGGTGCCTTTCGCGACCAGGTCATCGACGAGCACGCCGATGTAGGCTTGAGAGCGCTGCAACACAATCGGCTCGGCCTCTCGCAGTCGCTGAACGGCGTTGATGCCGGCGAGCAGCCCCTGCGCTGCCGCTTCCTCGTACCCCGTGGTTCCGTTGATCTGTCCTGCAAAGAACAACCCTTCGACTCGCTTCGTTTCGAGGCTATAGCGGAGTTGATGCGGCGGGAAATAGTCGTACTCGATCGCGTATCCCGGCCGAAGCATATGGACGCGCTCCATCCCTGCGACCTGGCGAAGCGCAGCTAGCTGGACCTCTTCCGGCAATGAAGTAGAAAAACCGTTGACGTAAATCTCGTACGTGTTCAACCCCTCAGGCTCTAGGAAGAGTTGGTGCTGGTCCTTGTCAGCGAAGCGGTCAATTTTGTCTTCGATCGACGGGCAGTATCGGGGGCCCTGTCCCTGAATGCGACCGGCGAACATGGGACTCTGGTCGAACCCCGTGCGAAGGAGTTCATGGACCTTCGGGTTCGTGTAGGTCAGCCAGCAAGACCGCTGTTCTGCCGGGAGGCGATCCGTCATGTAGGAAAAGGGGACGAGTTCATCGTCCCCTTTTTGCTCACTGAGCCCGGTGTAGTCGATCGTGCGGCCGTCGACTCGTGGTGGTGTCCCCGTTTTTAAACGGCCGACTTCGAAACCGAGTCGTTCGAGGCTCGCACTGATACCCGTAGCGGCGCGCTCCCCTGCACGCCCCCCCCCATGCTGTCGTTCACCGATGTGGATAGTCCCATTGAGAAACGTGCCGCTTGTGAGAATGACTGAGCGAGCATGGAAGGTCTGCCCCGTCTGCGTTCTGACGCCCGTCACGCGTCCGTCGTCGACGAGGACATCGGTCACCATATCCTGACGAAAGCGCAACGCAGGGGTAGACTCCAACTCCTCGCGGACGGCGAGAGAGTAGGCCGTGCGGTCACTCTGAGCGCGCGGGCTCCAAACCGCGGGTCCTTTGCTCCGGTTCAGCATCCGGAACTGGATGCCCGTACGATCGGTGACGCGTCCCATAAGTCCGCCGAGCGCATCGATCTCACGGACGATCTGCCCTTTCCCGATCCCTCCGATGGCGGGATTACACGACATGCGCCCGAGCGCTTCGATGCTCATCGTAATGAGCAACGTCCGGGCCCCCATTCGGCCGGCAGCGTGCGCAGCTTCCGCTCCCGCATGTCCACCGCCCACCACGATCACGTCATACGAATCAATTTCAGCCATAACGTTGCAGCGTTAAAGACGTATTGGAGATGAATTTCCTAACTTTAAAAAAGAGGACTACGGCGTGTTTCACCGTGAAACGAGAACTCACTTCCCAATACAGAACTGAGAGAAAATGGTGCCCAGCACGTCCTCGTTCGTGATCTCCCCGGTGATGGATCCCAACTCGACCAAGGCAGCGCGGAGGTCGAGCGCGAGTGTGTCGCCACCGAACCCCGAGTTCAAAACCGACTTCGCATTCTCCACGGCATCAAGCGCGCGCGCCAGGTGCTGGCGATGGCGCTGGTTGACGACGACCGGAGAGGCTTCGGGAGTTGTGAGGTCGGCTGTGACGGTGTTGACCAGCCACGAACGGAGAGGGTGCAACAGAGCGGGGTCGCTCGCCGCGTTCACGGCCGAAAGCGAGAGCGTCGGGAGCGGGCTAGATAGAGCAGTGACCGTACCGGCGAGATCCTCTTTGTTATTGACCAGCAATACGGGCAGGCTCGGCCGAGACGAGCGGGTGTTCGCCTCATCGTGTTTCACGGTGAAACGTTCGAGCCAGGCCCGCTCTTCATCGTCGAGGCCTCGAGTGGAGTCGACGACGTAGAGCAGGGCGTCACTGTGGTCGATGGCGGAATAGGCACGGCGCACCCCTTCCGCCTCGATGAGGTCGGCGGCATCGCGGAGGCCGGCCGTGTCTACGAACCGGAACGTCAGACCGCCCAACTCCGCTTCCGCTTCGATCTCGTCACGCGTGGTGCCGGGCTCGGGGCTGACAATCGCCCGGTCGCGTCCAACGAGGACGTTGAGGAGCGTGGACTTACCCGCGTTCGGACGGCCGCCGATCACGACACGCACGCCGTCTCGGATGAGCGCTCCGTATCGGTATGAGCCGAGCAACTGCGTGAGTAGCGTTTCCGTCCGGTCGAGCAAGCCCACCAAGCGCGCCTTGTCGGCGAACTCGACGTCTTCCTCAGCGAAGTCGAGTTCGAGTTCGACGAGCGCGCATGTTTGTAGCAGCTCCTGTCGGACGTCGGCGACGGCGGCGGAGTAGTGCCCCTGCAAGTGGTTGAGCGAGACACGGTGCGCGAGCGACGATTGCGCGTGGATCAGGTCGGCAACAGCTTCGGCCTGCGCGAGATCGAGCTTTCCGTTGAGGAACGCGCGCTCGGTGAACTCGCCAGGGCGAGCGAGACGTGCACCTGCATCGAGCAGCGACTGGAGGACGAGCTGCGGGGCCACGTCGCCACCGTGGCAAGTCACTTCCACCACGTCCTCTCCCGTCGCCGAGCGGGGAGCGAGGAACAGCGTCACGACGACCTGGTCGATCCGATCCCCTGCGGGCGTCGTGAAGAACCCGACGTGTGCCGTGTGGCTGTCTTGCTCCCGGAGGTCCTTCGCGTCGAAGAGCCGGTCGGCGAGGGGCACCGCTTCAGGGCCGGAGACACGCACAATCGCGAGCGCAGCGCGGCCCCGCGCCGTGGCGATGGCGGCTATCGTTTCGCTGTCGGAGCGCGGCATGGGCGCATCGTGAGAGGGGAGGCCACCGCGCAGCGAGGGAAGACGTTCGGCGTTCGGTGGCGCCTGCGTCAGTGACTACGGCTTCGTGCCTTTCGGGCGGCGGGAGCGCTTGCCGGAAGCCTGTCCGTTTTGCCGAGCGCGGCCGTTCCGGCCCGTCTTACCCTTTCCCTTGTCCGCTTCAACGTTGTCCTCGCCCGACTCCACCGACTTGTTGATCATCCGCTGCTGGACGATGCTGAGCACGTTGAACGTCAGGTAATAGAGGCTGAGCCCTGAAGCGAGCCGGTTGAAGACGACGAACAGGATGCCAGGCAGGAAGTACATCATGATCTTCGCCTGCGCCCCACTCGTCGAAGCGGGCATCGCCACCTTCATCTGCACGATCATCGCGAGCCCCATGATGAGCGTGAAGCCCGCAACGAAATTGCCGTAGAACGGGATTTCGAACGGGAGGTTGAGGATGGGGTCCGGCGCTGAGAGGTCGTGCGCCCACAGGAACTGCTCCTGCCGGATCACGATCGAGTTCTGGAAATAGCGCCAGAGCGCGATAATGATCGGGTACTGGAGCAGAAGCGGGAGGCAGCCCGCGAGCGGGTTCACGCCCGTCTCACGGTACATCTTCATCATCGCCTCCTGCTGCTTCTGCGGGTCGTCAGCGTACTTCTCCTTGATGACGTCCATCTTCGGCTGCAGCTCCCGCATCCGGGCCGTGTTCTTGTACGACACCTTCGTGAGCGGGTAGAGCAGCATCTTCACGGCGAAGGCGAAGAGGATGATGACGAGCCCGTAGTTCGGGAGGATCGACCCGAGAAAACGGAACGAGGGCGAGATGATGTACTGCGCGATCGGCCGCGTGATGAACGAGCCGAAACCGTAGTCCACCACGTCGTAGAGCCCGGCGTCGTACGCCCCGATCCGGTCGAACTCCATCGGGCCGATGTAGAACCGATACGTGTCGGCCTCGCCGCGCGGGGGCGGCATGAGGAGGCGGATCGCGAAGTCCTCGGCGAACTCCGCGTCGCCGACCTCGCCAAACCGTTCGCCTTCGATCTCAGCCCCTTCCGTCGCTTCGTCGGGGAGGATGACGGCGATGAAATACTTGTCCTTGACGGCGACCCAGTCCACGTTCCCGTTGAGCCGCTGCGAGCCGCTCGCGTCCTTCATCAGGTCGATGGCCTCGACTTCGCCGCCGCTCCGGGCGTAGGCTCCGGACGCTGCCGCTTCTTGGCTTCCGCCGGCCTCGGCGAAGGGGATGCCGCCGTCCCATACCACTTCGTACCCGCCCGAACTGGTCAGGATGTCGGTGCCCACCTCTTCGACGCGCATCCCGACCTCGTACGAATCGGGCGTAAACGTGTAGACCTGCCGGAGCGTGCCGCCGGGCACGGCCACTTCGAACACAAGCTCACGCGGTTCCTCGCTGACAACGAGCGAGTCGCCCTCGAAGCCTGGCGTCTCGTAGTAGAGCGAGCGGGTATCGACGTACTGCCCCTGCGGCGGGGTGAAGGCGAGCGCGAGCGCGCCGTTCTCCGACGACACCATCTCGACGGGCTCGTTCTGCTCCCCGGCGACGTCGTAGTCGACGAGTTTGTACGACTGCAGCGTCGCGCCCTTCGTCGAAAACTGCGCGCGATAGAGCCCGTTCGAGACCGTGACCAGTTCCTCGCTCCCCTGCGACGCCGCGGCGAACGAGGAATCGAGCGGGAAGCGCTGCGCCTGTTGCGGGCCGATGACTGCAGGCTCCTCCGCTTCCAGTGATTCAGTCGCGACCGGAGCGTCTTGCGGCGGTTCGGCCGGAGGCTGGGGGCTGAAATAGACGAGCCACACCCCCATGATCATCGTGATAAGCACGATCCCGATGACGGTGCTGCGGTCGAGCCCTGGTTCCTGATTCAAAATCCCTCGCTAACAAGTGCGCGTGGTGCGCATCGAAAAACCTCTGGAGAATCGGGCGCGATACGGCCCCTCAAAATGGCTGTTCCGCTCGCCCGGAAAGTTCACGCGCCCTCACTCCGCTGGTGCATCGGCGTGCGCGAAGGCACCCTCGATTTTGCGGAGCGCCGCAGGGAGGTCCCGCGCGATAGCGCCCGCCGCGCCGTCCGGTTTCCCGCGGTAGAGAAACATCAGCGTCAGCGTGTTGGGCCGGGACGCGAAGAGGTCGGACAGCGCGTGCCGGTGGACGCGGAAATGCTCGCGCATCACCCGCTTGATCCGGTTGCGCACCGGCTTCGAGCCGATCTGCCGGCCGGTCGTGAAACCGGCTTGGAGCGGGACGCGCTGCCCGACATCGTCGTGTGGTGCGAGACGGTAGCGTACGACGAGGCCGCCCGAACGGACCGACCGAACCTCGCTCTGGTCGCGGTCGAAGAGCGCGCGGATGAGGCGCTGCCGCTTGAGGCGGAGGGAGCGGGGGAGGGTGTTCCGGCGGGCGTGGTCGTCGGCGGGCATCGGGGCGCGCGGGCCGGGGCCTACTTGCCCGGCTTCGCGTCGCTGATGGTGAGGCGCTTGCGGCCTTTGGCGCGGCGTCGGGCCAGGAGCTTGCGGCCGTTCTTGGTGGCCATCCGTGCGCGGTATCCGTGCTTGTTGGCGCGCTTGCGGCGGCTCGGCTGATACGTTCTTTTCATGACAACTTTCGAGCGTTGGGCGAGGCAGAAGACTAAGTTGGACACGCCGCCGCACGAGCCGGGCGTAGAGCCGTAGCAGTGGGGCGGGCAGAGCGTAGAAATATAGGTCAAGGTGCTAGCTGAGGGGGCCGCTCGGGTTGACTTTCGCAGAGAATGCGATTAAGTTGGTCGTCCTTTCGCGGGGGTGCTGCCCCCGTTTCGCAGGCGGGAATAGCTCAGTTGGTAGAGCATCAGCTTCCCAAGCTGAGGGTCGCGGGTTCGAATCCCGTTTCCCGCTCCAGGTGGCGAGCGACCATCGCGTCGCTCGCCACTCCCGTTTCCGGGCGGTTAGCTCAGTTGGTTTAGAGCACCTCGTTTACACCGAGGGGGTCGGGGGTTCGAGTCCCTCACTGCCCACAGGCGCGCGGGTTGCGGGGGCTCTCGCAGCCAGATGTGTGTGAAAGGAAGCACATCGCCCTGACTCAGCGGGGCAGTCGGACCAACGCGTTGCCGAGACCGGTCAGATACGCCGGGCCGTCATCGGGCGAAAGGATCACGCCGGTGATGAATCCCGGACCGGGTTCCCAGAGATCCTATCTCATTCAGGCTGGCTCCAGGTCGCCGAGGTAGCGGAGGGTCCCGTGGGGCCGGTCGAGCGTGAAGTCGGCCGTGCCGGAGACCTCACCCGAGCCCGCCCGGCCGGCATAGGCGCCCGTCCCGCTCTCGACGCGCCACGACCCCGTCACCTCGGCGGTGGCCGGGTTGGCGAGGTTTACCGTCGCGTCGCCGATGAGGACGAGGGTTCCCTTCTCGCCCGTGACCGTCCGGCGGAACGTCGCCACCATCGGATTGGCCCCCTCTGCACTGGACACGTCTAGGGTGTCCTCCGTGCGGCCCGTGTCCGAGATCGCACCGGACGCTTCGAACGTCCCGGCGAAGGTGCGCGGCCCCGTGGCAGACTGCTCGAAGACGAACGTGACGCGGCCGTCGTCCTGACCGTTCGTGCCGGGTGCCGAGACGGCCAGCGTCGCGAACTCGGCCATGCCCATCGATTCGAGCAATCCGGCGTCGAGCGGGTCAAGGACGGCGTTCCGTTCGCGGACGCCGAGGTCCATGCCGAGGCACGTGCGGAGCGGGCGCGTACCCGGCGCCATCGCAATGAGATCGGCAATCGCGTCCACAACGATTGCGGGGTCGGTCGGGACGTCGGGGTCGGTGAAGAAACCCTGGAAGGCTTCGCCCATCCCCGCGAACGTCTCGTGGACGACGGCCGGGTAGGTCGCCGTGCGGTCGTCCGCGTCCTCGGGCGCTACGAGGTTCGGGAACAACTCCGTTTCGAACGGCCCCGGCTCCACGATCACGACGTCTACGCCCGACGAAGCGAGCTCGCCACGGAGGGCCTGCGTGTAGCCCTCGAGCCCCCACTTCGAGGCGTGGTAGATCCCGAAGAACGGAATTGCCGCGCGCCCGGCCGTCGAGCTGATGTTGACGACGAGGCCCGACCCCGCCTTCCGCATCGCGGGCAGGAAGGCCCGGTGGACGCGGTGCACGCCGACGACGTTGACGTCGAGCTGGTGCGCGAGTTCGCTGGAGGTGAACGCTTCGGTGAAGCCGCCAAACATCTGCCCGGCGTTGTTGACGACGACGTCGGCCGCGCCGGATTCGTCGTGTACGGTCGCCGCGGCGGCGTCCACGGAGGCGTCGGAGGTCACGTCGAGGTCGAGGATGCGGAGGTCGAGGTTCTCGGCGCCCGCGAGGTCGCTGAGGGAGTGGGCGGCCTCGGCGTTCTTGCCGTCGGGCGCCCGCATCGTAGCATAGACGCGGTCGCCGCCGCGGGCGAGCTTTAGGGCGAGGTCGTAGCCGAAGCCGGAGCTGCAGCCGGTGATGACGATGGTCTGGTTCATGGTTCTGGGGGGGTGTGTGCGAAAGGGAGGGTGGGTGGAAGGGAGAAGGCGAGTGGTAGCGGCGCACGTGCGCCTCACGCTCCGGACTTGTGTGCCTCGATCTCGATCTCGATCAGGAATTCGGGCAGGGCGAGCCCTTTCACCTCGAGCCAGCTTCCGGTCGGGAACTGCTCGGTGTAGACCGTGCCTCGGTACGAGGCTGCTTCGAGAAACCGAGCCATGTCCGTCGTGAAGACGTTCTCGACGACGACGTCGGCGAACGTGCAGCCGTAGTGCTCCAGAACCTTGCGCAGATCGGCGTAGACGTTCCGCATCTGCTGCTCCAGGTCGCCGACGGCGGTCGGATTCCCCTCGTCGTCCATGCTGACCGCGCCGGAGACCTTGATATCATCGCCGATCCGCACGGCGTGCGCGTAGCCGTAGGCCTTTTCGACGTCCGGTCGCAGGTGGAAGTAGTCCGGTTTGCTCATGGTATTTCGTCTGATAAATGGGTGGGCGGCGATACTCTGACCGAGCTCCGCCGGTGGTTCGCCGAATCAGGCCGGCTCCTGGAAAGCCACGAGCGGCTCGCGCGTGGCATTGCCGGTGCAGGGAGAAGCGCGAGCCGCATTTCCGGTCCGCTACGGCGCGACCTCCGCCAGCACCCGCACGGTCTCGACCTTCAGTCGGTCTTCTTTCATGGCCTGCGCGACCTCGTCGGTGGCCATGAAGGCTTGGAACCGGTCCATGTCCGGCACCTCGAGGAGGACCCCCGTCACATGGGGGTGCTCCGGGTCCCGAAAGATGCGGGCCGTCGCGCCGATCTGGCCGAACATCTCCTGCCGGCTACCGGCCCCACCGTGCCAGGCGTTGACCCAGTGATCTCCGTCCTCGACTTCGTGAAAGGCGATGAGTGTTGCCATTCGATTTACCTCTTTACATGGTCAGTGAAAGGTGGCGCTCTGCCTGAGCACTGTCGGTACCGCGCTCAGGCGACACGTTGGAGCACGATGTTGAAGACGCCCGTCTTGGCCGGCACGTCGTGCGGTTCTCCATCCATGAGTGTCACGACGAGCCGCTCGCGCTCGGGGACGGCCTGGAGCAGCCGGTCAGCGTCGTTGAGCGCCTCGCCCGCGAAGTACATCTGCGTGATGAGTTCGTGGAAGCCACGCCGCGCCACCTTGAAGTGGATGTGCGGCGGGCGCATCCAGCCCTCGGCGGCGGGGTACGCGCCGGGGATGATGGTCGTAAAGCGGTAGCGGCCCTCGGCGTCGGTGCGGAGCTGGGCCGAGCCCTGGAAGGCGGGGTCGAGCGGGGCCGGGTTGGGGTCGGCCTCGTGGGCGTAGCGGCCGTGACGGTTAGCCTGCCAGATGTCCACGAGCGCGCCGGGGACGGGCTGGAGGCCCTCATCGAGGACCTGCCCGCTGATGCCGATGACGACGCCCTCGGCGCGGTCCGCCCGGCCCCGGATCGTCGTGAGGTCGATGTCGTTGTCGATGGGTGGGCGCGTGGGGAAGAACGGGCCTTCGGTCTGGGCAGGCGTCTCGCAGCCTTCCGCGGGTCGCGCGCCGGGCATGAAGCCCGCGCCGAGCACGCCGACACCGACGCCGAGGCTGGCGTGGAGCATCGCGCGGCGGTTCATTTTCTTGGACGTAGCCATGAGGAACCTCGTTTGGTCGGGACGATGCGTAGGGACGCGATGTGTCTTGGCCCTACCGGGTTTAGCCGTCTGAGCCGCCGGCCGGCGGGGTGTCGTCGCTCCACGAGTCGGCCACGATGCGCCAGCCGGCGGGCGTGCGGCGGAAGACGGTGAGGTACTTGCCTGCCACGCCCGGCCCGGTCGTCGTGCCGACCTCGTAGGCCAAGTCACCCGACTCCGCGATCACGAGGTCGTCGGTCGTGAACGTGAGGTCTTCGGGCTCGCTGTCGGTGGCCTCGAAGTAGGCGTCGAGCGCCGCGCGGCCTCGTTCGGCAGGGCTGTTCGCGGGCTGGATCACCGCGTCGTCGGCGTGGAGCGCTGCAATCGCGGCGTGGTCCCCGGCACGGATGGCGGTCTGGTAGGTCGCGGTCATCGCCTGGAGTGCCGCGCGGTCGTCGGCAGGGTCGGAGGCGTTCGTGACGGGTGCGGCCGTCGGCTCGACGGTCTCCGTCTCGGGTGTCTGACACGCACCCAGAGTGAGGACGAAGAGGAACAGGAGGAAGCGGTTCATGGGGTTTCGGGTTTACTTGGCGTGAGAAGAGAGGGGGGCGAGGGGGCCCGGCCTCCACGATCAGGTTGGGTCAGCGAGTGCCGGCAGATACCGGGGCCGAAGTCCACGTGTCACGGGCGATCTTCCATCCGTCGTCCGTCTCGACCCAGACGCGGCTGATGATGCCCTGCTGCACGACGGCTCCGTCGAGGCGCATCGTGACACCGGCGCGTTGGTAGGCGTAGCCGTCGCCCATCGGCTGGATTTCCTGAGGCACGAGCTCAACGGACGCCTCGCCGGCGGCGAGGAAGTTGGCGACGTTCTCACGGATCGCCTCGCGCCCGACCGCCTGCGAGCCGTCGGACGGCGACTCCACGGCGCTGGCGGTGAAGAAGTCCACGAAGGCGTCGGTGTCTTGGCGGTTGAGGGCCGCGATGTGGTCCTCGCTCGCCTGCATGACGGCGATGCGGACGAGCATGGCGCGGGCATTCGTGAACTCCGGGTCCTTCGTGAGGGCCATCTCGTACTGCTTCTCCGCCTCGTCGAGCTTGCCCTGGTTGAGGTAGAACTCGCCGAACGAGTCGTAGGGGTTCGCCTCGTCGGGCGCGAGGCGGATGTAGTCGCGGAAGGCTTGCTCGGCGGCGGCCAGGTCGCCGCGTGCGACCTCGGCATAGCCGATGAGGTTGTAGGCCGGGGCGAATGACGGATCGGCGGCGAGCGCGCGCCGGGCGGCGGCGACGGCCTCGGCGTGGTTGCCCCGGTTGGACTCGGTGTTGGCCCACCAGAACATCGGCATCGGGTCGCTCGGGAAGCGCTCCGCAATGGTCGTGAGGAGCGTGGCTTCGCGGTCGTGGTCCTCGCGGAGGTTGGCCGCGTAGGACTCGATCATCTGGCGCTCGGCCTCCGAAGCCTGCGCGGCGTGGGCCGTCGCGTGGCGCACGTGCTCGTCGCGCTCGTCGCCGCCGGAGAGGATGGCGCGGTAGACGTGCGCCATCGCGAAGCCGGGGTCGGCAGCGAGGGCGGCGTCGAAGTGCGCGCGGGCGCGCTCGAAGTCGACGTTGCCCGTGGCGTGCTCGCCCTGGACGTAGTGGACGCGGGCGGCGTCGGAGGTCGTGGTGATCGGCATCCGCTGCGCCTGTGCGAAGGTCGCCGTGGTGAGAAGCAGCGTGAGGGAAAGCAGGAGGAGGCGTTTCATGAGGGTATGGGTTGGTATGAGAAGCAGAGGATGAGATCGCATTGCGAGCGGAGGTCGGGCTGCCCCGGCCTCCTGCTCGGCGTTCCTAGTTCCAGATGTCACGGTGGAGCCGCCACTCGTCCCCGTCCTTCATCCAGAGCACGCTGTAGTTGAACGGGTCCCCTTTCTCGCCGCCGACACTGATCCGCCCGATGCCCATTTCGTGGGCGTAGTCGCCCATCGCGCGCACCTCACTCGTCTCAAGCGTCACGCCGTCGACGCCGTTGGCGACGTAGCCGGCGAACAGCTCGGCGATGGCCTCGCGCCCCTGGGCGGGCGGCGCGCCGGGCGGATAGGCGATGCCTCCTTCCGTGTAAAGGCTCGCCACCCCCTTCGCATCGCCGCGGGCGACCGCCGCCTCGAAGGCCCGGTTCCCCCGCATGATGCCGGTGCGCATGAGGTTGGTGCGGCTGACCTCGAACGCCGGGTTTTTCGTGAGCGCCATCTCGAACTGCGCCTCGGCCTCGTCGAGCCGGCCGGCGTTCATCAGGAACTCGCCGTAGGAGTCGTACGGGTTCGCCTCGTTGGGTGCCACGCGGACGTAGTCGCGGAAGGCTTGCTCGGCGGTGGCGTCGTCCCCGGCCTCCATCGCGGCGTAGCCGAGCCCGTTAAAGGCCCCGCCGAAGTTCGGGTCGGCGGCAATGGCTCGCTGGAAGGCCGCGACCGCCTCGTCGTAGCGCTCCATCCCGTAGAGCTCGAAGCCGACCTGGAAGGGCGGGTACGGGTCGGCCGGGTAGGACTCGGCGAGCGTGTTGACGAGGGCGATCTCCCGCTCGTGGTCGCCGTCGAGATGGGCGGCATAGGACTCGATCATCTGGCGCTCGGCCTCCGAGGCACGCGCGCCGTGGGTCGTCGCCTGGCGCATGTGCTCCTCACGGCCCTCCGCCCCGGCGACGGCGCGGTACATGTGGGCGATAGCGAATGCCGGGTCGGCCACGAGGGCAGCGTCGAGGTGGGTGCGAGCGCGGGCGAAGTCGGCGTTCGCGAGCGCGTCGAGGCCCTGGACGTAGTGAACGCGGGCGTCGTCGGAGGTCGTAGTCGCGGGGACCCGTTGGGCCTGCGCGAAAGGCGCGCCGAAG
Organism: Rhodothermales bacterium; assembly: GCA_039944855.1. Taxonomy (NCBI): domain Bacteria; kingdom Pseudomonadati; phylum Rhodothermota; class Rhodothermia; order Rhodothermales; species Rhodothermales bacterium. Next base: position 180,122 of record JBDUXZ010000020.1, on the reverse strand, counting down.
AGCAGGAGCGCCGCGGCGAGGAGGAAGAAGCGGTTCATGATCGTAGCGGTTGGTGTACGTGGGAGGACTGAACGAGCGGGCTAGGCAAGCAGGCGCTCGACGTGGGCACGGAGCCCGGCGGCGTTGAAGGGCTTCACGAGGAAGCCGTCGGCGCAGGGCGGTGGCGCGCGCGTCTCACCGCTGACGAGGAGGAACGGGACGGCGGCGGTCGCGGCGTCGGCTTTGAGGGCGCGGCAGAGTGCGAGCCCGTCGAGCCCCGGCATCACCAGGTCACTGACGATGAGGTCGAAGGCGGCTGTGTGGGCGAGGAGCAGCGCTTCCCGCCCGCTGCTGGCCTCCGTGATGGTGAGGGCCGCCAGCCCGCAGTTGTGGAGGCAGCCCGAGAGGTAGAGCCGCATGTCCGCGTCGTCGTCAACGACGAGGATCTGCAGGGCGATGGGCGGTGGCGAAGCGGCCATGGCGGCGGTCTCCGTGAGTGGGGAGAGCAGGGTCGTGAGTGCAAGAGGGATCGCTGCAAGGGGCGGGGCGCGACCACCACAGCGCGCCTCGCCTCCTGCAGCCGGCAGCTGGGGGACCCTCGTCAGCTACCGTGCTCGTGCGATCCGTCTTAGCTCCGGGGCTGTTGCACCCGGGTCCGTAAGCCGCCGACAGAAAAGCCGAGGCGGCGCTCACTAAATAGCCCGCCGCGCTCACATCACCGTTCCACTCGCGTCGCCTCCCCTTCTATTCTCGTCACATGCGACGTGAGTGGAAGAGATGGTGACCTCAGCGTATGCGCACCGCCGGTGCGCCTGCCCGATGACGAGCAGCCCCCCCACATTCCCGACGACCTCGCTACCCCGTCGTGTCCTCGGTCATCCCCTCGCGAGCGGCGTAGCTCGACGGTCGGCAGCCGTAGGCGCGCACGAAGCTGTCCGAGAAGTAGGCGACGCTCTTGAACCCAACGGCGTACGCGATCTCGCTAACGGACCCCGCCCGGCCGTCCAGCAGATGCGCCGCCCGTTCCAGCCGCGCCGTGCGGATCAGGTCGGTGGGTGTCTGGCCCGCGAGGGCTTTGAGCTGCCGGTGGAGGTGCCCCCGGCTCACCCCCACCTCCTCGGCGAGACTCGACACGGAGAACGCCTCGTCGCCGAGGCGGGCCTCAACGGCCTCGCGCACGCGCTCCAAGAAGGCGTCATCGGCCGAGGTCATCTCTTGGGGGGCCGGAAGGCGTAGCGGGACAGGCGCGTCGTCGCCCCCCGTGATTCCCTCCAGCCGGAACCGCTCGCGAAGCCGCGTCCGTACGGCGATCAGGTTGGCGATCCGTGCCCGTAGTTCGGCCGGGTCGAAGGGCTTCGTGAGGTAGTCGTCGCAGTGCTCGCCGAGCGCTTCGAGCTTGTCCTCCGGTGCCGCCTTTGCCGTGAGGAGGATGACGGGGATGAAATCCGTCTCGGGGTCGGCTTTGAGCGCGCGGCAGAGCGCGAGCCCGTCGAGCTTCGGCATCATCACGTCGGAGACGATGAGGTCCGGCAGGCACTCTTTCGCGAGGGCCAGCCCGGCCTCACCGTCGGCCGCTTCGAGGACGCGGTAGGCGGGGCTCCCCTCCGCGGCGGATGCGAGATGGCGACGGACGTAGGCCCGCACCTCCGCGTGGTCCTCGATCACGAGCACCGTCGTCACGTCGTCATCGATCGGGGGCTCTGCGGCCGGCGTGTCCTCGCCCGCGAGCCCATCGCCCCCAGGGACGGCCAAGAACGCCGATCCTTCCTGGAGCGTCTCCGCCGGCGACCACGGCTCGTCCGCTACGAGTTGCTCGGGGTCGAGGTGGGCGTGTCCAATCGGGAGCGTGATGGTGAAGGTGCTCCCGAAGCCCTCCTCGCTCTCCACGGCGAGCGTGCCGCCGTGCAGGTCCACCACCTCCTTCGCGAGGGCCAGCCCGATGCCCGTGCCGAGCTGCGTCTGCCTCGACTCGTTGACCTGGTAGAACCGGTCGAGGACGTGGGCCACGTCGGCCGCCGGGATGCCGGGACCGCTGTCGCGGACGGCCACGTGCACCATGCCGCCCTCGGCCGCGACCGTCACGCGGACGGTCCCGCCTTCGGGCGTGAACTTGAGCGCATTCGAGAGCAGGTTAGCCACGGCCTTCTCGAGCTGCAGCGGGTCGGCGAAGACCTCAATCGGCGTGGCTGGGCGATCCACCTCGAAGGTTATCGCTTTGCGCGCAGCCAGCGCCTGAAACGGTTGCGCAACGGCCACGACGAACGCACCGAGGTCGAGCGGACGCGCGCGGAGCGGCGTACGACCGGATTCGAGGCGGGCGACGTCGAGGATCTGGTTGATGAGGTCGAGCACGCGGCCCGCGTTGCGGCGGGCGAGGTCGACCTGCTGGGCGAGCGGCGCGTCAAGCGGGCCGTAGAGCCCGGCTTTGATGTCGTCGAGCGGGCCGAGGGTGAGCGTGAGCGGCGTCCTGAACTCGTGGCTGACGTTCGCGAAGAAGCGGCTGCGGGCGCGGTCGAGTTCGCGGAGCTGTTCGGCCTCGATCTGCTCGATCTCCAGCCGGTGCCGCAGCTCGTGGCGGCGGCGGCGCGCGCGATACGCCCCCGTCAGCAGCCCGACCGCGAGGAGCCCGTAGCCGAGGTACGCCCACCACGTCTGCCACGGCGGCGGGACGACGGTGAGGGCGAGGGCGGCCCCCTCCTCGTTCCAGACGCCGTCGCTGTTCGAGGCGATGACGTGGAAGGTGTATCGGCCCGGCGGGAGGTTCGTGTACGTTGCGGCAGGGCGCGTCCCGGCCTCCACCCAGCCGCTGTCGAAACCGTCGAGGCGGTAGCGGTAACGGTTACGCTCGGGGGCCTTGAAGTGGAGCGCGGCGAACTCGAACGCGACGTTGCGCTGGTCGTGAGCGAGCGTGACGGTCTGGGTCTCGGAGAGAGGGCGCGACAGAACCGAGCCGGGGCCGGGGCGGACGCGCTCGTTCCCCACGCGGAGACCGGTGAGGACCACGGGCGGCGGGATGGGATTCCCCACGAGGTCGTCCGGGTGGAAGGCGACGAGGCCATCGACGCCGCCGAAATAGAGGCGGCCGTCGGGGCCGCGTGCGGCGGCGTGCTGGTTGAACTCCAGACCCGGTAGCCCGCTCTCGGGCCCGAAGCGGCGGAAGGTGTGGCCGGGCTTCGGCTCGTCCGGGTCGAAGCGGGCGAGGCCGCGGTTCGTGCTCAGCCACAGCCGTCCCTCGGCATCTTCGAGCACGGCGTAGACGGTGTTGTCGGGGATCTCGCTCGATGTCGTCGTGAAGTGGGCGACGGTGCCGGTGCGGGTGTCGATCCGGTCGAGGCCGCCGCCGTCGGCGCTCGCGGCCCAGAGCACGCCCGGCTCTCGTTCCCGCTCGTGCAGCCACACGAACGGCCCGTGCGTCGGCGTCGTGGCATCGGCGCGGTCGTGGCGGAAGTTCGTGAACCGCCCGGTGGCGCGGTCGAGGCGGCTCACCGTGCTCCGCGTCCCCACCCACAACATGCCGGCGCGGTCTTCGAAGATGGCCGCCGCCCAGTCGTCGCCGAGGGTAGTGCCGTCGCCGGGGTCGGGGAGGTAGCGCGTGAAGGTGCCGGTGCCGCGGTCGAACCGGTTGAGGCCGCGGATCGTCCCGACCCAGAGCGTGCCGTCGCGGTCGTGGTGGAGGGCCAGCACGTTGTCGTCGCTGAGGCTGGTGGAGTCGGCGGGATCGTGGCGGTAACGCGCGAACCGGCCCGTGGCGGGGTCGTAGCGGTCGAGGCCGCGGATCGTCCCAATCCACAGCGTGCCGTCGGGCTCTTCGGCGAAGGCGTTGGCCTCGTCGGAAGGGCGGTCTGGGTCCAGCCTCCCGTTGGCTGACGCCCACACGCGGACCGTCCCGGCGGCCGGGTCGAACCGGTGGAGGGCGCCGCCGCTCGTGCCGGCCCAGACGGTGTCGTCGCGGGTGACACCGAGCCCCCACACGTTCGGGTTTACCAGCCCCGGCGCCTCGGCCGTCGCCGCACCGATGTGAGTTACGCCGATAGCGGCCGGATCGAACCGGTTCAGCCCGCCTCCGGACGAGCCGACCCAGACGGTCCCCGAGCGGTCGGTGTAGACCGTGGAGCCGGCGTGCTCGACGAGGCCGTGGGGGTTGTTGGCGTCGATGGGGTAGAGCGTGAACGTCTCCGTGGTCGTGTCGAAGCGGGCGAGGCCCACGTCGCGGACCGGTACCCAGAGTACGCCCGGGTCCCACGGGTCAGCGCTGACATCGACGACGACGTTCTGACCGGCCCCGCCACGGGGGTTCGGGAGGTAGCGGCGCGCGCTCCCGTCGGCGGCGTCGAAGCGGACGAGGCCGCTGTCGGAGCCGATCCAGCGGACCGTCGGTGCGCGGGCGTCGACGAACTGACGGTGGAGGGCACGGCCGGGCTCGCCGGGGCGATCGGGGTCGTGGAGGTAGCGGGCGAAGCGATCGGTGGCGGAGTCGAGCCGGTTCAGGCCGTCGGCCGTCGCCACCCAGAGCGCGCCTGTTGCGTCCTCGGAGAGCGAGCGGACGGCGTCGTGGCTCAGGCTCGTCGGGTCGGTCGGGTCGTGGCGGAACTGCGTGAAGCGGCCCGGCCGGTCGGGCTCCATCCGGTTCAGCCCCGCTTCCGTCCCCACCCAGAGTATGCCGCGACGATCTACGAAGACCGCCGTCGTGTGGTCGTGGCTGAGGCTGTGGGGGTCGGCCGGGTCGTGGCGGAAGTGCGTGAACGTCTCGTCCGCGTCGAGGCGAGCCAGGCCGCCATACTGCGTCGCCACCCAGAGCGCCCCGGCGCGGTCCTCGTGGACGCTGCTGAGGTTGCCGTCGGCCAGCGAGGTGGTGTCGAAGGGGACGGGCTCGTACACCTTCACGGTGTGGCCGTCGTATCGGTTGAGCCCCTCGCCGGTAGCGAACCACAGGAATCCACGCCGGTCCTGAAAAATGTCGGCGATCAGGCCTTGCGAGAGGCCGTCTTCAATCGTCAGCCGCTCGAAACGGGGCGACACAGCCGCTCCGAGTAGCCCCGTTTCCAACGGCTGGGCAGGAGCACTCGCAGCTTCGGCCGTGGGCGGCGCCGGCTGTGGCGATTGGGCGTGAGCGCTCGCAACGGCAAGGAGCGCAGCCAGTCCGATCAGGTAGCGGTGTCGGGCGATCCGTGTCATTAGCAGGAAGATAAACAAGAAGATACAGGCGGACACCCATTGGGATCAGATGATGCCTCGCACCCGACGCCTTGGCCATGCCCCTCCTTCCTCCGGTAAAACGCCCAATGCGGGGCCTCACGGCGGGCGGCGCGATCTGCGCCGGAGCTTCGGCTAGGCCCCTTCGCTGGTGTGAGAGTCCCGCAGGCGAAGCCGTCCAAACCGTTTGGCGACGGCTAACCCACGACTGCGGAGCCCTCCGCGCTGGGCGCTATAGAAGCGGGACAGAACCAAAGGCTGCATCCGTGGTTATGCGGGGATTGCGCGGCCAACGCCACGGTAGCACGGCATCGCAAAGGCCTTCTCTTCCCCTCTCTACACAGGCACGCTCATGGCAGACAACAGCAGCAGCAACGTCGCGACGGTAGCAATCGTCGTCCTCGTCATCATCGCGGCGATCGCGCTCTATTTCTTCGCGTTCCGAGGCGGTGACACCGCCGTGCCCGACGGGCCGGACGTCGAACTCAACATCGGCGACGGCGACGGGGGGTGATCCCTTGCAGCAGCGGCGGCCCCTCGCCAACGGGGCCGCCGCTTTTCGTTGGACCCCGAGCGATGGGCTAGGCGTCGGGAACGCACGACCGCTCGTCAGCCGAGGCTCAGCGGGCGGGCTCGGTGGATGGCTTCGCCGCGGGCTCCGAGCGGAGCGCCCGCCGCACGGCCGGCGCCACCTCGGTCCCGAAGAGCTCGATCGAGCGCAGCACGTCGCGGTGCGGCAGCGAGCCGACGGTCATCTGCAGGAGGTAGCGGTCGTGCTCGAAAATCTCGTGCTGGGCGAGGACCTTGTCGACGATCTCCTGCGGGCTCCCCACCGCGTTCGCGCCGCGCATCGACCGCGACGCCTCGAACTGCGGGCGGCTCATCGGAGCCCAGCCGCGCTCGCGGCCGAGCCGGTCCATCGTCCCTTTGAAAGCGGGAAACGCGAGGTCGGCAGCGCGCTGCGACGTGTCCGCGATGAAGCCGTGGGAGTTGATGCTCACGGGCAACTGCGCGGGGTCGTGCCCGGCCCGCTCCGCCGCTTCGCGGTAGAACGCGAAGAGCGGCGCGAACCGCTCCGCGTCGCCACCGATAAAGGCGAGCGCCATCGGCAGGCCGAGCCCGGCCGCCCGCGCCACCGACTGCGGCGTCCCGCCGACGGCGACCCATACCGGCAACGGGTCCTGCACGGGGCGAGGGTAGACGCCGCGGTCACGGATCGGTGCGCGGTGGGTGCCCGACCACGTCACCCGCTCACGGTCGCGGAGCGCGAGGAGGAGGTCGAGGTTCTCGGCGAAGAGCGTGTCGTAGTCGTCGAGGTCGAAGCCGAAGAGGGGGAACGACTCGATGAACGAGCCGCGGCCGGCCATGATCTCGGCGCGGCCGCCGGAGAGGAGGTCGAGCGTGGCGAAATCCTGGAAGACGCGGACGGGATCGGCGGAGGAGAGGACGGAGACCGCGCTCGTGAGGCGGATCCGTTTCGTCCGCGCTGCCGCCGCGGCGAGCACAACGGCGGGCGCCGAGGCCACGTACTCCGGCCGGTGATGCTCGCCGACGCCGAACACGTCGAGGCCGACCTCGTCGGCGAGTTCGATCTCTTCGAGGAGGTTGCGGAGGCGCTGGGCCGGGCTGATGGTGTGGCCGCTGGCATCGGGCGTCGCTTCAGCGAAGGTATAGAGACCGAGTTCCATCGGGGAGGGGGTAGGGGGCCGGGACAAATGTTCGTTACAACAAGTAAAGGGGGGGGGCGCGGTTTCGCCCCACCACGAGAAGCGGCGGCCACTCCGAAGAAGGACCGCCGCTAATCGATTTCGGCGAACCGTCCTTATTTGGGGCGATCTGTTAGGACGGTGCCACTACGTCTCCGTTCTCGGCATCGTGGTTAGCCAAGCAGCCCATCTTCGATAAGCTTGTTGACGATCTTCTCGGCAATCTTCTCGGCTGCTGCATCCTGCGATGTCATGAAAGAATCCCGGCTGGTCGAGATCATTGCTCGCCACACCCGCTTCTTCGTCTCCGGGTGGTAAAGGCTCGCATCGTACACCGCCGCTTCGGATTGCGTGAACCCCATACCAGCCCCTTGAGTCGTGCGGACCGTGGAGGCTTCGGTCTGGGTGAGCACGAGGACGACTGTGGGAGCGAAGGCAATGACGTCCTCCGTGATCATGTCATCGGTTTCCAATGCCAAGGGGTCCTTCACCCGTCCCATGACAGCGACACCTCGCATGCCAAATTTTGATTCAATGGCTTGAGAAAAGGCCTCCGCCAACTCCTCCTCATCCATGCGTACGCTGGAGTACACATAGACGCGCTGAATCTCTTCAGAGAAGGAGGCGTCACGCTGGGACTGGATTTTGGTGGTGACGCACCCGCTCATAAACAGGATCAGTACTAGGAGGCCCGTAACGGGGTAGGAACGCATGTGGGCAGGACTGCGAGACATGGAGGTATGAGTGTTGGTGTTTGGATTTAGTGTCGCCAATATCGGTTAGGAAAGGGAGACCTAAAGTCCAAGCACACCCGTGCCCTGCTCGAACGTCACATCGACGGGGATCATCGCGGCCTGGAGCCGGTCGAGGTCGGCGCGGAGGTCGGGGCCGATCTGAGCGTACTCGGCGACAAACCGCTGAACGCCTTCGTAGTCGCCGTCGCCCTGGAAGCGGAGGATCTGCTGGCTGAGCATGTCCACGACCTCTCCCATTCGCTCGGGGTTGACGCGGTAGCGGCCGTCCTCGGTCCGCGTGAACGCGCCGTGCTCCATGAAGTAGTTGAACCGGATGAGGTTCGCGCGGCCGTGCGCGGACGAGGCGCCGAAGCGGATCGAGCGGAAGATGGACGAGAGGAAGGTGGTGTAGTTGTCGAGCAGCTCGCCGCCGATCTCGCCGTCCTCGTGGAGCGCCTGCACCATGTAGAGTCCGAGCACGTCGGCCTTGCCCTCTTCGAGCGCGCTCGCGTTCTCCTTCAGCGCCTCGCGGACCGTCGTCCCGCTGCCATCAATGAGGGTCTTGATGCCGAGGCCGTGGGCGACCTCGTGGAACATCGTGTTGGCAAAGAAGGCGTCGAAGGTCACGTTGTCGCGTTGCGCGGGGACGATGAGCGCGTCGGCGATGGGCTCGAGGATCTGGTCGAACTTGGCGCGCATCGCGTTCTTGAGTTGGAGCCGGCGCGAGCCCTTTTGGAGCTGGACCTCCTCGTCGTTGGGGAGGTTGATGGCGATCGTTTTGGAGCCGGCGTTCGAGTCGCCAGCGTAGTAGATCACGTCGTAGGCGCCGAGGTCGGCGTCGGTGCCGGGCTCTTCCTGCTTGTACTCGTCGGGGACGGGGAGGCCGCGCTGGAGCTGGGGCAGGAGCGTGGCGTAGCGGGCGAGCCGGTCGCTCCACTCGCGGTCTTTGACGAGGACGTAGGCCGAGTGCGCCGCCTTCGCGCCCATGAGCTGGTCCTCGTACGTCTCGATCGGGCCGACGACGAAGTCCACCGTGTTGCCCTTCATGTCCATCCACGCGAGGTCGCTGGGCTGGTACTCGCCGGACAGCAGGGCGTCGGCGCGGAGCGTGAGGTAGCGCTTGAGGCCGGGCTCGTCGGCGAGGGCGGCGGCCTCGCGGAGCTTGGCGGCGGCGCGCTCGTGCTGCTCGCGGAAGGCCTCGTGGTACGGGATCGCGGTGAGTCCGCCGGTGGAGTCGCGGCGGACGAGGGTGTAGAGGTCGAGGAGGGCGGGGTCCTCGGCGGCGGCGGCTTCGAGCTCGTCCTTCGTGACGTCGGCGGGGTAGAAGTTCGCCCCGGCCGGTTTCGGGCCGACACCGGGGAGGAACGGCTCGTTGCCGTCGAGCCGGTCCCACGGACCGTAGTTGATCTCGGCGTAGCGCCGGGCCGCCGGGTCGAGGCCGGCGAGGAGCGCGTCGCGGTCGCCGTAGGCTTCGAGCCAGAACACCTCGTCCATCGCCTCGGCTGCGTCGATGAGGAGGGGGATCATTTGCTGCTGCGCGTCGGTCAGTTCGATGTCCGTCCCGAGGCGGACGGGAGTGTACTGGTCGAGGCGCTGCTGCATCGTCATCGCCGTCGAGGCGGCCGAGTCGGCGGGCGCGGGCTGCGCTGAGGCGTCGGGGCGGCGGGTGTCTTCGAGCTCGCAGCCGCCGAGGGCGAGGGCGAGCAGGGTGAGGCTCAGGAGAAAACGCATGGTCATCGGGGTGGGTAAAGGAAGGCGCACAACATACGGCGCGCTGCCGATTCCCTCCCCGCAGGCTGCAACCTCGCGCGGCCCGCTCGCTACCGACCGCTCGCTACCGACTGGCCGGATCGACGACGACGAAGAAGCCGTCGGCGCCCCGGAACGCGGCGAGGTCGAGCGCCGGGAACGCGTCGTCGGGCCGCATGGTGACGACGAGCGTGCGGGTCTCCGGCCGGTACCGCAGGAGGTGCTCCGGCACGCCGAGCCCGCCCTCGCTGTGGAACGTCCCGTTGAGGTGGACGACGCGGTGGCCCGGGTGCCAGTCGAGGTAGGTCGCGATCGTGTGGCCCATCGAGGCATCGCGGAGGTTCTGCGCGTGGAGCAGGTTCGTGAGGTCGGGCGCGCTGCCGTGGACGGCGGCAGCGTCCGAGGTCGTCGAGTCGGGGGCGGCGCCATGGCCGTGGCCCATCATCCCCTGCATGAGCGCGGTGAACTCCGCTTCGAGCGCTACGGAAGCGGGGGCGACATTCGGCGGCAGCACGGTGCGCACCGCGCTCGGGAGCGTGTCGAGCGCGTCGGGGCCGAGTCGGGAGACGCGGCTGACGTAGCGCTGCGGCGCGTTCGCGGCGACGACCGGGAGCCCGCGCTCGCGCGCAAACTCGACGAGCGGACGGTAGTCGGTGACGTAGTTGCCCCACGGCCTGGCGGCGTCGAGGAAGTCGCGCTCGCGGATCGTCCCGGCGAGGTACTCGTCGAGCACGCCCTGCACGTCGCGTTCGAACATCTCGAGCGAGAGGGCGACGGGCCGGTCGAGCGTAGCCGCGGCCTGAAACAGCCGGAGTTGGAGGGCGTGCGTCGTCGCGTCGTCGTGCGTCTCGCCGAGGATCACGACATCGGCGTCGCGCATCGCGGCGACGAGGTCGTCGAACGTGGACGGAGCGCCGGCGGCGGTGTAGAGCCGGTACGCGTCCGCGCTCATCTCGTCGGTCATCCCCGCATCCATCGGCTTCGCCTCCATCGATTCCGCTGTCATCGACTCCATCGGCGGTGGGCCGGCGGTTTGGGCCGTGACGCAGCCCGCGGTGGCGAGCGCGAACGAAAGGGCGAGCAGACCGAGGGGGCGCATCGGGGTGTCCGGTTGGGTTATCTCCTGGAGCCGCGGTCGCGGTCGCTCGGGCGGCGTTCCTGCCGCTCCTGCTCTTCCGCCTCCCCGTCGGTCGCGTGGAGGCTCTCGTGGTAATACTCGTCGAGCAGCATCGCGAGGAGTTCGGGCTCCTCTTCGGCGATGAGGCGCTGGGCGAGCGGGACGAACCGCTGCATCCGCTCGCGCTCCATCCGCGTCTTGTTGCGAAGCTCCTCTTCGAGCAAGACGACGAGCCGCTGGCTCACGCGCTGGGCCACTTGTTCGTCCGTCGGCACGGGCGGCTTGTCAAACTCGATGTCGTACTTCCGCCCGATCTCGTCGAGCACGCGCTCGGTCTCGGCGGTGACGATGCTGATGGCGACGCCGGTCTTGCCGGCGCGGGCCGTCCGCCCGGCGCGGTGGATGTAGTACTCGCGGTCCTGCGGCACGTCGTACATGAACACGTGCGAGAGGTCCGAGATGTCGATCCCGCGCGCGGCCACGTCGGTGGCGACGAGGAAGCGGAGTTCGCCTTTGCGGAGGCGGCCCATGACCTCTTCGCGGGCGCTCTGCGTGAGGTCGCTGGAGATCTCGGCGGCGTCGTGGCCGAAGTTGCGGAGGAACGCGGCGAGGTACTCGACCTCGCGCCGGGTGTTGGCGAAGATGATCGCCGCGTCGGGGTTCTCCAACTCGATGAGGCGCACGAGCGTGCGGTCCTTATCCATCGCGCTCACGCGGTAGGCGCGGTGGTCCATCGAGTCGACGTGGACGCGGCCGGAGGAGAGCGTGAGGAAGCCGGGCTTTTGCAGGAACTCCTCGCCCATCCGCTGCACTTTGAACGGCATCGTCGCCGAGAACATGTAGCTCTGGCGGTTGCGCGGGAGGAAGCGCTGGAGCTTCTTCATCGCGGGGTAGAACCCCATCGAGAGCATCTCGTCGGCCTCGTCGAGGATGAGGATGCGGAGCCCGTCGAGCCGGAGCGTCCCCTTGTCGAGGTGGTCGAGCACGCGGCCCGGCGTGCCGACGACGAGCTGGGCGCCCTCTTTGAACGCGCTCACCTGGGGCCCGTAGCCGACGCCGCCGTAGACGGCCACGGCGTGGAGCCGCTCCTCTTCGGGCCGGCCGCCGTTCATCCGCTCAAACTCGCTGAGGATCTGCCGCGCGAGCTCGCGCGTCGGCCCGAGCACGAGGGCCTGCATCTCTTTCTTGTGCGGGTCGAGGAGTTCGAGGAGGGGGAGGAGGAACGCGCCGGTCTTGCCGGTGCCGGTGCGGGCCTGCACGATGAGGTCCTGCCCGGCGAGCATGTACGGGACCGCGCGCTGCTGCACCGGCATCAGGCTCGGCCAGCCGACGCCTTCGACGCCGTCCTGGAGGGCGGGCGGCAGGTCCTTCACGTCCATCGGAGGGAGCGCGGGCTCCGGCTCCTGAAATCGTTCCTTCGCTTGCTGCTTGCGTTTGTCGTCCTGCGCCTTCTGCGTCAGGTCGATGACTGCCTTGTAGGCCATGCGGGGTTCTCCGGGGTTGGGTCGGTGCTCTAAAAGTACGCCACGCCGGAGGTTCCGGGGAGATCGCCGCACCGCTGCTTGCTTCACCGAAAAGGCGGCGCTAGAACGCGATCGTCAACCGCGCAGCCGGCACCATCTGGCCATCCACGTTGCGGACTACAGTCGGTTGCACGCTCGCATTGTAACCGCGAACCGACCCGATGAGCGTGCCGCCGATGTAGATCATTGCGCCGACGCTGAGGGCCAAGAACGTGGTCCCAATTCCTTCATTGATCGAACTCGGCGTTTCTTCCGGGGACGCTGCGCGGAGCAGAAGAGCGCTGATTGGCACCCCGACCACGAGCCCAAGTCCCGCCCCGATGTACGCGCCGCGCACGGTCCCGCCGAACGTCCCCTCCGTCCCGGACACCTGTCCAACCCCGTAGCTCGCTGCGGCTGCCCCAAGCGGATACAAGGTCAGCACCATGATGATACCCGTGGTGGAGGAGAACGAATCATCGAACGCCGCGGCGAGTCCGACCCCTCCGGTTGCGAGCAAGCCACCGCCGAAATGCCCTCCCAATCCCATGAGGGCCTGTTCAGAGGGGGATGGTGTAGCGCGTTGGTGGGGCGTCTGCGCCCACGCTACAGGAGCGAGCGTTGCGAGGACGAGGCAGATGAGGAGCGGGCGGCACATCACATCGCGAGGCCGCCGTCGACGTGGAGGGTGTGGCCGGTGATGTAGCTCGCCGCGTCGGAGGCGAGGAAGAGGACGGCGTGGGCGATGTCCTCGGGCGTGGCCGTCCGCTTAAGCGGGATGCCGTTCGTCATCGCCTCTTTCGCTGCGTCGCTGAGCGCGTCCGTCATGTCGGTGTCGACGTAGCCGGGGGCGACGACGTTCGCCGTCACGCCGCGCGCGCCAAGCTCGCGGGCGAGGCTTTTGGTGAACCCGATGATGCCGGCCTTGCTCGCCGCGTAGTTCGCCTGCCCCGCGTTCCCCATCACCCCAACGACCGACGACACGTTGACGATCCGCCCGGCGCGCTGCTTCATCATCGGCCGGTACGCGGCTTTGCAGAGGTTGAACACGCTCTTCAGGTTCGTCCCGATCACGGCGTCCCAGTCCTCCTCGCTCATCCGAATCAGAAGGTTGTCGCGCGTGACGCCCGCGTTGTTGACGAGCACGTCGAGCGAGCCCCACGCATCGAGCACGGACTGCACGGCGGCCTGTGCCGCGTCGAAATCCGCCGCGTCGCTCTGGATGGCGAGCGCTTCGACGCCTCGGCTTTCCAACTCGGCCTTCAGCGCGTCGGCGGTGTCGGACGAGGAGCGGTACGTGAAGGCTACCTTCGCGCCCGCGTCGGCGAAGGCTTCGACAATCGCGCGGCCGATGCCACGCGTGCCGCCGGTGACGAGGGCTGTTTTGCCAGAGAGATCGAGTTGCATGGGGAGGGGGTACAGGTAGGGGCGCAGCGCGCTGCGCTCCCTACGGTGACGGTTTACGGGTTCTGTAGCTCGTCGGCTTTCCCGGCCGTGACCGTCTCGACATCGCGGCCGAGGGTGCGCTTGACGAGGCCGGCGAGCACGTTCCCCGCGCCGACTTCGACGAAGCGGTCGGCACCGTCGGCGCGCATCGCTTCGAGCGTCTGTGCCCAGCGGACGGGGGCGGTGAGTTGGGCCAGCAACTGCCGGCGGATCTCGTCGGGGTCGGTCGTCGGCTGCGCGGTGACGTTGAGGTAGACGGGGCAGCGCGGCGCGCGGATCTCGGCGCGTTCGAGCGCCTCGCCCAGTCCGTCGCGGGCGTAGCCCATCAGCGGCGAGTGGAACGCGCCGCCGACGGTGAGGGGGATGACGCGTTTCGCCCCGGCCGCTTTCGCCGCCTCGCCGGCCCGCTCGACGGCGTCGTTGTCGCCGGAGATGACGATCTGCCCCGGCGCGTTGAAGTTGGCGCACTGCACGACGCCTTCGCCCGTGTCGGTCACCTCTTTGCAGACCCGTTCGAGCGCGTCGGGGTCGATGCCGAGCACGGCGCTCATGGTGCCGGGCCGCTCGTCGCCCGCTTGCGCCATCAGCTGCCCGCGCAGGCGGACGAGCCGGAGCCCATCGATCACGTCGAGCGCGCCGGCCGCGGCGAGCGCGCTGTACTCGCCGAGGCTGTGGCCCGCCGTCATATCGGGCACGTGTCCCTGCTTTTCCAGCACGGCGAAGGCGGCGAGGCTGTGGACGTAGAGCGCGGGCTGCGTCACGTCGGTCTGCGTCAGCGCGGCCTGCTCGGCGTCGCCGTCACCGCCGCTCCCGAACATCCGCTCCTTCAACGGGAAGTCGAGGTGGCGGTCGGCCTCGTCGATCACGGCGCGGGCCTCGGGGAACTGCTCGTACAGATCGGCGCCCATGCCGACGAATTGGGAGCCCTGGCCGGGGAAGAGAAAGGCAGTAGCCATCGGGAGAGGGGGTTACGCGTCGGTCGGGGGGACGCCGTGCTCGGAGCCGTCGTAGGCCCAGCGGAGATAGGTCGCGCCCCACGTGAAGCCGCCGCCGAAGGCCGCGAGGATGAGGTTGTCGCCGGGGCGGAGTTCGTGCTCCCAGTCGTAGAGGCAGAGCGGGAGCGTGGCCGCCGTCGTGTTGCCGTAGCGCTCGATGTTAATCATCACCTTATCGCGGTCGACGCCCATCCGGTTCGCCGTCGCGTCGATGATGCGGAGGTTGGCTTGGTGCGGGACGAGGTAGCGGATGTCGTCGCCTTCGAGGCCGTTGCGCTCCATCACCTCGGCCGCCACGTCGGCCATGCCGCGGACGGCGAACTTGAACACCTGCCGCCCCTCTTGGTGGAGGAAGTGCTCGCGGTTCTCCACCGTCTCGTGCGTGGTCGGGTGGAGGCTGCCGCCCGCCTTCTGCCGGAGGTAGTCGCCGCCCGAGCCGTCGACGTGCTCGATGGAGTCGACGATGCCGTTGCCGTCCTCGGTCGGTTCGAGGAGGACCGCGCCCGCGCCGTCGCCGAAGATGATGCACGTCGTGCGGTCGGTGTAGTCGACGATCGCGCTCATCTTGTCCGCGCCGATGACGAGCACCTTCGTGTGCTTGCCGGACTCGATGAACCGCGCGCCGACGTTGAGGGCGAAGAGGAAGCCGCTGCACGCCGCCGAGAGGTCGAAGCCCCACGCCTTCGAGGCGCCGAGCTGCTCCTGCACGAGGCATGCCGTCGCCGGGTAGATCATGTCCGGCGTCACCGTCGCTACGAGGATCAGGTCGATCTCGTCGGCGCTGATGCCGCGGCGGTCGAGGACCTCCTGCGCCGCCTTCGTCGCCATGTACGAGGTCGCTTTCTCCGGGTCGCGGAGGATGCGCCGCTCACGGATCCCGGTGCGCGACCGGATCCACTCGTCGTTCGTGTCGACGAGCTTCTCGAGGTCGGCGTTCGTCATCCGCTCCTCCGGGAGGAAGTGACCGACGGCGGTGATGGCGGCGCGAGGCATAGAGGTGGGGAGGTCGTGCGTAGGGGCGCAGCCTGCTGCGCCTCTACGGGATGGTAAAGCGGGGAGGGGTCAGGCGAGGGCGGCGGCGATCGCGCCGCGCACGTCGTGGCGGGCCCCGGCGGCGGCGCGGCGGATCATCTCGGCGATCGCGCGGGCCGACGAGCCACCGTGCCCGATCAGCACCGCCCCGTCCACGCCGAGAAGCGGGACGCCGCCGTACTCCTCGTAGTTGAACGGCTTCGTGACGTTCCCGAAGACGCGCTTGATGAGGTCCGTCTCCTCGGCGCTGAGGCCCTGCCGTTTGATCTCGGCCCCGATCAGTTGGGGGAGCACGGTCGTGAGGCTCTCGCCGAGCTTGAGCACGATGTTGCCAACGAACCCGTCGCACACGATGACGTCGGCGGCGTGGTGCATGATGTCGCGGCCTTCCATGTTGCCGACGAAGTTCACCCCGTCGAGCGCGGCGATCAACTCGTGCGCGGCCTTCGCCGCCTCGTTGCCCTTCCCGCGCTCCTCGCCCACGTTCAGCAGGCCGACCGTCGCGTTCTCGCGCTGCATCACGCCTTCGGCGTAGACCTGCCCCATCTGCGCGAACTGCGCGAGGTGCTCGGGTTTCGAATCCACGTTCGCGCCCACGTCGATCACGATCGAGTAGCTCTTCGTGGTCGGGAAGTAGCCGGGGAGCGCGGGCCGCGCCACGCCCGGTAGCCGGCCGAGGATGAAGAGCGACGCGGCCATCACCGCACCCGTGTTGCCCGCCGAGGCGAATGCGTCGACGGCGCCCTGCTTGTGCGCGCCGAGCCCGACGTGGATCGACGAGCGGGTCTTGGTCTTCACCGCCGTCGCCGGCGACTCGGCCATCCCGATCACCTCGGGCGCGTCGAGGACGTCGAGCGGTAGGTCGTCGGCGTCGTGCTCGGCGAGGGCGGCACGGATCGTCTCCTCGGGGCCGACGAGCACGACGTGCAGGTCCCCATCGGAGTCTCGGAGGGCCTGAACGGCGCCCTCGACTACGACTCCGGGCGCGTGATCGCCGCCCACGGCATCAACCGCCACACGAACAGCCATTGGATCTCGACGTTGGGTGCTTGACAGCCCGAGGGCTGCGTTGCGATGAGAGAGGAGGAGCGGCGCGAGGCCGGGGAGGGCGTAAAGATACGGAGCGCGCCCAGACAAACGCACGCCCCGCGCGAGCGTCCGACGAGTCGGCGACGCGCGGGGCGTGCGTTTAGGAGGAGATACCGCAGGCCGTTCCGGGCCGAGACGCCAGGCGCTTACGCGTAATCCGGGCGCTCGACGACGGTGCGCCCGCGGTAGCTGCCGCAGGTCGGGCAGGCGCGGTGGTACATCTTGGCGTTGCCGCAGTTGGGGCACTCGTGCACTTCGGGCGTCGAGGTGATCTTGTACTGCGAGCGCCGCTTGGCGGTGCGGGCCTTCGAGTTCTTGCGCTTCGGATTAGCCATGGGTCAGGTCGATGGTTCAAAGGCCGGCATCGGCCAGGGGGTGCGTTATTGAGAGTCGCGGAGCTTCTTGAGGGCGTCCCAGCGAGGGTCGATCGTGTTGCCGTCCGCGTCGGTGAGCGCGCCGAACGTCACGGGCAGGTCTTCGTCCTCGGCGCCTGGCGCGACGCGGCGGGTCGGGAGGGCGAGGAGGAGCGTGTCGCGGACGGGGTCGGTGAGGTCGAGTTCGTTGCCCGGTTCGGGGAGCGGGCGGACGTCCTCGTCGCTCCCCTCCGCCGTCGTGTAGCGGTCGAGGTGTTCCGGGAGCACGAACAGCACGGCGTACGTACCTTTGACCCGCTGCTGGAACGGCACGAGGGTCCGGTCGCACTCCAGCGTCGCCGTCGCCCGCGCCGTGAAAGCGATGAGATCCCGCTCCTGCTCGTGGTCCAGCCGGATCTCTACCGTGATGCTGTCGAACATCTCGGGGTCGAGGTTGACCTCTTCCGCCGAAGGCGTCAGGGTCATCTCGTGGAGGCCGGGGGGCAGGGGAGCGGTTTCGATGCCGAGCATCGGGGGCGGTGCGTCTGGAAAAAGGGCAGAATCGAAAAGGTACACTTTCGCCCCTGCCGACCGCAAGCCCGAGACCGCGCGCAAAGCTGTAACCAAACCACATCAACAGAGACTTGACAGCAAATGGCCTTGTGGGCTACCGTAGAGAGGGGGGCGGATGTCTGCGAGAGTAGCGTTCTCAAACTCCGCGAGAAGATCGGAACCGGGCTTGCTCTTTGTTCGGCGGGGGCGTACGGGCGGGCGGGCGCACTTGTGAACAACTTGTTGACAAGCAGTACGCTCGCTGCTGCTCCCGCCGCTGCGAGCCCGGGGTTTCTGAGGAGGAGGGCGGGTCTCCTGCGCCTGAAATACACACGAGCAATACAAGTATTTGAAATTTATCACCTTGAGCATGTTGTTTGTAGTGTGGATAAGATGTTGGTAAATGGATCAGGCCGCTTGCATGAGGGCCCCCCTCCCGTCCCACACTCCTGCACCGTGGGTGGCGGTTGTGAATAACTCGACGCAGGCCCGTCTCCCACCTTGCACGGCTTCCAACTCTCCGACTATTTTGGGCGCCGGGTTGCTTCCGCCGTCACGCGCTCGCGTCTCCGCTCCTCTCCCGATTGTGAAGGTTCTGTAACGTAGTTTCCTAACCCCTCCCCACGCCGCGCGCTGCTCCCCGAATGAAAGACGCCTCCGAGCCCTCCCGCCCTGTCGATACGGATGCCTCTCCGGACGCGGTGTGGAGCGCTTGCCTGGCCATCATCGGGGACAACATCAACCGGCAGAGCTTTAAGACGTGGTTTGAGCCGCTGAAAGCCGTAGGGCTGGAACAGGAGGACGGGATCACGAAGCTGACGATCCAACTCCCCAGCCGCTTCTACTACGAGTGGTTGGAGGAGCACTACTTCGGCCTGCTGCGGAAGACCGTGACGAAGGTGCTCGGGCCGGGCGGGCGGCTCTACTACGATATCGTCATCGAGAAGGAGGAGCAGGGGGAGCACAGCGGTTCCTCGATGCAACTCCCCGCGCGACCCCCGACGGCCCCCGGCGCCCCCCCGGCGCAGCCCGGCCGGTCTACGGGCGGCGAGACGCCGCCACCGCGCTCGGCCGAGAGCCAGCGGCCCCGGACCACGCGTCGCCCTCCCGAGCCCTCGCACGCCCAGCCCGCACCGCCGCCCATCGCCAACCCCTTCGCGATCCCCGGCGTTCAGAAAGTCAAAGTCGACAGCCAGCTCAACGCCTCGTACGTCTTCGACAGCTTCATCGAAGGCGACTGCAACCGGCTCGCGCGCAGCGCCTCGTGGGCCATCGCGCAGCAGCCCGGCTCAACCGCGTTCAACCCGTTCCTGATCTACGGCGGCGTCGGGCTCGGCAAGACCCACCTCATCCAGGCCGTCGGCAACTACGTCCGCGAGCACCACAAGAGCGACTCCGTCCTCTACGTCTCGTCGGAGCGGTTCACGACGCAGTTCGTCCAGGCGATCCAGAACAACCGCGCCTCCGACTTCAGCCTGTTCTACCGGCAGATCGACCTGCTCATCGTCGACGACGTGCAGTTCTTCGGGGGGAAGGAGAAGACGCAGGAGGAGTTCTTCCACATCTTCAACGCGCTCCACCAAGCCGGCAAGCAGATCATCCTCTCCGCCGACCGGCCGCCGAAAGACATCGAGGGCATCGAGGAGCGCTTGCTCTCCCGCTTCCAGTGGGGCCTCTCGGCCGACGTCCAGCAGCCCGAACTCGAAACGCGCATCGCGATCCTCCAGCGGAAGGCGGAGGATGACGGGATTGAAGTCGACCCCGAGGTGATCGAGTTCGTCGCGCACAACGTGAAGAGCAACATCCGCGAGCTCGAAGGCTCGCTGATCCGGCTCCTCGCGCACTCCACGCTCCACGGCCGCGACATCGACCTTGAACTCGCCCGCGAAGTCCTCCGCGACCTCATCAAAGAAACGCGCGTCTCGCTCGGCGTCGAGCAGATCCAGCAGATCGTCTGCGAGTACTTCAAAATCCCCGAGGACCTCGTCCGCGCCCGGACCCGCAAGCGTGAGGTCGTGCAGGCGCGGCAGGTGGCGATGTACTTCGCGAAGCAGTTCACGAAGCACTCGCTCAAAACCATCGGCCTCCACTTCGGCGGGCGCGACCACTCGACGGTGATCCATGCGAACCAGAGCGTCGAGAACCAGATCGACACGGACCACAAGTTCCGCGAGATCATCGACGAGATCCGCCGCAAGCTCGAACTCCACACCCGCTGATTGGGGATCGCGCGGTGCGGATGTTGGACCGGGAGCTGAACGGGACCAATCCGCAAGCCGCAATCGTAGATCCCCATCCGTACGCACCCGATCTTTAGCGTCCTCCGACACCTCCGAGTCCCGCCATGAAGTTCACCGTCTCCAGCGCCGATCTGCAGAAGGCGCTCACCGCCGTCAACGGAGCCGTCCCGAGCAAGAGCACGCTCCCCATCCTCGAATGCGTCCTCTTCGAGAAGGAGGGCGACACGCTCCGCCTCGCCGCGACCGACCTCGAGATCTCGATCGTCCAGCGCCTCCACGTGCAGTTCGAGTCGAACGGCGCGTCCGACGGCCCGACCGAGCGCGTGGCTGTCCCCGCGAAACGACTGCTCGACACGCTGCGCGCCCTCCCGGCGCTCCCCATCACCTTCTCCTCCGACGGCGATTTCCAGGTGGAGCTGACGACAGATCAGGGCCGCTACAAGATGGTCGGCTTCGACGGCGCGGACTACCCGGCGCTCCCGTCGCTCGAAGGCGAGCGCGAGATCGAAACGGCTGGAGGGCTCGTCAAGCGCGCCATCAGCAAGACCGGCTTCGCCGTCTCGAAAGACGCCCTCCGCCCGGCGATGATGGGGATCTACTTCCAGATCCGCCCCGAGCACAGCCGCGTCGTCGCCACCGACGGCCACCGGCTCGTGAAGCTCGTGCTCGATGCGATGTCGGCCGAAGAGCCGCTCGACTTCGTGGTGCCGGAGAAGGCGCTGAGCCTGACCGCCCGCGTGGCCGGCGACGAGGCGTGCACGATCCGCGTCGGCGGCGGCTACGTCGGCTTCGACTTCGGCGACGTGCAAGTGATGGGGCGGATGATCGACGAGCAGTACCCGAACTACGAAGCCGTCATCCCGGTCGAGAACGACAAGCGGCTGAGCGTGAGCCGCGACGCGCTCCTCAACGCCGTCCGCCGTGTCGCGCTCTACTCGTCGTCGATGACGCACCAGATCCGGCTGAAGATGGAGCCGAACCAGCTCACGATCTCGGCCGAGGACATCGAGCGGGCGAGCGAGGCGAAGGAGCGCGTGCTCTGCGAGTACGAGGGGCCGGCGATGGAGATCGGCTTCAACTCGGTCTACCTCACTGAAGTCCTCTCGAACGTCGGCGGCGAAGACGTCGTGTTCGAGTTCTCGTCGCCGAACCGCGCCGGCGTCGTGACGCCCGCCGAGCAGGCCGACGGCGAGGACATGCTGATGCTCATCATGCCGGTGATGCTCAACACGTACGCGTAACGGCGTGCCCCGCTGCGAAAAAATGACGGCGGGCTGCCAGCACTCGGCTGGCAGCCCGTCGCCTGTTCAAGCGCGTGCGCGTCAGAGTTGGTCGAGGAAGCGTTGCGCGTCCGGCGCGCTCGGCCCCTGCCGATCAACGACGATCCGGAAGGCATCGCGGGCTGCGTCGGTCTCCCCTTCGTAGAGCAGGATCTTGCCGATGAGGAACCACGCTTCGAGCCCGAGCGCGGAGTCTTCCCCGCCCAGCGTGATGGTCTCTTCGAGCAGGTGCACCGTGTCGCCGAGCCCTTCGGCGTCGTAGCTCGGAAACAGGCCGAGCACGGAGGTCCGGGCGTCGTGGAGCGTTTCGAGCGCGGCGGCGTAGCGGTCGGCGGCCGGGTCCATCACGCCGTCGGCGCCACGAAGACGGAGGCCAGCGAACTCGGACTCTACGGCGCCGAGGTCGGCGAGGCGGACCGTACGCGGTTGCCCCGCGCGGCTGGCGACGAAGAGGCTACCGTAAACCAACACGAGCACGAACGAGGCTGCGAAGGCGAGTCGAGGCAGCGATACGCGCTGTAAAAACGGGATCGCGGCGTAGTCCGCGACGGAGGTCCGCCACCCGCCCGAACGGGCGCGGCGTTCGGAGGGGTTGCGGTGCTCTACAGGAGGCTCCGGGAGTGGGGCGAAGGGCAGTGGGCTGGCGGTCTCCTTCGGTTGCGCCCCTCCCAGCCGCCGCCCGGTGAGCCGCTCGAACTGCGCCCGCGGCGACTCGGCCTCCGCCGTGAGCGTCCTGAGCCGGTCCTGCATCATGCTGAACTGGCGCTCCACATCGGGATGCGCAGCGAGGGCGGCTTCGATCCGTTGCTCGAGGGCAGCGAGGTCGGAGGGCAGGGGGTGGTGCGCCATGTGCCGTGCAGCGACGTAGTGCGCGATGGACTCGGCGTCGGGTAGATCCGCGCCAGCGCGAGCCGCCTGTTCGAGCAGGCCACGTAGCGCACGGCCCTCGGCGAGCACGGACGCTGCGCCGGGGTGCGCGTCGAGGTAGGCGTCCGCCTGCGCTCGCTCGGCCGCCGGCAAGTCGTCGTAATTCAGGAGGAGGTGTTCGAGATCTTCCATGAGAAGGCGATACCAAAGGGCCGATCGAGTAGCAGAGCGGCGTGTCCGTCGAGCGGGGAGTCGGAGTCAGGGTGGAGATTGAACGAATAGACACCGAGGGCCCGGCGCCCGTAACCTCTGTTACGTCTGGAACTCGTGAAGCAGCGCGAGCAACTCCGGGTCTTCGCGGAGCCGGACGACGGCTTTGTTGACGTACGACCGCACCGACGCTGCGGGCCGGCCCGTCGCCTCGACGATGTACTCGTACGGGCGGTCCTCCAGAAACTTCAGACGAGCCACCTCCTGCAGCGATGGCGGGAGGCGTCCGATGGCGTGCTCGACGGCGCGGCGGGTGGTGCGGCGGTCGTGCTCGAAGTGCTCGGGCCTCGGGGGAGCGGGGAGGCGCGCTTCGTCGAGGACGGCGTGCTCGCCGCGGTAGCGGCGGAGGAAGTTGAGGAACGTGTGGCGACAGATCACGCTGACCCAGTTCGCGAAACGCTCGGGCTGCCGCACGTTCTCCAGATTATTCCGCGCCTTCGTGAACGCCTTGCCGACGAGCTGGTCGAGGGCTGTGGGGCCGTGGACGCTATCCCGCAGGAACTTTGCGATGAAGTAACGCCGGGTGTAGCAGTACGTCCAGAGCTCGACGAGTTCGAGGTCTTCGGCGCGCCCGGTCTCCTGCCAGCGCTGGAAGGCCGCGTTCGCTGCGTCCAGGTCATCGACGTGGAAGGGGAGGTGGGCGGCGACCTCGTCCAGCGAGCGCATGGTGGCCTTGAGCGGCATGGGCAGCGACTGGAGGGAAGAAGAGGGGAGAGCAAGCGCGCGGTCGAAGATACGAAGCAAGGATTAAGCAGGAACCGCGTCGGGAGGGTGCCGTTGGTCTGCGGCGCGTGGCGAAGCGCGCGGACGCGGGGAGATTGTGGCGCGCGGCTTCTTTCTAAATTTGCTTTCCCGCACGCGCTCCTCTCCCTACCTTGCCCTGCTCCCGCCGCGCCGTCGCGCACGCGATCGTGCGGCCCCTCGTTTCTACGCTTTCAGTTATGGACCACAACAGCTTCAAGACCGTCCCCGCCAAGGTCAACGAGATCGACCAGCAGTGGCACGTCGTCGACGCCCAGAACCAAGTCGTCGGGCGGCTCGCCGCGCGCGTGGCCGCGATTCTGCGCGGCAAGCACAAGCCGTCGTACACGCCGCACCTCGACACGGGCGACTTCGTCGTCGTCGTGAACGCGGAGAAGGCGCGGTTCACCGGGAAGAAGGAGACGGACAAGGAGTACTTCAGCCACAGCGGCTACCCCGGCGGCGTCTCCACGGCCACGCCGCGCGAGATGCGCGCGAAGAAGCCGACGTTCATCATCGAGAACGCGGTGAAGGGCATGCTGCCCCACAACCGTCTCGGCCGCGCGATGGCGAAGAAGCTCAAGGTCTACGCCGGGTCCGAGCACCCGCACGAGGCCCAGAGCCCCCAGCCGCTCGAACTCTAAAACGCCCCGCCTTCACCACGTTTAATCCAGTCCCATGGCATTGACCCAGTATCAGGCGATCGGCCGGCGTAAGACCGCCACGGCGCGCGTCTACCTCCGCCCCGGCAGCGGCGAGATCGTCATCAACAAGAAGCCGCTCGCGACCTACCTCCCGACCGAGGCGCGGCAGCGCGCCCTCCGCGCGCCGTTCACGGTGACGGGCACGGACGGCCAGTTCGACGTGCTCGTGAACGCGAAGGGCGGCGGCCTCACCGGCCAGGCCGAGGCCACGCAGCTCGGCATCGCCCGCGCCCTCCTCGAGTACAACGAGGAGCTCCGCAAGCCGCTCCGCGACGCCGGCCTTCTGACGCGCGACCCGCGCATGGTCGAGCGCAAGAAGTACGGGCAGCCCAAGGCGCGCAAACGCTTCCAGTTCTCGAAGCGGTAAGCCGCTCCCGCGGACGCCTCTCGCTTTTCTATCACACACACTGCCCGATGCGGCGGCGGGTGCTCCCGGGGCTCAGCCCCAGGGGTCGCCGTCCGCAGACGACGGCGGTGGCGGTTTAAACCCAACCTTATTACATGGCACAAGCGTCAATCGAAGACATGTTGCGCGCGGGGTCCCACTTCGGGCACCTCACCAGCCGTTGGAACCCGAAGATGGCCCCCTACATCTTCATGGAGCGCAACGGCATCCACATCATCGACCTCAAGCAGTCGAAGGCGATGCTCGACGAGGCCGCCGAGGCCGCCGGGCGCATCGCCGGGAAGGGCCGGAAGATCCTCTTCGTCGGCACGAAGAAGCAGGCGCAGGAGATCGTGAAGACCGAGGCCGAGCGCGCCGGGATGCCCTACGTCACCGAGCGGTGGCTCGGCGGCATGCTCACCAACTTCCAGACGATCCGCCGCTCGATCCGCCGCATGGAGCAGCTCGCCCGCGAAGAGCAGGACGGCACGTTCTCCCAGCTTAAGAAGAAGGAGCGTCTGACGCGGTCCCGCGAGCGCGAGAAGCTCGAGAAGACGCTCGGCGGCATCGCCGACATGGGCCGCCTCCCGAACGCCCTCTTCGTCGTCGACACCAACCGCGAGCACATCGCGGTCCAGGAAGCGCGCAAGCTCGACATCCCCGTCTTCGCCCTCCTCGACACCAACTGCGACCCCGACCTCGTCGACTACGGCATCCCTGCCAACGACGACGCGATGAAGTCCATCCAGGTCGTGACCCGCGCGATCGCCGACGCGATTGCCGAGGGCTCGCGCGCCGGCGAGATGGAGCGCGAGGCGCAGAAGGCCGAGCAGGACAAGCGCCAGCAGGAAGCCGAAACGCAGAAGGCCGAAGCCGAAGCCGCCGAGGGCTGAGCCCGCGCGCGCTTCGCCGTACTCGCGGCGCAGCATGGGATCGCGGACCTCGTCCCCGGCCCGGCTGCGCCGCCGCTGCGTAATCGCCCCCCGACCACGCTACCCCGTACAGACGTGGCACCTCGTACAGACGCAGCATGCTGCGTCTCTACTTTCGAATCAAAACACCCGATCTACGATGAGCACGATTTCCGCCAAAGACGTCAAGCGCCTCCGCGACACCACCGGCGTCGGGATGATGGACTGCAAGAAGGCCCTTCAGGAAGCCAACGGCGACTTCGAGGCCGCCATCGAACTCCTCCGCAAGAAGGGCCAGAAGGTGGCCGACAACCGCGCCGAGCGCGAGGCTTCCGAAGGCGTCATCACGACGGCCGCCACCGATGACCATGCCGTCAGCGTGATCGCCGAGGTCAACTCCGAGACCGACTTCGTCGCCCGCAACGAGGAGTTCACCAGCTACGCCGACCGCATCACCGCGCTCATCCTCCGCGAGCGCCCCGCCGACCTCGACGCCCTCCGCGCGCTCGACTTCGAAGGCGGCCGTACCATCGGTGAGTCCATCACCGACATGACGGGCAAGATCGGCGAGAAGATCGAAGTCAGCCGGTTCGCCATCCTCGAAGCCGGCGACGGCAACCAGATCGTGACCTACATCCACCCCGGTGCCAAACTCGGCGTGCTCGTCGAGATGAAGGGCGAGGGCGATGCCGCCGAGGCCGGCCGCGACGTGGCGATGCAGGTGGCCGCGATGAACCCGGTCGCTGCGAACCGCGACGAGGTGCCCGAAGAGGTCAAGCAGAAGGAGCTCGAGATCGGCCGCGAGGCCGCCCGCAACGAGGGCAAGCCCGACCACATCCTCGACCGGATCGCGCAAGGCAAGCTGGAGCGGTACTACAAAGACAACGTGCTCGTCGACCAGCCCTTCGTCAAGGACTCCTCGATGACCGTCGAGGAGATGCTGAAGAAGAGCGGGTTCGAGATCGTCCGCTACGTCCGCTACGCCCTCGGCAGCTAAGCCTGTCGACTCAGCACGACCATCCGTAGGGGCGACCGGCCGGTCGCCCCTACGTCGTATCTGCACGAAACGCTCGATTGCGCCGAGCCCCGCTTGCGCCGTACTTTTCGGCCGCCCTTCTTCCCCTGTCCCTCCGTCGGCTATGGCTGCGTCCCCGTCCTCTCTCCGCTACCGCCGCGTCCTCATCAAGCTCAGCGGCGAGTCGCTCCTCGGTGAGAAGGAGTTTGGCATCGACCCCGCCGTGCTCGACCGCTACGCCGAGGAGCTGAAGGAGGCGCACGAGGCCGGGGCCGAGATCGCCCTCGTCATCGGCGGCGGCAACATCTTTCGCGGCGTCTCGCCCGAAGGCTCCGCCGTCTCGTCGCGCGCTCACGCCGACTACATGGGCATGCTCGCGACGATGATCAACGCGATGGCGTTGCAGGACGCGCTCGAACAGAAGGGCGTGTTCACCCGGCTGATGTCCGCCATCGAGATGGACGAGATCGCCGAGCCGTTCATCCGCCGCCGCGCGATCCGCCACCTCGAAAAGGGCCGCGTGGTCATCTTCGGGGCGGGCACGGGCAACCCATACTTCACGACCGACACCGCCGCGAGCCTCCGCGCCGCCGAGGTCGACGCCGAGATCGTGCTGAAGGGGACGCGCGTGGACGGTGTGTTCACCGCTGACCCCGAGAAGGACCCCGATGCCCGGCGCTTCGCCACGATCAGCGGGATGGAGGTCGTCCGCCGCAACCTCAAGGTGATGGACCTCACGGCGGTCACGCTCTGCCAAGAATCCGGCCTGCCTATTCTCATCTTCAACATGGACAAGCCGGGGACGCTGCTGCGCATCATCCACGGCGAGCCGGCGGGCACGCTCGTGCAGTGGAACGAGAACGAGAGCACCTACGCCGACGAACTCCGCACCCCCGCCTCGAACCCTATCGCTACGTCATGATCGACGCTACCCTCAAGCAGATCCTCGCCGACGCGCGCCAGCACATGCACAAGTCGCTGGAGCACCTCGCCCACGAGTTCAACCACATTCGCACCGGGCGCGCGAATGCGAGCATGGTGGACGAGGTCCGCGTGGACGCCTACGGCCAGCAGATGCCGCTGAACCAGGTCGCGAGCGTGAGCGCGCCGCAGAGCGACCTCCTCGTGATCCAGCCGTGGGACAAGAGCACGCTCCCGCAGATCGAGCGGGCCATCATGGCCGCCAACCTCGGACTGAACCCGACGAACGACGGCTCCCTCATCCGCATCTCGATCCCGCCGCTCACCGAGGAACGCCGGAAGGAGCTCGCGAAGGCGGCCCGTGCGCAGGGCGAGGACGCGAAGATCGCGATCCGCAACGTCCGCCGCGCCTCGAAGGACGAGATCAAAAAGGCCGCCGACGCCGAGAGCCTCAGCGAGGACATGCGCTACGAGAGCGAGGAGCGCCTGCAGACGCTCACCGACGAGTACGTCGGCAAGGTGGACGAGATGCTGGCCAAGAAGGAAACCGACATCATGGCGGTGTAGCGAACGACGAATAACGGGTGACGAATGCCGAGCGCCAGTGATGCCGCTGGTTTTCCGAGCGATCTGCCCCGATATTCGTCCCTGCATTCCCCGGAGAGGTGCCCGAGTGGCTGAAGGGGCGCGCCTGGAAAGCGCGTGTGCCGGTTTCCGGTACCGAGGGTTCGAATCCCTCCCTCTCCGCTGAGCAGCCGAGGCTCTGCCTCGCTGTCCCGAGCCGGTCTGCTCCGCGCGGACCGGCTCGCGCGTTCCCCCATCCCTCTGCCGTCCTGCTCTATGATCTACTCGATGACCGGCTTCGGACGCGGCGCGGCGAGTGCCGAAGGCGCCGACGTGACCGTCGAGCTTCGCTCCGTCAACAGCCGGTACTGCGAGGTCACGATCCGCGCTCCGCGCAGCCTCGCCGAGCATGAGGCCGAGATCCAGAATCGGGCGAAGGACGTGCTCGACCGGGGGAAGGTGAACGTGAGCGTGCAGGTGCAGCGCGCCGCTGGGACCGCCCCGCTCCGTGTCGATGTCGCCGCTGCGGCGGCCTACCGCCGTCTGCTCGACGAAGTCCGCACGGCAGCGGGCATCACGGAGCCGGTCGGGATCGAACACATTCTCAAGTACCCCGACGTCCTCGTGGCGACGGGAGAAGGCGATGAGACCGAAGGCGTCTGGGAAGCGACGCAGGCTGCGCTCACCGACGCGCTCGACGCGATGCAGGCGATGCGGCGGCAGGAGGGCGAGGCGCTCGCCGCCGACCTCCGCGCCCGGCTCGACGCGATCGAGGCCGAACTCGACGCCGTTGAGGCCAACGCCCCCGCCCGCATCGAAGCGGCCCGCGCCGCGCTCCACGAGCGCATCGCCGACCTCCTCGGCGACGAACGCCTGGACCGCGACCGGCTGGAGTTGGAGATCGCGCTCCTCGCCGACAAGCTCGACGTGAACGAGGAGTGCGTCCGCCTCCGCTCCCACCTCGCCCTCTTCCGCGACGCGCTCGCCGCCGCCGAGCCCGTCGGCCGCCGCCTCAACTTCCTCGCGCAGGAGTTCAACCGCGAGATCAACACGATCGCGTCGAAAGCCAACGACCCCGGCATCGCGCACCGCGCCGTGACGATGAAGGAGGAGCTGGAGAAAATCCGCGAGCAAGTCCAGAACGTCGTGTAGCGACGCAGCATGCTGCGCCTCCCCGCCGGCTGAGTCCCCTCCACTCCCGCCCCATGAAAATCGTCGCTCTCACCGCTCCGAGCGGAGCCGGAAAAACCACGATCGCGCGCCGCCTCACCGAGGCCGTGCCGCAGACGCGGTTCTCCGTCTCGGCCACAACGCGCGCCCCGCGCGAGCGCGAGCGTGATGGTGTGGACTACTTCTTCCTCACCGAGGACGAGTTCCGACGCCGCGTCGAGGCGGGGGACTTCATCGAGTTCGAGACCTACGCCGGGCACCTCTACGGCACGCTCCGCAGCGAGCTCGAACGCGTCGCCGCCGAAGGCGTCGCCCTGCTCGACATCGACGTGCGCGGTGCGCTCAACGTCAAGCGTCTCTACGACGCCGACGCGCTCACGCTCTTCATCCAGCCCCCGTCGCTCGCCGCTCTCGCCGAACGACTGAAAAACCGCAAGACGGAGAGCGAGATCACGCTGCGGATGCGGCTAGAGCGCGCCGAGCAAGAGATGATGTACGCGGCCGACTTCGACGCTATTGTCGTGAATGATGACCTCGAAACGGCCGTCGTCGAAACCGTGGACCGAGTCCGCACGTTTCTCGGCGGCTGAGGTCTTGCTATCTTTCGTTTCCGAACCACGCATTAACCCTGCCCCGCATGGCTATCAAAACCATCAACACCGCCGAGCTAGCCCATAAAATCGGCAACCTCTACGAGGCCACGGTGATCCTCTCGAAGCGGGCCCGCCAGGTCTCGACGCACACGAAGGCCGAGCTCGACACGAAGCTCTCCTACTTCGAGGATTTCGGCCTGGAGCCGACCGACGAGCTCCGCCCGAACGACGATCAGCTCCGCGTATCGCTCGAGTACGAGCGCCGCGCCAAGCCGACCGAGACGGCGATCAAAGAGATGCTCAACGACGAGATCTACTACCGTAACCCCGCCTCGGAAGAGGGGTAAGGGGCGGGCATCAGAGGAGCGGTGATGGAGGAGCGCGCGCACCCGACGATTGATGGCGAGGCTTCTCGGCCGGCCGTTCCGTCTTCCGCGCTGTCCGGCAAGAACATCCTCCTCGGCGTCACGGGATCGATCGCGGCGTACAAAGCGGCCGAGCTCGTCCGCCTGCTGAAAAAGGCCGGCGCCGAGGTGCAGGTGCTGATGACGCGGGACGCTGCCCGCTTCATCCCGCCGCTCACGCTTGGCACGCTCTCCGAGCGCGAGGTGCTGACGGAGATCTTCCCCGAGAACGAAGCCGGAAGCTGGACGAAGCACGTCCACCTCGGCCTCTGGGCCGACCTCTTCCTCGTCGCTCCGGCCACGGCGACGACGCTCTCGAAGCTCGCCGCCGGCGTCTGCGACTCGATGCTCACGGCCGTGGCCCTCTCGGCCCGCTGCCCCCTCGTCGTGGCCCCGGCGATGGACCACGACATGATGCTGCACCCGGCGACGCAGCGCAACCTCGCGACGCTCCGTGCCGACGGCGTCGAGGTGATTGAGCCCGAGCACGGCGAACTCGCGAGCGGGCTCGTCGGGACCGGGCGACTGCCGGAGCCCGCTACGCTCGTCGAGCGCGTCGTAGCAAAGCTGACGGCAATGGACGAACGCGCTGAGGTCCGGGCCTCCGGCGCGCTTGCCGGGTGGCGCGTCCTCGTCACCGCCGGGCCGACGCACGAAGCCGTCGACCCCGTCCGCTTCCTGACGAACGGCTCGACCGGCACGATGGGCTATGCTCTCGCCGCCGCCGCCGCGGGGCGGGGCGCCGACGTGACGCTCATCAGCGGTCCGACGGCCCTCCCGACGCCCGACGGCGTCCGGCGCATCAACGTGACGAGCGCCGACGAGATGCACGGCGCCGTGCAGCGCCACGCCGACGCCGACCTCGTGGTGATGGCCGCCGCCGTTGCCGATTACACGCCCGTCGAGCCGAGCGAGCGGAAGGTCAAGAAAGGTGACGGCGACCTCACGCTCCGCCTCCGTCGGACACCGGATATCCTCGCGGCCCTCGGCGAGCAGAAGCGGGACGGGCAGACGCTCGTCGGCTTCGCGCTCGAAACGCATGACGGCGTCGAGCACGCGCGCGGCAAGCTCGAACGGAAGAACCTCGACTGGATCGTGCTCAACCACGCGAACGAGGCAGGCGCCGGCTTCGGCCCCGGCACGAACCGCGTCACGGTGCTCGGGCGCGACGGCTCGGCGGCGGAGCTGGCGCAGATGCCGAAGGCGGCCGTTGCGGAAGCCATTCTCGACTGCGTGCTCGCGGACGTCCCGACGCTGCGCACCGTATGACGCGCCTCCTCTGCCTCGCGGCTTTCGTCTTCGCTTGCTCCGGTTGCATGACCCAATCTGCTCTCACACCGCCTACCGACGGGTCCCTCCGCTACCTCGCCCTCGGCGACTCCTACACGATCGGCGAGGCCGTGCCGCCGGAGATGCGCTGGCCGGTGCTGCTCGCGGACTCGCTGCGCGCGCGCGGGTCGGCCGTCGGCGATCCTGAGATCATTGCGCAGACGGGCTGGACGACGGACGAACTCAGCGCCGCCATCGACAAGGCCGACCCGCAGGGCCCCTACGACCTCGTGACGCTCCTCATCGGCGTAAACAATCAGTATCGGGGCGGCAACCTCGACGTGTACCGCACGGAGTTCCGGGCGCTGTTGCGTCGCGCCACCGTCTTCGCGGGTGGCAAAGCCGGGCACGTCATCGTCGTGTCGATTCCAGACTGGAGCGTGACGCCGTTTGCGGCGGACGACGTACGGAGTCCGCAGGAAATCGGCGAGCGGATCGACGCCTTCAACGAGGTAGCGCGCGAGGAAACGGCGCTGACGGGCGCGCATTTCGTCGACATTACGCCCTACTCGCGCACCGCCGCCACCGACCCGTCGCTGGTAGCAGGCGACGGGCTTCACCCCTCGGGAGCGATGTACATCGGGTGGGCCGAGCGCGTGCTGCCGGTCGCGCTCGACGCGTTGGCGGACACCGCGCGCTGAGCGATCTGTTCGGCGGAACCGCTCGGACGGTGCAACCCGGCAACGGCTCGCCCCGTCCTCGTTTCGTCCTCCGCCCAACCCCGCTCCCCATGCCCACCGCGCTTCAGCATCCCCACCTCCGCCTCCTGCTCGCCGACGCTGAGGCCATTCGCGCCGAGGCCGAACGGCTCCGCGATACGCTCTCCGACGCACAGCGCACGTGGAAGCCTGAACCCGGCGTTTGGAGCGTCGCCGAATGCTTCGAGCACCTGAGGAAAGTGGATAAGTCCTACGCGCGCAAGTTGGACGAAGCCATCGAGCGGGCCGGATCGGGCGTGGCCGACTACAAACCTTCCCTCTTCGGACGGAGCTTTATCCACTTCACCTCGCCCGCGTCGCGCGTCAAGCTGAAAGCACCGAAGGGAGTCCGCCCCACCACGGCTGCCGCCTCCGCCGATGCCGACGCGATCGAGCAATTCCTCGACCAGCAGACAGCCGTCCTCGACCTGATTCGCCGGGCTGACGGACGCGACCTCAACGGGGAGAAGTTCGCTTCCCCCATCGCGAGCATTGTGCGGTTCTCCGTGGGCGAGGGGCTGACGCTGCTCGTCCGTCACGAGCAGCGGCACCTCGGACAGGCGCAGCGGCTGACCGAGCGCGCCGACTTCCCCACGGCTTGACGGCGGGAGCGCGGCGCGCTATCGTAGCGGTGGCACACCGTTGACCTCGCCGCCGCCCCGATGCAGATCGTCACGCCCGACCCGAAGCACGCCGTCCTCAATCAGCCGCCGCCGCTCGCAGACTACGACCTCTACGCGCACGACACGCCGCTCCGCGAGGCGGTCACGCGCGAGGGGGGCGAATGGATCGACGAAACCGCGCATGCGTTCGGCGTGCGTTGCGGCTCGGCCGAGGTGCTGGAATGGGGTCGGCTCGCGAACGAGCACCCGCCCGTCCTCCGCACGCACGACCGCTACGGGCATCGGCTCGACACCGTCGAGTATCACCCGGCCTACCACGACCTGATGCGGCTCGGGGTGGAGCACGGGCTTCACAGTCTGCCGTGGACCGAGGAGCGGGCCGGCGCGCACGTTGCGCGCGGTGCGCTCATGATGATCCGTCACCAGGCGGACGAGGGCACGAGCTGCCCGATCACGATGACGTGTGCCGTCGTCCCCTCGCTCCGGCTCCAGCCCGACCTCGCCGCCGAGTGGGAGCCGCGCGTGCTCGCCACCGACTACGACCCGCGCTTCCTCCCGCCGGACGCGAAGCGCAGCTGCACCTTCGGCATGGCGATGACCGAGCGGCAGGGCGGCACCGACGTCCGCGCGAACGTCACCGCCGCCGAGCCGATCGGTGCGCGCGGGCCGGGAAAGGAATATGCAATCACCGGCCACAAGTGGTTCTGCTCGGCCCCGATGAGCGATGCGTTCCTCGTCCTCGCGCAGGCCGAGGGCGGGCTCTCGTGCTTCCTCCTCCCGCGCTGGACGCCGGACGGCGAAGTCAATGCGCTTCATTTCCAGCGGCTCAAAGACAAGCTCGGCAACCGTTCGAACGCCTCGGCCGAAGTCGAATTTGACGGGGCGTGGGCGCGGCTCGTCGGCGAAGAGGGGCGCGGCGTGGCGACGATCATCGAGATGGTCCGCCACACCCGGCTCGACTGCGCGCTCGGCTCGGCTGCGACGCTGCGCCGGGCCGTTGCCGAGGCGACGCACCACTGCGCGCACCGCCACGTCTTCGGGAAGCGGCTGATCGATCAGCCGCTCATGCAGAACGTGCTCGCCGACCTCTGCCTCGAATCCGAAGCGGCGACGGCCCTCGCCCTCCGCCTCGCCCGCGGCTTCGACGAGGCTGGAGACGAGCAGCAGGCGAAGTTCACGCGCCTCGGGACCGCCGTCGGCAAGTACTGGGTGACGAAGCGGGCCGTCGCGGGCGTAGCCGAGGCGATGGAATGCCTCGGCGGGAATGGCTACGTCGAAGAGTCGGGTATGCCGAGGCTCTACCGCGACGTGCCGGTCAACGCGATCTGGGAAGGCTCAGGCAATGTGCAGTGCCTCGACGTGCTGCGCGCCGTGCAGCGCGACCCCGAAACGCTCGCCGCGGGGCTCGCCGAGATCCGCCTCGCCTCCGGCAGCAACCCAGCCCTCGACGCGCACATCGACCGGCTCGACGCCGCGTTCGCCGATTCACACGCGCTCGAAGCCCGCGCCCGGCGGCTCGTCGAAGGGCTCGCGCTCGCGCTCCAAGCGTCGCTCCTCGTCCGCCACGCGCCCGCCGCCGTCTCCGACGCCTTCTGCGCCGCCCGGCTCGGCGACGGCTTCGCCGGGGGCGGCCTCGCCTTCGGCACGCTTCCCGCCGACACCGACTTCCGCGCCATCATCGAGCGCTCCCGCCCACAGGTGTAGCAGCCCAATGGTGTTAGCACGACGAACGCAGCCCGAGTCCCCCTCCTGGACAGGAGGGGCCAGGGGTGGTCGAAGAGGATTACCTGCCTTCTCTAAAGCGAGCGGAGATAGTCGCGAGCACGGTGTCCGGCGTTTTCAGCACGTCGCGGTTTCGGAATCGCAGCACTGCGATGCCAAGTGCTTCCAGCTCAGCCTGTCTCTTCGTGTCGTACTCGTGTCGAAGTGGGTCGTCGTGTACCGCGCCATCCAGTTCCACCGCCAGTTTCTCGGCGGGACAGTAGAAGTCGAGCACGTATCGACTGACGCTGTGCTGACGCCGGAACTTGCGGTCGTGGAGTCGTCGGCCCTTCAGCATCTGCCACAGCGCACGCTCGGCCGACGTCGGGTTGTTGCGGAGATCGCGCCGTATCGGCTTCAAGTCCGGACGGTTTGTGTGGCGCTCGTCGGGATTCATGCTCGTGTCGCCTCATTTCGTCGACCACCCCTGTCCCCTCCTGTCCAGGAGGGGGACTTTGCTTCATCGCTGTGCCGGGAGGGCGGAGGGCGTCGTTGGCCGCAAGTTTAAACGGCGGCGCTCGCCTTTCGGCGCGGCGCGGGGCTCGCAGTCTGCGCCTTGAGCCCCTGCGCCGTGTAGTGCGCAATCGCCTGCACCGAGAGCATCGGGTTGACGCCGCTGGACTCGGGGAAGCAGCTCGCGTCGGCGACGTAGAGGTTCTTCGTGCCGCGGACCTCGCCCTCGGGCGTGATCGGGTGGCGCTTCGCGTCCCCGCCCATCCGGCACGTCCCCATCTGATGCGCGGTGAAGAGCGGGAAGCGGTTCGCCTTCCAGCCCCAGTTCGGGATGTCCGCGAGGAAACGCTCCAATTCGGCCTCGCCGTGGACACGCTGGTACGTCGGCGCCGTGTTGTGCGGGAAGTAGACCTCCTCGGCACCGGCAGCGAGGTGGATGCGGCACGCCTCGGCGATGCCCCGCAGCAGGTGGTCGCGGTCGAACGTGCTGAGGCTGTAGTGGAGCACCGGTCCGCCCTGCTTGTTCGTCGTCACCCGGCCGCCGTCGCGGTCGCGCGTGAGCACGATGAACGAGCCGATGTGGGCGGCGTGCCGCATCACCGTCTTGTGCTGCTCGCCGGAGCGCCACGGCAGGGCGAGGCCGAGGAGGCCGGCGTGCGTCGGCGGCGTCTCCAGCTTCGGGCCGTAGAGGCCGTCGAGCTTGGCGAACTCATTCGAGACGGCCGACATCATAGGGCCGTACCAGGGCTCCATCCGGTCGGGGTAGCGAGCGGCGACGGCCACCGTGGGGTGGAAGAAGAGGTGGCGGCCGAGGTGGGGGTGCTCGATGCCGCTGCGCAGCAGGAGCGCCGGCGTGTGGATCGAGCCCGCCGCGACGACGACGCGCTCGGCCTGCACCGTCACGCGCACGCGCCGTCCGTCTACGCCTTCGTACGTCCCCACAACGCCCGTCGCGCGGCCGTTCGCTATCGTCACGCGCTCGACGGTGGTGTCGGCGAGGATACGGGCGCCGTGGGCGACGGCGCGCTGGAGGTACGTCGGTAGCATGCCCTGCTTCAGCCCGTCGCGGTCGCCGAAGGGGCTGAAGCCGATCCGCTTCCACTCGGCCTCGCTCTCGGGCGGGCGCTGGTTGCGCGGAATCTCGCCGACGTGGTAGCCGAGCTTCGTGCAGCCGTCCCACAGCGCCTGGTTCTGCGGGTTGTGTCGCGTTCCCCGGTCCGCCCCGACGTGCATCGCCTGCTCCAGCGTTTCGATGCTCTGCTGGAACGCCGGGCTGCGGAAGTGCGGCGCGTCGTGCTGGTCAGCCCACTGGCGGAGGATGTATTCCGGGGTGCGAAACGAGCCGGCCCAGTTGATCGTCGTGCCACCGCCGAGGCAGCTCCCGGCGAGCACGCTGACGGAGCCGCTCTTCGTCGCGAGCGCGCCCTGCTGCTCGTAGAGCCGGCCCATCGTCTCGGCCTCGCGGTGCGTGAACTCGTCGCGGTCCACGTACGGCCCCTTCTCGATCACGATCACGTCGTGCCCCGCCTCGGCCAGCTCGCCCGCAACGACGCCCCCGCCCGCCCCGCTGCCGACGACGACGGTATCGCACCGCAGCGTCACGTCGCGGTCCAGCGTCAGCGGCTCGATCGGCCGGACGTACGCGGGCGGCTCCGAGACCGGGCCGGGATAGCCGATAGCCGCCCAGTTCGGATTGGGAATGCCGGGCTCCGAGTCGCCGTAGAAGAACATCGCGGCGACGCCTTTGAGCGTGGCGAAGCCCTTGCGGAGCTGCGGCAGCGGCGAGAGCGCCCACCGCTGCAGGAGCGTTTCGCGCTGCTCGGGCGTGAGGTCGGTGATCGGCTTGAGCGGGCCGAGCCACGTGGCGCCGAGGAGCCGCGAGCCCAGCAGGTCGAGGAGCTGGCGGAACTCCTTCCGTTCGGCGTCACCGAGCGACTCGATGAGCGCGGCGAACGATTCGGCCACGTCGAGGTCGCTGGCGCGGCGGGCCCAGAATCCGTCGGCGTCGTCGGCGCGGCGGATCGAGGGGAAGAGGGCGTCGCAGGCGGCGCGAAGCGCTTCCAGGTGGGCGTCGGTGAAAGGCATGGCAAAGGGAAGTCGTGGGGAGTGTTAACGCCGTTAACCACGTCGGCAGTATACGACATCTTCACACGGGTGCCGTGAGCGGGCGCCCATCGAGCAGGTGAGGTAACGTTGCTCTGTTGAGAAGCTCGAATGGGTGTCATCCTGAGCGGAGGCCACAGGCCGCAGCCGAAGGATCTTTCCGGGGGAGACCGCGGCAGACTGTCGCAACTGTGTCCGCAGAGATCCCTCGGCTCCACTCCGTTCCGCTCGGGATGACAAAGTGGAGAGCTTCTCAACAATGCAAGGCAACGTCCGATGGCCCCGCTCAGAAGAGGCGGACGAGGTGGAGGCTGACGACGGGCGTCCCGAAGAAGTGCTGCGTCGGGCTCTCGACTTCGGGCCGCGGCTCCAGCAGTTCGACGGCTTCGAAGAAATAGGCCGCCATGTAGCCGATCCGGACGCCCTGCGTGGCGCGGCGGCTCTCGCCGAAGTAGGCCCCGAACGCGAGCGTCCCACCGACGCCGACGCGGAAGCTCCCGTCGCCGAGCCCGCTGAGCACGCCGAGCTTCCGCTCGTCGGTGTCGCGGAGGCCGTTGCCGTTCTCGTCGTCGAAGTACGGCCACTGGAACCCGAGGGCCGGCCCGCCGAGGAGTTGCGCGAACGGGCGGAAGCCGTCCTCGACGGCGTCGCGGAACAGCCGCCGCTCCAGCCCGGCGTAGACCGGGGCCATGAGGAAGTTGCTCCGCTTGAACGGCACGACGGTGTCGCCGAAGAAGCCGACGAAGAACTCCTGCTCGCGCTCGTCTTTGCCCGACCCGATGCTGGCCTCGACGACGAACGACGTGGTTTCGCCGAGGGCCTGCCGGTAGACGCCGCCGAGCCCGAACCCGTAGTTCGTGAGCAGGATCGTCGCGCCGACGCCGGTGCCGTAGTGGGCGGGGCCCTCGGGTTCCGGAGGGTCGAGCACAGGCTGTGCCTGCGCGATCCCGCCACACAGCGCGAGGGCGAGGAGGGAAAGAAGGAGCGAGGCGAGGCAGCGCATGCCGAGGGCGGAGAGCGGTGCCGGGCCTACCCGACGGCACGGCGTTTTGTTCGAGCGGCACGGCGTTTCGCCCCCGGCGCGGCGGTGGCCAGAACGGTTGCGCGGAAGCCTTTGGCGTAGCTTCGGCCTTCGTACGGACGCGCCGTGCCGTGCAGACGCGACATGTCGCGTCTCTACCGTTGACGATCCCCCATCTCGTTGGACTACCGCTTCCTCATCGCCCGGCGCTACCTCGCCACCTCGCGCCGCGTCACGCTCGTCTCCGTCATCAGCGGGCTCTCGGTGGCGGGCGTCGCGCTCGGCGTGACGGCGCTGATCGTCGTGCTGAGCGTGATGAACGGGTTTTACGACATCGTCCGCGACCTCCTCGTCTCGTTCGACCCGCACGTCCGCATCGAGTCGGTGGAAGGCCGCGGGCTGACGGAGGCGGACTCGCTGCTGCGCGTCGTCGCGGGGTTCGAGCACGTCGAGTCGGCGGCGGCGTACGTCGAGGGGAAGGCCCTCCTGACGTATGCCGGCGCACCGGACGAGACGCAGGTCGTCGTCGTGCGGGGCGTCGAAGCGAGCGCATTCGCCGACAGCCTCGGGCAGAGCGGGGCGGCGGCCTCGACCACGTCAGGCCAGTTCGACCTTGCGCGGCGGGACGAGCAGGCGGGCATCGTGCTCGGCGCGAGCCTCGGGCTGCGGCTCGGGCTCTACCCCGGCCTCGACGACGCGACGGGCAGCCGCGTCGCGCTCCTCTCCGCCCCCGGCATCGAGCGCATGCTGACGCAGCCGCTCGGGCTGCCGCCGCTCCAGCCCTTCGCCGTGCGCGGGCTCTACGAGCTGGAGCCGGTCTACGACGCCAGCCACGTCTTCATCGAACTCGGCGAAGCGCAGCGGCTCTTCCGCATGCCCGGCCAGGTCAGCGGCATCGAACTCCGGCTCGACGATCTTGAAAACGCCGAGGCGGTCAAAGCCGCGCTCGAACGGCAACTCGATCCCGAGCGGCTCCGCGTGCAGACGTGGTACGACCTCCAGCGCTCGCTCTACGACGTGATGCGATTGGAGAAGTGGGGCGCGTCGTTCGTGCTCGCGCTCATCATCGTCGTCGCTGCGTTCAACATTGTCGGGAGCCTGACGATGATCGTGATCGAGAAGCGGCGCGACCTCGGCGCGTTGCAGGCGATGGGCGCGTCGCGCGGTGACATCCGGCGGATCTTCTTGCTCGAAGGCCTCCTCGTCGGCGTCGTCGGTAGCGGGCTCGGGCTCGTGCTCGGGCTCGGGCTCGCCCTTGCGCAGCAGCACTTTGGCCTCGTCCCACTCGCCGGCGCCGAGTCGTTCATCATCGACGCGTACCCCGTCGCGGTGCGCCCGTGGGACGTAGTGCTGATCGTAGCGGTGGCCGTCGGGCTGTGCGCGGCGGCGGCGCTCTACCCCGCGGCACGGGCCTCGGCCGTGGAGCCGGCGCAGGCCGTGCGCGGCGGCTGAGCGCGGGCGGTGCCGGCCGTAGGCTCGGGACACGAGTGCGTTACAAATCGGCAGGCTGAGCGGGAGCGGCTACGGATCCCGCCTCCGGGTTCGATACCTGGAGGGACCGCTCTCCGGTCACCGAACCCCCGTCCTTACCCGAGAATCATGCTACGAATCCCCCACGCTCTGGGCGTCGCCGGCCTCGCCGCCGCGCTCGTCATGGCCGGCTGCAACGTGCTCGACGCGGCCTACGAAGAGGGCGGCAGCGTCGAGAACCTGATCGAAGACGCCGCCCACGCCCGCACCAACCAAGATTTCGAGCGGGCCGAGACCCTGCTCCGGCAAGCGTTCGAGCAGGCGCCGGAGAACCCCGTCGTCCGGCTCGACCTCGCCTCGACGCTCATGCAGGGCGAGGCGCTCAACCTGCTCGATCTCGAAGCCGTGACGAGCTACCTCCTCGACGCGATCGAGGCCGAGGGCGGGCAGGCGCGCGGTGCGCAGGCCGACACGTGCACGTGGGATTCGGACGAGCCGACGCGGCCCTTCAACCCCCGCGCCGCCGAGGGGTACGACGAGTTCGCTGGCGCCGCGCCGGTCCTCGCCGAAGTCGTCCGCCTCCTCAACAGCCCGGCCTCGCCGACGTCGCGGCCGGTGCTCCCCGCCGGGCTCAGCGAGCTCGACCCGTGCACGGTCGTGCAAGGCGGAGCGCTCGCGCACGACCGCGACGCCCTGCTCGCCGACCTCCACGACCACTTCGGCGGTAACGCCCGCCGTGTCAACGCGGCGCTCACGATGAACGCCGTGGCGCTCACACTCGGGGCGTATCTCGGCATCTTTGAGTCTCCAGAGGTCCCCGTCGACTGGTTCCTCGTCGGGGAGTCGGGCGATGCCCGCGTCGGCTTCTGCACGGGCAGCGAGAACATCGTCTCGTTCGAGGAGAACATCCACACCAACCTCGACGCGATCGCCGAGGCGTTCTTCTCGCTCGACCTGCTCATTTACAACGGTGGCAATGCCGAGATGCAGGTGTATCTGGACGAAGCGCTGGATCTCTACTCGACGTTCGAGGGCAGCTTCGACGGTTTCTGCGGGGGCTGAGCTAAAGGCTGCACCTCCGGGTGCTGATAATTCGGGGGCGGCGTGTCGCAATTTGACGGCGCCGCCCCTACTTTATTGTTATAAACAAGCCACGTAGCAGGGCCGCGATGGACTCTCGCTCTACCCCGCCGCGCCTCCGGCCGTCCCAATCGACCAGCCTCATGAAGAACGCCGCGCTCCGCCTCGCCCTCCTCCTCACCCTCGCCGCGATGCTCGGGGCGCCTGCACAGGCGCAGCGATACGAGCAATACGCCCGCACGATCGTCCCGTCGTCCCAGGTGCTCGCGATGGGCGGGGCTGGGGTCGCGTTTGCCGGGCCAGAAACGGCTTTCTTCTACAACCCGGCGCACTTCGCCCAACTCGGCATCATCCGGCCACGCATCGAGATCCTCGGCGTGCGGGGCGAGCTGAGCACGAAGTTCTTCGACGACCTCGACTTCTTCCGCGACCGCGTGGAGCCCGCCTTCGACGAGGGCGTGGAGCTGCCGCTAACGCCGGAGAACCGTGACCTCTTCCAAGACGCCTTCGAACGTGGGCGGCAGCCGACGGCAGGGGGCGCGGCCGTACTGCTGCCTTCGGTGATGGTGGCGCTCGGGCCGTACGGCGTCGGCGCGGGCCTCTTCGGGAGCAATACCTCGCAGTACCGATACGAGGACAACGGGAGCGGCATCCCCATCTTCGACGTCTTCAGCCAGCTCGACGCGATGGCCGTGGTTGCAGGCGGCGGGACGATCCCGAACACGAACCTATCCGTTGGCCTCGCCGGGAAGTACGCGCGGCGGTACATCGGGTACAAGAACGAAGACTTCCTTGCTATCGACCCCGACAACGAGAAGGTCTACATCATCAACGGCTCCACGGTCAGCTTCGACCTCGGCCTCCAGTACACCGACGCCGTGCGCACGCTGCCCGGCTCGCTCGACTTCGGCCTCGCCGTCTACGACGTCGTCGGCGGTAGCTTCGACTACGACCTCTACGAGTCCATCGAGTTGACGGGCGAGGGCGAGGACGACATGCAAGAAGTCGAGCAGATCCTGGCTGACTTCGAGGACCGCGACGGGACGCCGACGTTCCGCGTCGGCACGTCGTACTGGGTGCCGACGATCGCGACGTTCCCCATCCTCACCGATCTCGGTGCGGCGCTGGACTACGTGAGCGCCAACACCTCGGAATCGAGCCAGCCGTTCCTCTCGAAGTTCCGCCTCGGTGGGCAGGCCGTCGTCGCGAACGTAGTCGCGCTGCGGGCGGGCATCAGCCAGGGCTATCCGACGTTCGGAACGGGGATCGAGACGCCGTTCTTCCGGCTCGACTACGTGTTCTACGGCGTCGAAGACGGCCGGCTACCGGGACAACTCGAGCGCTACAACCACCTGGTGCAGGTCCGCTTCGGGCTGTTCTAGCGGCGGAGGCGTGTCGCCTTAACCTGAAATCTGCACGATCCTGTGCTTTTCGTGGCCCGCGGCGTTTGCGTACGCCGCGGGCCATGTGCTACCTTTCTGTTCTGCAATCGCACAACCACTCTACGTCGGGACCTCCACGATGGCTCGCAAAGATCAGATTACCGGCAAGGGCCCGATGTCGGGCAACCACGTCTCGCACTCCAACAACAAGGTGCGGCGGCGCTTCAACGTGAACCTCCAGAAGAAGCGCTTCTACATCCCCGAAGAAGATCGGTGGGTGACGCTGCGCGTGTCGGCGCAGACGATCAAGACGATCAACAAGAAGGGCATCTCGGCCGTTCTCAAGGAAGCCCGTCAGCAGGGCATGCTCGTTTGAGAACGCGTCCCTCGGGAACGCCCCCGCTCACCGCTTAACTAGAAGCAACCATGGCTAAGGGCAAAGACGTCCGCCACCAGATCACGCTCGAGTGCACGGAGGCCCCCGGGACTTCGCGCTACTCCACGACGAAGAACCGCCGGAACACCACGGGCCGGATGGAACTGAAGAAGTACAACCCGGTTCTCCGCAAGCACACGCTCCACCGCGAGATCAAGTAACCCCGAGCGCGCTCTCCGCGCTCTACTAACGCACTCCTCCGATGGCGAAAAAAGTATCGAAGAACCAGCGCACGAACCGCGGGGCCGATATCGGCCACCGCAACATGGCGAAGGTGATCCTGGCGTCCAAGAAGCAGAACGGTCACTACGAGTTCCGCCAGAAGATGGTCGAGGCCTCGCAGGTCCAGGACGAGCTGAAGGCCGCTCGCTCCTAAGCGTACCCGCGCCTCCCACGCTACAGGGTCAGCCTCCGTCGGGGGCTGGCCCTTTGTGTTATGCCCGGCCGCCGCTACCGCCGTCGCGCCATGTGCAGCAGGCTTTCGAACCGGGCTGCTGTCGGAAAGAACACAAGGGCGAAGCCGAAGAACGGTACCACGAAGAGGAGGTTGATCAGCTCGCCCGTCAGCAACGTTGCGATGCACGCGACGAAGGCGGCGGCTTCGAGAACGGCGAGTGAGATGATACCCGCTGTGCGGACGGCGCCGGCGACCTCCTGAGAGGTCCCTTTCGTCGGGAGGCGGTCTATCATCCGACGCTGCACCGAGAACGCGACGATGAGGGCCACGATGCTGAAGCCAGCCGCGAGGTAGAAATAGACGGCGGCATTGTCGGTGACCGTCGGGACGGAGCCGGAGACGGTGAGCCCGCCCATGACGGCCGTCATGAGCGCCACGCCTGTCACGAGCGCGATCCAGATGATCTGGTTGAGGCGGAGGTCGGCCGCGTATTGCTTCGGGTCGGGAGGGGGCGAGGCGTCCATGGCGGAAGATAGGGTGCGGGCGGAAATGCGAAGGAGGCGTGTTGGGGCCGGGCGAGGGGGCAGTGTATATTGCGCGCCCGCCGGTCGCGTGTGACGGGTGGAATTCGGGGCGTAGCTCAGCCCGGTAGAGCGCTGCCTTTGGGAGGCAGAAGTCGTCGGTTCGAATCCGGCCGCCCCGACCCTCCGGCCATGGCCCGTACCTGCGTACGCATCGGCGCCCGTAGCTCAGCTGGATAGAGCAGCGGTCTTCTAAACCGCCGGTCGCAGGTTCGAGTCCTGCCGGGCGCGCTGAGTCTCCGCAGAACCTTCGCGGAGAGGGGATGTATCTTTGAGGCGCTGGTGACGTGGCCGAGTGGCTAGGCAGAGGCCTGCAAAGCCTCGTACGGCGGTTCGAGTCCGCCCGTCACCTCCAGTATAAAGAGAGCCCCGGTGCCGCTTAGCACCGGGGCTCTCTTTGTGAGCCTAGACACCGCTTCTACTCTTCCCAGCGGATCTCGACGCGCGAGGATAGCGTGTCGGTCATGTTCTCGAACGTGTACGTCGTGGCGAACCCGGCGGCAGCGAACTCCCGCAGGGTAAAACGCGACGTCGTCGCGACGGGCGTGAGGCCGCTTTCGTCCTCGTCGTAGAGCGCGATGTAGTACGAGGCGTCGAAGTCGGTGACTTCGGGGCGCGGGAGGAAGCTCCAGCGGAGAGGTAGGTCGGCCCGCGAGAGGTCGGCGAAGGTCTCGCTCCGTCGTACCTCCTGATCGTTAGCGTCCATGAGAACAAAGACGGCGTCGGGGCCGGAGGTCTCGTCCCAGGCGCGGCCGGCGTCGTCGGCGAAGGGCATGGCCTCCTGCACGTACTCCGTCAGGAGCGCGCGGGTGTAGTTCGGGCCGGGGTCCGCCGTGTCGCACGCCGTAAGCGTGAGGATCGAGGCGAGGAGGGCGATCGTGGCGACCACCGGGAAGCGGTTGGGGAAGATCACGGGGGGGTGCATGAGACGAACGGTTGGGGGAGTGGGGTGGGGTAGCGTTCGTATCGGCCTGTAAAATCAGGCTGTAAGGTGTGGATAGGAAAAGCGCCACTACTGCGGCATATTGGCACGAAGGCGCTACAGATGCGGGGGACTGTCAGCGCTCCGTTTCTTCTACGAGTCGTCATATGGGCCCTGCATCCGAGGGGGCCGTGGCGGGTATGATGAGGCTGCTCCACCTTATTACAGGGCCGCCCGGCTCGCATGAGTCGGGCGTTTTGGTTCCAACAGGGAGACTCACGCGTGCGAACACGGGTCGGCTGTTGACTACGCCATTGCGGCGCTCGGAAGAGCGCGCCCCGGTTTCCTCACGTACCCACGAGTATCCCCTTGACTTCTTCGTTTTCGCAGTTCGATCTGCACCCCAACGTGGTGCAGACCGTGGCCGACCTCGGCTACACCCAACCCACCCCGATCCAGTCCGCGCTCATCCCCGTGATGCGCAGTGGGCAGGACGTGATCGGGCAGGCCCAGACGGGCACCGGCAAAACCGCCGCCTTCGCCCTCCCCACCCTCAGCGGCATCGACGTCGGCACGGGTCGCGTGCAGGCGCTCGTGCTCGTTCCGACGCGTGAGCTCGCCACCCAGGTGGCCAGCGCCGTGTTCACCTACGGCCGCACGCTCGGCGTGCAGGTGCTGCCCATCTTCGGCGGCCAGTCGTACACCCGCCAGATCAACCGGCTCCGCAAGGGCGTCGACGTCGTCGTTGGCACGCCGGGCCGGCTGCTCGACCTCATCAATCAGGGCGCGCTCGACCTCAGCGGCGTCCAAGTGGTCGTGCTCGACGAGGCCGACGAGATGCTCTCGATGGGCTTCAGCGAAGACCTCGCGGCGATCCTCGAAGCCACGCCCGCCGACCGGCAGACAGTGTGCATGTCGGCCACGCTGCCCCACGGCGTCCGCAAGCTCGCCAAGCAGTACATGCGCGACCCGCAGACGTGCGAGGTCGGCACGAAGCAGAAGACGGCGGCGCAGATCGAGGAGCGCTACTACACGATGCACGGCGGCGACAAGACGGCCGGGCTCGCGCGGCTGCTCGAAGCCGAAACGGTGGAGAGCGCGCTCGTCTTCGCCCGGACGCGGGCCGGGACGGTCACCCTCGCCAACCAGCTCGCGGCGCGTGGCTACGCCGCCGAAGCCATCAACGGCGAGATGTCG
The DNA here is from genome assembly GCA_039944855.1 of Rhodothermales bacterium. Lineage (NCBI taxonomy): Bacteria > Pseudomonadati > Rhodothermota > Rhodothermia > Rhodothermales > Rhodothermales bacterium. The sequence continues at coordinate 135,157 of JBDUXZ010000020.1, read as the reverse complement.
CAGCCGGCTCGTGAGGCCGTGCTCGACAAGTTCCGGCAGGGCCGCCTCTCGATCCTCGTCGGCACCGACGTGGCGGCGCGCGGGCTCGACATCGACCACATCTCGCACGTATTCAACTACGACCTCCCGCGCGATCCCGAGGTCTACGTCCACCGCGTCGGGCGGACGGGCCGCGCCGGCAAGTCGGGCGTGGCGATCTCGCTCGTGACGCCGGGCCAGCGGCGCGAGCTGCAGAAGATCGAGGCGTACACGAAGCAGCGGATGACGGCGAGCACGCTCCCGACGGCCGAGCAGATCGCCGAGCAGCGTGAAGCGCAATTCGTCGAGCGCGTGACCGCGCAGCTCGACAGCGGGGCGACCGAGCGCGAGCGGAAGCTCGTGACGGCACTCATCGCCGAGGGCCGGGACCCGATGGACGTGGCCGCCGCCGCCCTCGCCCTCGTCCGCGCCGACGAGAAAGCGCCCGTGCCCGAAACCATCGCCGCCGCCGATTTCCAATCGCACCGCAACGCCGCGCCGAAGGGCAAGCGGAAGGAATGGAAGGAGCGGCCCGACCGCGCTCCGCGCCCCGTCGAGCCGACCTCGCACGAGGACGGAATGGTGCGGCTCTCCATCGACGCCGGGCTGAGCCGGAACGTGCGGCCCTCGCAGGTCGTGAGCGCGCTCGCGCGCACGGCGAACGTCCCCGGCAAGGCCATCGGCAAGATCAGCGTGCAGCACAAGCAGACGTTCGTCGACGTGCCCGAGCAGTTCGTCTCGCAAGTGCTCGCGCAGACCGAGGGCTACCGCTTCGGCAAGCACGTCGTCGCCGTCGAGCTCGCCTGATCGGAAGGTCATTAAGTCCAGCGCCCACTCCGCCGCGCGCGGGGTGGGCGCTGTCGCGTCGCGGCGGCGCTGACGCAGCGGTGGCAGCGCGGGGCGCGAGCTTACGGGCATGTCCGACGCCCGTATCTACCTCTGCTCGTACTGGCCGCTGTGCAAAACCTCCGGCGGGCGCAAAGCCGTGCTGAAATACAGCCTGCCGCCGTTCGTCAACGGCCTCAGTCGCCGCGAGCCCGACTTCGAGCACCCCGTCCCCGCGATCACGGCGAGCAGTCGGGGCCGCAACTTCGCGCCCCGTCTCCGGCCCGGCGACACCGTCGTCTACACGACGACGAAGGGGCGGTGGGGCGAGGTCCGGTTCCCGCACTGGCGGCTCGTCGCCGTGCTCGAAATCGCTGAGCGGTTCGAGACGCACGCCGACGCGGCGGCCTGGTACCGGGCGCAGGGGCTCCGCCTGCCGAGCAACTGCGTCGTCGATGGGAATCCGCCGCTGCCCGTTCCGCTCACGCTCCACCACGGGCGGCTCCACGACGACGCATGGGACGCCGTCTGCATCGAACGTGCCGCGGCCGTCGGGACCCTCCTCGCCTGCACGCCGCGCCTGCTCGACCTCCACGACCCCGCCGTCGTCACGCAGGACGACCTCCTCGCCATCTTCGGCTCGGTCCCGAATACGCGGACGCCGCCCGAGATCACCGACGCCGCCCTTGACCACCTGCTCGATCTCGCAGAGCGTCCGCAGCGGAGGGCAGCATAAGCTGGACACCGGCGGTTAGCCGAACCGGCAACGAGTTCGGCGGTTCGATCCGTCCCCTCTCCCGGTCTGCCCCTCTCCCGTCATGCCCGAAGGTCCCGAAGTCCGCCGCGCGGCGGACCGCCTCCACGCCGCCCTCGCCGGTAAGCCCATCGAAGCCGTCGGCGCGCGGACGAAGGCGGCGAAGGCGTGGTTGAAAACGCACGAGGCCGAGATCGTCGGCCGCCGCGTCGAGCGCGTGACGGCCCACGGGAAGCACCTCCTCGGCGAGATCGAGGGTGGCTACTTCTTCCACTCGCACTTCCTGATGTGGGGGAGGTGGCTCGTCGTCGACCCCGGCGACGAGGCTGTCGCGACCCGCGACCGGCGCGAGCGAGCGCGGATCGTCGTCGCTGATGCCGCCGCGCTGCTCTACTCCGCGCCGAAGTTCGACATCGGACCGGGCGATCCGTACGATGCGCTCCCGCACCTCCGCCGCCTCGGGCCCGACGTGCTCGACGAGCCGTTCGACGCGGCCGACTTCCTCCTCCGCCTCGACGCCGACTTGGAGCGGACGCTCGGCGCTGTGCTCCTCGATCAGAGCGTCGCCGCCGGGATCGGGAACTACCTCCGCGCCGAGATCCTGTGGGCCTGCCGCATCGATCCGTGGCGGCTCGTCGGCGAACTCGACGGGGACGAGCGCGCGTGCCTCGCCGAGGAGGTCCCGCGCGTCTGCCGCCTCGCCTACGAAGCGGGCGGGCGGACGGTGTCCGAAGCCGAGCAGGCCGAGATGCAGGCGGACCGCGACCTCCGCTACTCCCCGTTCGCGAAGGACTTCAACACGCGCCACGCCGTCTTCCGCCGTACGAACCTCCCGTGCCTCCGCTGCGACGACTACGTCCGTCAGCAGCACCAGCTCACGCGCGAGTGGACCGACGACGAGACGGGCGAGACCGTCGAGAAGAAGCGGATCATCTATTTCTGCCCGACTTGCCAGGGCACGTCGATCGACCTGCGCCCGCCGAACCCGCACCGCGACCGCCGCCCGCCTGACAGCGAGTGGACCGAGGAGCCCGAGCCCGAGGACGCCGATGCCTGAGTCCGCCCCGTTCCACGACTTCGCCGCGACCGCCGCCGCGATCGCTGCCCTCGCCGGCCGCAACGACAAAGCCGACCGGCTCGGCGCGTACCTCGGCGCGCTCGACGACGCCGACCTCGGCCGCGCGGCCCGGTGGATCGCGGCCCGCCCGTTCCCGCTCAGCGATCAACGGACGGTCAACGTCGGCCACGCGGCGCTGCTAAATGCCGTCGCGGCCGTCGCGGGCACGACGCGCGATGAACTCCGGCCCCGCCTCGTCCGCCTCGGCGACCCCGGCGATGTCGCCGCCGAGGCGTTCGCCGAACGCGCTCCCGCACAGCCCCGGCTCTCGCTCGACGACGTGGCGGTGTTTCTCGCCGACCTCGCGGGCACGCGGGGAACGAAAGCGAAGACGACGAAAGTCGAAGCCGTCCTCCGCCGCGCCGATGCAGCCGAGGCGCAGTACCTCGTCAAGCTCCTCGCGGGCGAGCTGCGGATCGGGCTGAAAGAGGGCGGCGTCGAATCGGCGCTCGGCCGGGCCTACGGCCACACCGTCGGCGCGGTGCAGCGGGCGAACATGCTCACCGGCGACCTCGGCGAGACCGCGCTCCTCGCCCGGCACGACCGGCTCGGCACGGCCGCGATGCGGCTCTTTCACCCGCTCGGGTTCATGCTCGCCACGGCGGCCGAGACGAACGAGGACGTGGCGCGGCAACTCCCCGAACGCTTCGCCGTCGAGGACAAGTTCGACGGCATCCGCGCGCAGGCCCACGTCGCGCCCGAAGGGGGCGATGCCTCGCTGCACGGCGTCGCGCACGGTGCTGCGCGCGTCGCCCTCTTCTCGCGCACGCTCGACGCCGTCACCCCGTCGTTCCCCGACCTCGTCGGCCCGCTCGCCGACGCCGTGCCCGGCGGGGTGATCCTCGACGGCGAGATCGTCCCCGTGGACGCGGAGGGCGCGGCGATCCGGCCGTTTCAGGCGCTCCAAAAACGGCTCGGGCGGAAGACTGTCAGCCCCGCGATGCAGGCCGAGGTGCCCGTCGCCTACGTCGTCTACGACGCGCTCTTCTTCGATGGCGACGTCCTCCTCGACGTGTCGTACGAAGAGCGGCAGCGCCGGCTCGACGCCCTCGGGCTCGGGGACGACGGCCCGCTCCGCCGCTCCCGCGTCCAGATTTTCGATGGCATCGAGCAACTCGACGACGCCTTCGACGCGGCACGCGCGCGGGGCAACGAGGGGCTGATGGTGAAGGCGCTCGGCTCGACGTACAAACCCGGCCGGCGCGGACGCGACTGGCTGAAGGTGAAGCGCGCGCTCGGCACGCTCGACTGCGTCGTCACGTCCGTCGAGGTCGGGAGTGGGCGGCGCAACAAGCTGCTTTCCGACTTCACGTTTGCCGTCCGCGCGGCTGAGGACGACGACACGCTCCTCAACGTCGGCAAGGCGTACTCCGGACTGACCGACGCCGAACTCGCCGCCCTCACCGAGTGGTTCCGCGAACACACGTTGCAAACCTTCGCGCACGGCCGCGTCCGCCTCGTCGAGCCCCGCGTCGTGATCGAGGTGGCCTTCGACCGGGTGCAGGTCTCGAAGCGGCACAAGAGCGGCTACGCGCTCCGCTTCCCGCGCATCGTCCGCCTCCGCGAAGACAAGCCCGTGGACGAGATCGACACGCTCGACGCCGTCCGCCACCTCGCCGACGCATGATGACGATGCGCTGCCCATCACACCCTGTCATCCTGAGCGAAGGCCACAGGCCGCAGTCGAAGGATCTTTACGGGGAAGCCCCGCAGTCTGTCGAAGCCATGCCCGACCAGATGGGCTTCACCGAGCCCTTTGGGGTTCTTCGACTCCACTCCGTTCCGCTCAGGATGACGGAGTGGAACGGTCGGAGTACTACGGGCTTCTCGCAATGACAGCAGAATGGAGGACGCCGTGACCTTCGCCGACCATCTCGCCGCCGCCCGCGCGACGTTTCGCGCATGGCTCAGCGCTCGCGATCGCACCGCCCGACTCGTCGTGTTCTGCCACTTCGACGCCGACGGGCTCGCTGCCGGTGCGCTCTTCGGGCGCGGGCTCGCGCGACTCGGGTTCGAGGACGTGCACGTCGTCCCGTCCGGCCGGTTCGAGAATGCGTTCTTCTCCGATTCGGCGAAGGACCGACTGCGGGCGCTCGACGCCGCCGCGCTCGTCGTCACCGACCTCGGCGTGAACGCCGCCGGCGTGCTCCCCGAGGCGCCGACGCTGTACGTCGATCACCACCGGCCCGAGGGCGAACCGGCGGGCGCCGTCATCACCGGCTACGCGTGGGACCCGATCCCGTGCTCGGCGTGGCTCGCCTTCGACCTGCTTGACGCCGAGACGGACAGCCTGCCCCGCTCCGGCGGGGTGGACGACCTGCTGTGGATCGCCGCCATCGGCGTGCTCTCCGACCTCGGCGACAACGCCCCGTGGCCGCGCCTCGCCGAGGCCAAAAAGCGCTACACGGCGAAGTGGCTGAAGGAGGCCGTCGTGCTCACGAATGCCGCCCGCCGCGCCTCGACGTTCGACCCCGAGACGCCGCTGCACCTGCTGATGACGGGCGACGGACCGAAAGCGCTCAGCGAAGGGCCGGGCAGCGAGCGGCTCGCGGTGTATCGCAAAGAAGTCAACGCGGAAATGGCTGAGGCGCGGAAGGCCGCGCCGGTCTTCTCCGAGACCGAGCCGTTCGCGCTCGTCCGGCTCGATTCCGCCTGTCAGGTCCACCCGCTCATCGCGCAGCAGTGGCGCGGCCGGCTCCCGAAGTACGCCGTGATCGCCGCGAACACCGGCTACCGGCCGGGCCTCGTGGCGTTCTCGACACGGACGGCGCGGGCCGACCTCATCCTCCCCGAGATCTTCCAGTCGGTGGACGTGGGCGACGCCTACGCCGATGACTTCGGGCACGGCCACGACGCGGCCTCGGGCGGCCACCTCCCACCGCCCGTCTTCAACGACCTCCTCGACGCGCTTGGCTTTCCCGCCGTGGCGCACGTCCCCGAGTCCGATGGCTGAAGGCCACGCCGTGATCCGGTGGAAGCGCCGCCTCGACCCCATCGTCGACGAGCCGCTCCGTGACATCAAAATGCCGAAGCGGTGGGGCGAGCGGCCGCAGTCGCTCCTCGGCGAGCGGATCGCCGACATCGAAACGCACGGGAAACACCTGCTGATCAACCTCTCGACGGGGGAGACGCTGCACTGCCACGGCGCGCAATACGGCTCGTGGCAGGTCGGCGAGCGCCCGCTCGACCTGCGGAAAGAGGAGAAGCACGTCCGCCTCCGCCTCGCCAGCGACGCGCACGAAGCCGTGTTCTTCCACGGCCCGACCGTCGAGCTGCTGACGCCGGAGGAACGGGCGATGCACGAGCGGCTCAACAGCCTCGGCCCCGACGTGATGGCTGGTACGCCGGAGCACTCCACGTTCGACCGCGACGAGGCCGCGCGCCGCGTCGCCGCCGAGGGCGAGAAGCCGATCGGGCCGGTCGTGCTCGATCAGCGGGTGATGGCGGGCGTCGGCAACATCTACAAATCGGAGGGCCTCTTCCTCGCCGGGATCGACCCGCGCCGGCCGGCTTCGTCCGTGTCGCGCGAAGAACTCGACCGGTTCTGGGACGCCGTGATCCCGCTGATGTGGGAGGGGACGGAGACGTGGGGGCGGACGAAAACGACGCCGCTGGAGCTCCGCGAGCGCGGCATCCCGCGGTGGGTGTACCAGCGGAAGGGGAAGCCGTGCGTCACGTGCGCTACCCCAGTCGAGCTCGTCCGCCTGCCGCCGTACGATCGGGCGACGTACCTCTGCCCACGTTGCCAAGCGTGACGACCGCGGCGAGTGGCAAAAACGCGACGCCCTTCGGAGGGCCGCGCAACACGATCGTATCTTCAGAGTTGTAGCCCCGAACCTCACGCTCCGCGTCATGGGCCGTTTCCACCGCATCAGCGCCGTCTTCGCGCTCCTCGCCTTCGCGGCGGGCGGGCTCGTCGGCCCTGCGGTGCACCGCGCGGAGCACGGGCTCGAGCACGAGGAGACCCGCCGGCACATCGCTGCGCAGACCGACCACGTCCACGTCGAGGGCGTCGCCGTCTTCTCCGTCTCGCTCGAAGGGCTCGGCGGCGAGCACGTGCCCTGTGCGCTGTGCCTGCCGACGAAGCACTGGCGCGCGCCGGTGCCGAACGCGCTGCCGGGGCTCATAAACGATCGGTCGTTCGCGCCGCAGCGCCCCGTCGCCCCGGCGACGGTCGTCCTCGCGCTACTCCCCATCCGGGGTCCCCCGGCCGTCGCGTAGGAACGCCCTCGTTCCTCAGCGAGCCGCCGCGCTCGCCCCGACGGTCACTGGATCTCGCACGCGCGTCCGCGTGCGGTCACGTCCGGCATTCCGCAGCGCCGTAGTGCGCGGTCGCGGTGCCGGACCCCCGGACATTCCCCATGCGGAGTACCCTGCTTTTTGTTCTCGTTCTCGCCGCGCTCCCCGCGGCGCACGCCCAAACGCTCACCGGCCGCGTCGCGGACCCCGGCGGCGCACCGCTGCCCGGCGTCAACGTCGCCGTCCCGGCGCTCGACCGGGGGACGATCACGGACGCGAGCGGACAGTTCGCGCTCCCCGCTTTGCCAGCCGATACGCTCACGGTCCTGTTCAGCTTCGTCGGCTACGAGCGGGCGGAGCGGGTGGTCGACCTGACGGCGGGCGACGCTGCGCTCGACGTCGTGCTGCGCGAGACCATCGAGGCGCTGGAGGCCGTGACGGTGCGGGAGGACCGGGCGCGCGAAGCCCTCGCCCGGGCACCGCAGTCCGTCGCCGTGCTCGAAGCCGAGGAGCTAGACGCCCTGCGCGGGCAAACGCTCGGGCAGACGCTCAAACGGCTGCCGGGCGTTACGACGCTTTCGACCGGCCCAAGCATCCAAAAACCCGTGATTCGCGGACTCCACTCCGACCGCGTAATCGTCGTCAACGATGGGATCCCGCAGGAGGGGCAGCAGTGGGGCGCCGAGCACGCTCCCGAGATCGACCCGTTCTCAGGCGCGCGGATCGAGGTCGTGCGCGGGGCGGCGGGCGTCGAGTACGGCGCGGGCGCGATCGGCGGCGTCGTGCGGATCGAGGACGAGGCGCTGCCGGTCGAGCCGGGGTGGGGCGGGCAGGCGACCGTCAACGCGTTCTCGAGCAGCGCGCAGGCGGCGGGTTCGCTCGAACTCGAAGGCAGCCCGACGGCCGTGCCGGGGCTCGGCGTCCGCGTGCAGGGCAGCCTCCGCCGCGCGGGCGACACCCGGACGCCGGACTACGTCCTCGGCAACACGGCGTTCTTCGAGCGCAGCGCCGAGGTCGCCGTCGGCTACACGCGCGGGGCCGTCGAGCTCGAAGCCCACGCGAGCCACTTCGGGACCGACCTCGGGGTGTACCGCGGCGCGCACTTCAACACGTTCGAGGCGCTCGACGCCGTGTTCGAGGCCGGCCGGCCGCCGGTGGAGTACGCGTTCGATTACGCCATCGACGCGCCGAAGCAGGAGATCGCGCACGACATCGTCGCGCTCCGCGGCCGGGTCGATCTCGGCGAAGGCGCGCGCGCCGAGGTGCAGTACGGCTTCCAGCAGAACCGCCGCAAGGAGTTCGACGCCGACCGCATCGGCGGGCGCGACCCGCTGGCCCGGCCCGCATTCGACCTCGAACTCCTCACCCACACGCTCGACACGAAGGTGCAGACGCGGACGGGGCGTGCGTTCGGCGGCGATGCGTTCGGCGTCGTCGGGTTGAGCGGGATGACGCAGGGCAACCGGTCCGCGATCGGCTACCTCATCCCCAACTTCCGCTCGTACACCGGCGGGGCGTGGGCGCGCGGGACGTGGGCCCGCGGCCCGCTCACGCTCGAAACCGGCGGCCGGCTCGACGGGCACTGGCAGCGGGCGTATCCCCGCGCTGCCGGCGACCGCGGCGACTTCGTCGAGACGACGCGGACGTGGACGGGCGCCTCCGGCGCGGTCGGGGCGATCTGGGCGTTCGCGCCGACGTGGTCGCTCGCCGCGAACGGGTCGGCGGCGTGGCGCCCGCCGAGCGTGAACGAGCTCTACAGCTACGGCATCCACCACGGCACGGCGCAGTTCGAGATCGGCACGCCCGGTCTCGGCCCCGAGACGAGCCTCGGCCTCGATGCGACGCTGCGCCACGCGACGAATCGTACGTCCTTCGAGCTCAGCGCCTACGCAACGCGGATCGTCGACTACCTCTACCTCGACCCGACCGGCGAGATCGTCGTCACCGTGCGCGGCGTCTTCCCCGAGTTCCGCCACGCGCAGACCGACGCGCGCCTCCTCGGCTTCGACGGCGCGGCGAGCCACGCGCTCGGCCGGTTCCGATTCGGTGCGACGGCCGCCGTCGTTCACGGCACCGACACCGACGCCGATCAGCCGCTGCTTCAGATGCCCGCCGACCGGCTCGGGCTTTCGGCGGCGTATCGGCTGCCTGCATTCGGCGCGGTGCGCGGCGCGGAGGTCGAGTTTGGCGCGACGCTAGTGCGGCGGCAGGACCGCTACCCGACGCAGACGAGCGCCGAGGGCGAGGTCGTGCCTGTCGACTACCGCCCGCCGCCCGACGGCTACGCGCTCTTCCGCGTGGGCGTCGAGGGCGCGCTCGCGCTCGCGGGCACGCCCGTCCGCTTCTCCCTCACCGTTGAGAACCTCCTCGACACGGCGTACCGCGACTACCTCAGCCGGTATCGCTACTTCGCCCACGACCCCGGCCGCAACGTGGTCCTGCGCCTGCAGGTCCCGCTCGGCGGATCGTGACGCGCCCTATGTCCATCGCGCCGTGTACGAGCGCAGCACGCTGCGCCCCTATGACTCCTTCTGCATCACCAACCACCCAAACCCTCATCGCCATGAACCGTTTCCCCCGCTTCCTCCCGGCCTTCGCGGCCGCCCTGCTCCTGACCTTCTCCGCCTGTGACTCCAACGAGCCCGATCCCATCGACGGCGGCGGCGAGGCCGAAGTCATCACGCTCGTCCGCCTCAGCCTCACCCCGCAGGGCGGGGGCGCGGCCTTTACCGCCGACGCGACGTTCGACGAGGCCGGCGTGCTCCAGAATGCCGAGATGCTCAACCTCCAGGCCGGCACGACCTACGACGTGGCGATCGACCTCCAGAACACGACCGTGACCCCGCCGGAGAGCATCACCGCCGAGATCCGCGATGAGGAGCCGGAGGCGCACCGCTTCTTCTACGTGCCGGAGGGCGACGTGGCCAACGCCCTCGCGGTCTCGGGCCTCGACACTGACCCCAACGGCGACCCGCTCGGGCTCACGTTCAGTCTTGCCGTGAGCGCGGGGAGCGAGGGCGAGAGCGGGACGTTCCGCGTCAAACTCCGGCACTACGAGGAGGACGCCAACCTCCCCGCCGATAAGCAGAACGATACGGCGGCAGCGCCCGACGTGCCGGGCGTGGTCGATACGGATGTGGACGTCGTGTTCCCCGTCTCCATCGACGACTGAGCTACGGGTTTGATACCACGAGAGCCGGCGCTGTCCGGGGGCAGCACCGGCTCTCGCGTATCGTCGTCGGGCGGCTGAGCGCGCCGGACGCGGGAGGTCAGAAGGGCGCGTCGCCGGGGGGCGGCAGTTCCTCGTAGTCGTCGTAGCCCGCGCCGTAGCCGCCGGGGTTGCCGGGGAGCGGTGGCGGCGAGGCGTTGAACGCGTAGCCCGGGTCGTTGCCGTAGTACGTCGTGAGGTTCTCGAAGCGGGCGTACTGGTTCACGAAGGCGAGGCGGACGTTCCCGATCGGCCCGTTGCGCTGCTTGCCGATGATGATCTCGCCGAGGCCCGCGGTGGAGTTGCCGTTCTCATCTTGGGTGATGCCGTAGCGCTCGGCGCGGTAGATGAACGCGACCACGTCGGCGTCCTGCTCGATCGAGCCGGACTCGCGGAGGTCGGAGAGCTGGGGGCGTTTGTCGCCGCCGCGCGTCTCCACGGCGCGCGAGAGCTGGGCGAGGGCAATGACCGGCACGTCGATCTCCTTCGCGAGCGCCTTGAGCGAGCGCGAGATCTGCGCGATCTCCTGCTCGCGGTTGGCGTTGCGCGAGTCCTTCGTGCCGTGCATGAGCTGGAGGTAGTCCACGATCACGAGGCCGATGTCGTGCTCGGCCTTGAGCCGCCGGCACTTCGCCCGGAGTTCGAGGATGCCCAGCCCCGGCGTGTCGTCGACGAAGATCTTCGCCGCTTCGAGCCGGCCGGCGGCGCGGGCGAGGAGCGGCCAGTCCTCGTCGGTCAGCCGCCCCGTCCGCGCCTTCTGCGCGTCAATCCGCGCCTCGGACGTGAGCATCCGCTGGGCGAGCTGGTTCGCGCTCATCTCGAGCGAGAAGATGGCGACGCCGACGCCGTACTGCGGGTGCGTCGCCGCGTTCATCGCCGTCGCGAGGCTGAAGGCCGTGTTGTGCGTGACGGTCCCATCTTCGAGCAGGAAGAGATGGTTGCCGTCAAGCGTGAACCCGTAATAGTCGTCCATGACGTCGGGCTCGACGGTGACACCGGTGACGGTCCAGTCCCGTCGATCCGTCCACGGCTCGGCCTTCTTCCGGTCGATGCGCACGGGGATCGCATCGACGTCGCCGTTGAAGCGGACGCGCCACACGGTGCTCTCGGCTCCGGTCTGGCATCGCGCCGTCTTCGACTTCAGCGAAGTCCGATAGCCGAGCGTGTCGCAGAGCGACTTGATCTGCTGGGCGAGCCGCTCGCTCTTTTGTGTGATCTCGTAGGTCCCGCCGTGGCCCTTGTTGCAGTGCCCATCGCTGTCGACGAGCCCGGCGAGGAGTTGGAGCCGGTTCGTCGTCGAGTTGGCGAGGTAGGCGTGGGGGATGTGCTTGTCGCCGAGCACGCCGAGTTCGCGCAGCGCGGCCTGCAACGAGGTCTCGCGGTGTGCGAGCGAGCGCCCACCCGTGATGAGATACGCGGGGCAGGGCCGGTCCGTATCGCTCACGCTGACACCGACGCCCTGCGCCTCGGCGTATTCGTACAGGTATGCGACGACCTCTTCGTCCGTGTTGTAGATCCGTGCGTTATCCGACTTGCCATCGCCGAGCCAAATGCCAAGGAGGTACGGGTCGACGGGGAGCGGCTGCTCGGCGAACTCGATGGCGACTTTGTACCCCTTGTGATCGTTCTGCCACTTCGCCGAGCGGGCGAGGTAGTCGCGGACGGAGAGATTCGTGACGCTCCCGCGCGGCTCACGCCCTTCGCTGCGGCTCTTCTTGAGCGAGAGGACGTGGCTCTCGTTGACGCGGTAGTCCATCCCGTGCTTCTGGCGGACCCAATACATCATCTCGCGCCCCCGTGCGACCGAGAGCACGCGGCGCGGGGTCGAGTCGTCGCCCATGAGGAGGTCGCCTGCCTGCACGTTCTCGACCGCCTGCATCGTCCCGTCGAACATCATAACGCGCGTGCCCTTGCCGAGGCACTTCCCCATCGAGGGGCGGGCGGCGATGATGATGAGGTCGGACTTCTGCCAGCCGCCGGTCATGTCGTCGAGCGCGTGGAAGCCGGAGGGGACGCCGGTGATGCCGCCGTCGCGGTGGCTGAGCGCTTCGAGCTGCTTGAACGTCTCCATCACGACCTCGCTCATCGAGCGCGAGCCCTTGCGGAGCTGGCTCTCGGAGATCTGGAAGATGTCGCGCTCGGCGCGGTCGAGCAGGTCGAAGGCGTCGGTGCCGGGGTCGTAGGCCTCGCCGACGGTCGTCGTCATCGTCTCGATCATCTGCCGGAGCAGGCTCTTCTCGGCGATGATGCGGGCGTGGTACTCGACGTTGGCGGCGCTCGCGACGCGCGTCGTCAGCTCGGAGAGGTAGTAGCCGCCGATGTTCTCGAAGTCGCCGCGCCGCTTGAGTTCTTCCGTCAGCGTGATGAGGTCGACGGGGTTGCCGCGCTCGAAGAGGCCGAGGATGGCCTGGTAGATCCGCTGGTGGCGGCCGTCGTAGAACGCCTCGGAAGGCAGGATCTCGATGGCCTTCGGGATCGCCTCGCGCTCGATGAGCATCGCGCCGAGGACGGACTGCTCGACGTCGACGGCCTGGGGCGGGACGCGCCCCGCCTGCTCGTGGAGGGCGACGACATTCGCGCGGCTCCGGCCGCCGCTGCGCTGGCTCGTGAACTTGCTGAGGGGGAACGTGCCGCCTTCCTCGATGCGGATGGGGCGCTGCTGGGGTCCGTCCTGTTCGGCCATGGGGGAGCGTGGGGTTTAGGCCTGAACGAGTTGGTCGTAGCGGGTGCGGAGGAGCTTCATGTCCTCCCACGTCGGGCGCTTCCACTGCGGGTTGCGCAGGAGCGCGGCCGGGTGGTACGTCACGAGGAGCGGGAGGCCGTAGTAGTCGTTGAACTTGCCGCGCAGCGAGGCCAGCGACGAGGTCTTACCGAGCAGCCCGTTCCCCGCGCTCTTGCCGACGGCAAGGATCACCTTCGGTCGCACGAGCGCGATCTGCTTGTAGAGGATCGGGATGTGCGCCACGACCTCGTCCGGCTGCGGGTCGCGGTTGCCGGGCGGGCGGCTCTTGAGGATGTTCGTGATGTAGACCTCCTCGCGCTCGAAGTTGATGGCTTCGAGGATCTTGTTGAGGAGTTGCCCCGCGCGGCCGACGAACGGCTCGCCCGTCTTGTCCTCGTCCGCGCCCGGCGCTTCGCCGACGATCATCAGATCGGCCTCGGGGTCGCCGGTGCCGAGGACGGGGTTGATGCGGCTCTCGTCGATGGGGACGAGCACGGTGCCTTTGAGCCAGTCGAAGACCTCGCCGAGCGAGTCCATCCCGCGCAGCGGCGAGCCCTCGGGGATGAGGGCTTCGACGCGGTCGTAGGGCGAGAGCGTGGAGTCTTGCGAGGGATCGGGGAGATCGCCGAAGAGGTCGGGCGACATGGCGGCAGGGCGGTCGTCGTCGGGGAGAGAGGGCGTCGATGGCAGCCAGTCGCCGGCGAGTGCGCGCTGGAGGTTCAGGACTGAACGGGCCTCGCGCAGGAGTTCGAGCACGGCATGTAAGCGTTTAATAGATAACGCAGTGCGCCGCGGGCCGTCGGGCGGCCCCGGCGCGAACCATCGACCGGTCAATCTAACGGGGCCGCCCGGAGCAGGCAAGGTGAGGCGGGGTGAAATTGTCGTCGGGACCGGCTCGGCGAGCGGCGCGGTGGACGGTGAGCGGCACGGCGTACGGAGCGGCACGCACGGGAAGGGCGCGATGCTCTACCTTTAAGGCCTCTTCTCCTCCCACGCTCCTCCTTATGTCTCCGATTTCCGGCTGGGCGCTCGCGGCGGGCGCTCGCACGACGTGGCACCGTTTCCGCGAAGGCGCAGACGCGCTACCCCCCGGCGCGTGGACGCGCTGGCTCGGCACGCTCGCGCTCGGGACGGGGCTGGCCGTCGGCGTGGCCGTGGCGCTCGTGCTGATCGGGCAGAGTCAGGCGGAGGTGTGGATGGCGGCGTGGGACGAGGCCGCGCTGCGCCGGGTCGTGGACGGCGGGCCGCTGTCGTTCAACGGGGGCATCTGGTGGGAGAGCCCCGGCAACTCCGTCGTCCTCATCGCGCTCCTCCTCGCTGCGCTCGTGATCGCGGCACGGGCGCGGCGCCCGCTCCTCGCGCTGTCGTTCCCGCTCGCCTACCTCGGGAGCAAGCTCCTCACACAGACCGCGTGGGCTCTGTGGAGCCGGTCGCGGCCGGACTTCGTCGCTGACGGCGTGGCCTCGATGGGGCTGCACTCGTACCCGTCGGGCCACGTCGTCAGCGTGCTCGGGGCGTACGGCCTGCTCGCGTACCTCTGGAGCGAGCGGTCGGAGAGCACGGTCGAGCGGGGAGTCGCCGTGCTCCTCGTGCTCGCCCTCGCGAGCGTCGTGGGCCTCGCGCGGCTGCGGCTCGGGGCGCACTGGCCGAGCGACGTGCTCGCCGCGTTCGTACTCGGGAGCGTGTGGGCCGTGGTGCTCGTCGTCGCGCTCCGCCGGGGCGAAGCCGCCCCCTCGCCTCAACCGGAATAACATGGCCGACCGCTCGACCCCTCGTCCCTCGGACCCTCGCTCCTCGGCCCGCCCCGGCGTCGCCCTCGCCGACGTGCCCGCGCTCGACGTCCGCCGCGCGCTCGTGACGGGCGCGCTGTTCCTCGTCATGCTGAGCCTGTTTCTGTGGATGGTGCACGAGATGCTGGTGGCAGGCTTGCTCGGGGGGATCCTCGCGGCGTACCTCCGGCCGGTGCACCGGTGGGTCGCGGAGCGGACGGGGCGGGAGGCGCTGGCGGCCGTCGTGACGCTCGTGCTGCTGATCGTGCCGGCGCTCGCGCTCCTCGTCTACGGCTACCTCGAAATCCGCGACGCCGCCGAATACCTCGCCGCGCACACGGCGGAGGTCGCCGCCGAGATCAGCGCAGCGGTGCAGCGGCTCCCGTTCGTCGGCAACGTCGAGGCGCAGGCGTCGATCGAGCGCGGGCTCGCGCGGGCAGCCGAGCTCGCGACGGGGATGCCGGCGGGCGTGCAGGACGTGCTCTCCGAGTTCGCCGTCGACACGTCGGTCTTTCTGTTTACGGCGTTCTACGTCCTCACTGGGGCGGACACGATCGTGGCGTATCTCCGGGGGAAGGTGCCGCCGCGCTACGCCGCGCTCGCCGAGCGGATGGAGACACACGTGCAGGGCGTGCTCTACGGCGCCGTCTACGGCACGCTCCTCACGCAGACGATGAAGGCCGCGCTCGTGCTCGCGCTCAACCTCGTCTTCGGTGTGCCGCTGCCCGTCGTGCTCGCGCTCCTCGCCTTCGTGATCGGGTTCTTCCCCGTCGTCGGCTCGTGGACGATCTACCTCCCGGCGGCGGGCTACCTCCTCGTCTTTCAGGACGCGCCGTGGGAGGCGCTCGCGATGCTCGTGCTCGGGCTCGGGATCAGCACCGTCTTCCTCTCGCTCATCGTCCGCCCGAAGCTGGCCGCCGAGAAGTCGTACGTCCTCAACTTCTACTGGATGTTCGTCGGGCTCGTGGCGGGCGTCTACACGTTCGGCGTGCCGGGCATCGTGCTCGGCCCCATCGTCGTGGGCCTGCTCAAAGCCGTCCTCGACACGATCACGACCGACCTCGACTGGCTCGACAATGGGGAGGACGAGGGGCCGGACGCCGAGGTGCTGCCCGAGGAGGAGGTGCGGAAGGAGAGCCCGCCGGAGGGGTGAACTACAGTGCAGGCCGGGCGCCCGCCGCTGCCCGCGCGCGCAGCGCCTCGGCGTGTTGTCGCACGCCGTCGGCGAGCACGCGGTCGACCGACTCGCGCTCGCCGTTCACCGTCCCCTCGGCGGCGAGGAGGTCGCCCTCGGGCGTGAGCGCAACACGGAGGCGCACGGTATCCCGCCGCGCTGCGCCGTCGAGCCCGGGCCGGACCTGCACCGCGTCCTGCACGGCGTAGAACGGCACGCCGTCGGCGAAGTAGTACACGTTCGATTCGCTCCCGTACGCGCCCGCGCTCAGCCGCTCTTCGATGAACCGGAGCGTGTCGCCCGCGAAGTACGCGGTGAACGTGGACGAGGCGTCGCCCCCTGCCCACGTGCCGTCGACGGTCCGGTAGTCGTCCAGCCCGAGCTCGATGCGGAGGGCGCGCCGGGCTGGCTCGGCGAACGGGTTAATTGGCGGGGCGGGCGGCGCGTCGGCGGAGTCCGGCATGATGACGCCCGCCATCGCGGTGGAATCCGGCGGTGCATCGGGGCGCTCCGGCTCCCGCCCGCAGCCGCCGAGGAGGAGGTTGACCCCGGTGAGGACGAGCCCTGTAAAGGTGGGGATCCAGCGGAGCATCGATACGAACGCCTTACCGTTCCGCGAGTGCGAGTTCGTCGTACGCGGCGGCGACGACGAGGCTGGCGAATGCGCCGGTGAAGAACACCCCGATGATGAACGCGAGGATGCCGAGGAGCGTGAGGAAAAACAGCACGACGCCGAGCGCGAGCAACTGCAGCTTATGCCCCATCGTCATGTCCCACGCCTTCCGCAGCGTGTCCATCACGCCTAGCTCGTCGTCCATCACGAGGAAGAGCCCCGGCGCCAGCCCGACGAGGAGGATGAGCCCCGGCACGATGAGGAGGATGAACCCGATCAAGGTCGCTATCGCCGTTAGCGCGTACACCCCGAACGCGCGGCCGAACTCGCCGAAGCCGGCGAAGAGGTCGGTGAACTCGATGGGCTCGTCGCGCTGGACCTTGAGCATCATCCAGTAGAGCCCGGCCGTGAGCGGACCGGTGATGACGAACGCGACGAGATTGAGCAGCCCGCCTCCCGTCCGGTCCCCGTCCCACGTGTCCGAGCCGATCCCGATGAGGAGGGCGTAGAGGGTGAACGTGCCTACGAGCAGCCAGAGGTGGTCTTTGAAGCGCGGCCAGCTCCGAGAGAATAGGTAGCCGATGCTGAGGTTGGGAATGTAGGGGTCGGCGTGGCGTGCGTCGAAGTCGGGTTCCATGGCGTCTCTGCCTGGGTGAGAGAACGTGGGGGAAGCGAGTCGCTAGGGGGTGTCCATCGCGGCGTGCTTCTGCACTTCGGGGAGGGCGAGCGCGTCGGCGTCGGCGTCGTGCCAGATATCGGCGAGTCCGGCGTAGACGGCGGCGGCCGTGGCCTCGTCGCCCGACTGCATGGCGGCGCGGGCGAGGCCGAGGAGGGCGCGGGACCGGCGCGGGTAGCGCGCGAGCGTCTCTTCGAAGTGGTAGCGCGCGTCGGCGGGCTCCCCGAGGTCGAGGAGCACCTCGCCGTAGAGTTCGTGCGACGGCTTCGCCGGGTTAGGCGGACCGAAGTCGATGGGCATGGTGTCTTCGAGGTCGGTCGCTTCGTCGAGCAGTGCGCGGGCCGCATCGGCGTCGCCATTATCGAGCGCGACGAGGGCTTCCAGTTCGAGGCCGAGGATGCGGAGCGGATCGGTCCGTCGGTTCGCCGTGTCCTCCGCGGCGAGGGCCGCCTGCACCGTCGCTAGCGCGTGCTGGAGGGCGACCCCGTCCCCGCGGTAATACGCTGCCAAGCCCTCCGTGAAGCCGACGAGGACCGAAGAGGAGTGGTGGTCCATCGTCCCGCTCTCCACCGCCACGCGCTGCCCGCCGGTCTCGACGACGTAATGGGCGCGGAGCGAAACGGGAAGGTGGGCGAAGCGCTGCGTTTCATCCGTTGCCGCCATCGCGTCGACGCGATCGATGAGCGCGGCCGCGTCGTCGTAGCGGCCCTGCTGGAGGTAGGCGTAGTGGAGCCAGTGAAGGGCGTGGCGGCCGTGCCCATTGAGGGGTTCCCCGCGGCGCTCGGCACGAGCGGCGGCGGCGGCGTACGAGCGCTCGTTCATCTCGGCCCCCTCGTCCCACATCCCGAGGGCGAAGTAGATGTGGCTCGGCATGTGGAGCGCGTGCGAGGCGGCGGGCGCGAGGTCGTCGTAGACGCGGGCGGGGCGGAGGCCGAGGGGGGCGTGGATCGGGTCGTCGTAGGCGTGGATGAGGTAGTGCGCCGCGCCGGGGTGCTCGGGGTTCGCGGCGAACACCTCCTCGGCGACGGCGGCGGCGTCCATGTAGATCCCGAAGTCGCGGCCCTCGTGCGCGGTGCCGAGGATGGAGAGCGCGTAGAACGCGGCGGCGTCGAGGTCGTCGGGGTAGGCAGCGGAGAGGTCGGCGAGGGCGTCTGCGTAGGCGAAGTCGCGGTCCTCCTTCGAGCCCTCGCCGAAGAGCACGTCGAGCGTGCGGAGGTATGCCCTTTCGCGCTCCGTCGGCGCTTTCGCGAGGCGACCCTCCGGCGTCTCGGCGAGCTCCGCGAGCGCGGCACGGGCGGCGCCGGCGTCCTGCTCCTGCCAGATCGGGTGGTTGTGCGTCAGCGCCTCGCCCCACGCCGCCATCGCGAAGTCCGGGTCGATCCGCCGCGCTTCCTGGAAGGCCTCGCGCGCGTCCTCGTACTCGAAGCTGTGCAGCATGAGGAGGCCGCGCAGGAACGGCGTCTGCGCCTCGGCCGCGCCGGAGTTGGCAAACTCGGTCTGGCCGTAGTCCGACTGGGCGAGTGCAGCGGGCGCGAGCAGCAGGGCCGCGAGGAGAGGGAGCAGACGGAGCCGTCGCATCGGAGGGGGGCGCTTGCGGGGGAGAGGCCCGACGGGGTGTCGGATCTGGCAAGCTACGAAACGCGACGCAAAAGCCGGCTCCGAGGCGGCACGTGAGGGACGGGCTCAGCGCTCCCGATCAGGAGATCGCGGGGACTACGGTAGGCAGGGGCGCAGGCTCGACGCCACTCGGCACGGGCGGGGTGTCGTGCTGGGCGAGGACCTCGTGGTAGTACGAGAGCAGCCGTTCCAAGACGGCCGCCCAGCCGTAGTGCTCGGCGCGGTCGAGGGCGTGCTCGCCCATCCGCGTGCGGAGCTCGGGGTCGCGGACGAGCCGGGCCGTGGCGTCGAGGAACGCGGCGGAGCTGTTGGGCGGGGCGAGGTAGCCCGTGCGCCCGTGCTGCACGAGCTCGCTCGAGCCCGTCGCGTCGGCGCAGACGGTCGGGAGGCCGGAGGCCATCGCTTCGAGCGTCACGTTCCCGAACGTCTCCGTGTCCGAGGGGAAGAGGAAGATGTCCGACGAGGCATACGCGCGGGGGAGGTCGCCGCCGCCGAGGTGGCCGGCGAAGAGCGTGCCGGGGAGCCGCGCCTCGAGGTCGGCGCGGGCCGGGCCGTGGCCGACGATGAGCGGGCGCACGGGGAGCCCCTGCGCGGCCAGCCCCTCGGCCACGTCGGCGAAGACGTGGAGCCCCTTCTCCCACACCAGGCGGCCGACGAACGTCACGAGCACCTCGTCGTCGGAGACGCCGAGGGCGCGGCGCCACGCGGGGTCGCGGCGGCGGGGGTGGAAACGGTCGGTGTCGACGCCGCGCTCCCACAGCCGGAGGTCGTCGGAGATCTCGTGGCTGCGGAGGACGGCGGCCATCGAGCGGCTCGGGACGTAGACGTGCTCGCACTGGCCGTAGAACCAGCGGGCGTACTCCCAGAACACCCCCTCCAGCGCCGATATGCTGTAGTACTTGAGGTACGACGAGAAGTGGGTGTGGTATGAGGCGACGACGGGGATGCCGCGCTTCTTCGCCCACTTCAGCGCGCGGAAGCCCGCGAAGTCCGGCGTGGCGAGGTGGACGAGCGTGGGGTTGAACGCCTCCAGCTTCCGCTGCACCGAGCGCGGAAAGCGCGTCGTGAGCCGGTACTCCGGCCGCCCCGGCGCCGGCACCGACGGGAGGGGGACGAGCGTGCCCGCGTGGCTCATGGGCGGCTCATCCACGGTCGGCCCGAAGACGAGCACCTCCACGCCGTAGGCCTCCAGAAACGCCACGAGCCGATTCAGCGTCAGCGAGACGCCGTCGGCGATGTGGTTGTAGTTGCCGGTGAAGAGGGCGACGCGGAGCGGTAGAGCGGCGCTGTCGCCGCTCGTCGCTGCTGCGTGGTAAGGGAGGAGCATGAGCGCTCGGGGCAGGTGGGGCCGTGCGAAACGGGGGTGACTACGTGCGAGAGGGTACGCTTGTTTGTACGGGCCGGGACGGCATCGCCTTTTCACAGGAGATATTCACAGGAAAGAAGCATTTAGTGCCTTTTCGGCATGGTCCGGGGCGGAGCGAATGGCTCATAGCGTGCTCGGTGCGTACGCTATCGCGCGCGTAGAGTATAGGGCCGCTTCGTATTCCCGGAAGAGACGCTGGAACGTTTCGCTCCACGAAAACCGTGCCTCGACGTGGGACCGCGCTGCTGCCGCGAGCGCGCCGCGCCGCGCCGCCACGTCTTCCACGTTGCGTGCGAACGCCACCGCATCGCCGACCGGACCCAGCCGCCCGACCGACGGCGGCACGCGGTGCACGAGCGCGCCCGCCTCCACCCCGACGACCGGCAAACCAGAGGCCTGCGCTTCCACAACGGAGAGGGCGAACGTTTCGTGTGGCCCGGCCGTGACGTACACGTCGGCCGAGGCGAGCAGGCGAGCGAGCGCGGCTTTGTCTTCGAGGTAGGGTAGCACGGTCAGTCGAGGCGACGTTGCCGCGCGCGCTTCGAGCGCCGCGCGGTGGGGGCCTTGCCCGGCCAGCACGAGCCGTGGGTGCAGCGCCGCGTCCACGTGCTCGACGGCGTCGGCGAGCACGTGGACTTGCTTTTCGGAATCCATCCGGCCGGCGTAGACGAGCAGCAGGTCGTCGTCCGCCACGCCCAGCTTGGCCCGCAGCGCGGGGTCGCGGCGCGACGGGTGGAAGGTGTCGAGGTCGACGCCGAGCGGGACGGCGGCGAGCGGGACCGCGACGCCCATCCGTTCGAGTACGCCCACGAGCGCGTCGGAGACGGCGAAGCCGCGGTCGCACCGATCGAAGACGGCGCGGACGTAGGCCTCGGCCCACCTCTTCGCCCGCTCGCCGACCGCCGCGCCGAGCTTCGCCGCGACGGGCTGCACGTACGCCGATGGCAGGTCGGTGTGATAGAACGCGGTGACGGCGACGGGCCGCTCCGCGCGCTCGTTCCTGTATGAGAACGCCGCCCACGGCGACGTATAAAACGTGTGCAACTCGATGAGGTCCGGCTGCACGGCGCGGAGGGCGGCCTTCAACTTGTCCGCACGCAGAAAGAAGCGATACGGCGCGGCGCCGGGGATGACGGGGCCCGCCACACGGATCGTCGTCGTGCGGTCGCCGTGCTCGACGGCGTCGTGCGCGCCGGGCGCGATCAGGACGTGCTCGTGGTCCGTGTGCTCCAAGATGTAGCGCCGCTTCGCATCGATCGTGGTACGGATGCCGCCGCTGGTGTCGGTGTAAGCGTGCGTGAGGTCGCAGACCCTCATGCGGGTAGGGCGTGGAAGTCGAAGGAGGCCGTGGGTGGCCTTCGCCGCGTCAGGCGGCACGTGCCGTAAAAAACGCAACACACATCTACCTGCGCAACGCGCCGGAAGTTCTGCCAAGTTATAGCAGAGACGTGATACGCCGCCGCCCGGCGTCACGCCGAGGCGCCGACCCCCTCATCGCGGAGGAACCGTCCGGTGTGGCTCTCCTCGACCGCCGCGATCTCCTCCGGCGTCCCGGCCACCACGACGAACCCGCCGCGCCGCCCGCCCTCCGGCCCGAGGTCGAGAACGTAGTCCGAGGCCTTGATCACGTCGAGGTTGTGCTCGATGAGGACGATGGAGTGGCCCTCGGCGACGAGCGCGTTGAACGCCCGCAGCAGCTTCTCGATGTCGTCGAAGTGGAGGCCCGTCGTGGGCTCGTCGAAGAGGTAGAGCGTGTGGTCGGACGCCGGGCGGCTGAGGTGGGCGGCGAGCTTCACGCGCTGCGCCTCGCCGCCGGAAAGCGTGTTCGACGCTTGCCCGAGCTGGAGGTAGCCGAGCCCCACGTCTTGGAGCACCGTCAGCTTGTTCGCGATTCGCTTCTCGTCGGCGAAGAACTCGACCGCTTCGTCGACGGTCATCGAGAGCATGTCGTCCACGTTCTTGCCGTTCCAGCGGATTTCGAGCACGTCCTGCTTGAAGCGCTTGCCGCCGCAGGCCTCGCATTCGAGGTAGAGGTCGGCGAGGAACTGCATCTCGACTTTGACGACGCCATCGCCCTGGCAGACCTCGCAGCGCCCGCCGGGGACGTTGAACGAGAACGTGCCGGGCTTGTAGCCGCGCACCTTCGCCTGGTGCGTTTCGGCGAGGATCGCGCGGATCGCGTCGAACGCTTTGATGTACGTCACCGGATTCGAGCGCGGGCTCCGCCCGATCGGGCTCTGGTCCACCAACTCCACGCTGTCGATCAGTTCGTGCCCGCGGATGGCATCGTGCGCGCCGATCTTGCCGTCCACCTCGACGCCCTTCAGCCGCTGGAGCCCGCGGTAGAGCGTCTGGTTCACGAGCGTCGACTTGCCGCTGCCTGAGACGCCCGTCACGCACACGATCATCCCGAGCGGGAAATCCACGTCGAGCCGCTTGAGGTTGTTCTGCCGCGCGTTCTCGACCGCGATCACGCGCTCCGCATCGACCGGCCGCCGCGTCGCGGGGACGGGAATCGACTTCGCGCCGGAGAGGTACTGCCCGGTTAGCGAGGCCGGATCGGCGACGACTTCGTCGAACGTGCCCTCGGCGACGACGGTGCCGCCGTGGATGCCCGAGCCCGGCCCGATGTCCACGATCCGGTCTGCCCGCCGCATCATCGCCTCGTCGTGCTCGACGACGAGGACGGTGTTGCCGATGTCGCGGAGCCCTTCGAGGATCTTGATGAGCCGCTCGTTGTCGCGCGGGTGCAGCCCGACGGTCGGCTCGTCGAGGACGTAGAGCGAGCCGACGAGCGACGAGCCGAGGCTCGTGGCGAGGTTGATCCGCTGCGACTCGCCGCCGGAGAGCGTCTGCGAGAGCCGGTCGAGCGTGAGGTAGTCGAGCCCGACGTCGACGAGGTAGCGGAGCCGCTTGCGGATTTCCTCCATCACGCGGCCCGCGACGGCGGTCTGATACTCGGTGAGCTGGAGGTCGTCGAAGTGCTCTTTGGCGTCGGCCGTGGTCAACTCGCAGACTTCGCCGATGTGGTGGGCGGGCACGCCCGTGTCGGGGCCGCCGATCTGGACGTAGCGCGCGGCGGGCCGGAGCCGGTAGCCGTGGCAATCGGGGCACGTCGTGTAACCGCGGAAGCGCGCGGCGAAGATGCGGTAGTGCATCTTGTACGACTTCTTCTCGAGGTAGCGGAAGAAGCCGCGGATGCCGACGTAGCTGCCCTCGCCGTTCCACACCCATCGCTGCTGCTCGTCGGTGAGGAGGATGTACGGCGTGTCGATGGGGAACTGGACGCGGGCCGCCTCGCGGACGAGGTCGCGAAGGTGCTTGCCCCACTGGTCCGTGCGGAACGGGGCGATCGCGCCCTGCCGGATCGAGAGGTCGGGGTTCGGGATGACGAGGTCTTCGTCGAGGCCGGGCACGCGGCCGAAGCCCTGGCACGTCGGGCACGCGCCGAGCGGGGAGTTGAAGCTGAAGAGCTGCGGTGTCGGCTCCTCGAATGTCATCCCGTCGCGTTCGAAGAGGGCCGAGAACGGGTGGATCTCCAGACTCCCCTCGCGCGGTGCGGTCACGACGAGCGCCCGCTCGCCGCCCTCGCGGAACGCCTGCTCGACCGAGTCGGCGATGCGGCCCGTCGTCGCCTCGTCGCCGGCGCGCACGGCGAGGCGGTCGACGAGCACGAGGAGGCGGCTCTTCGGCGTCGTCACCTTCGCGGGCTCGGTCTCGTTGAGGTCGATGGTCTCGGCCTGCTGGCCGCTTTCGATCTGCTTGTCGGTGGGGAGGGCGAGGAGGCGGAAGAAACCGCGCGCGCGGAGCGCTTCGAGCTCCTCGGCTTTCTTGCGGCCCTTGTGCTCGGGGAGGGGGAAGCAGAGGTAGAACCGCGCGCCGTCGCTCAGCTCGCGCTGCACGGTCTCGGCGACGGAGCGCGGGCTGTCCTTCGTGACGGGCTGGCCGGAGACGGGCGAGATCGTCGTCCCAATGCGGGCGTAGAGCAGGCGGAGGTAGTCGTAGACCTCGGTCTGCGTGGCGACCGTCGAGCGCGGGTTCTTGATGCCCGTCTGCTGCTCAATCGCGATCGCGGGGGCGAGCCCGGTGATGAGGTCCACGTCCGGCTTGTCCATCCGTTCGAGGAACTGCCGGGCGTACGCGCTCAGGCTCTCGACGTAGCGCCGCTGCCCCTCGGCGTAGATCGTATCGAAGACGAGCGACGACTTCCCGCTGCCCGACGGCCCGGTGAATACGACGAGCTGCCGCTTCGGGATCGTGAGGTCGACCCCTTTGAGGTTGTGCTGCCGCGCCCCGCGCACGACGAGGTCGCGCCCGGCGAAGCGGTCGGCGGCTTTCGCGACAGCTTTTGCGGTGGTCTTCGCCGTGCCGTTCGTGGCGGTCTTCAGGGCTTTCTTCTTCGTGCTCTTGCTCGCTTTCGGCATTGGGGGAGGGCGTGGTGGGCGTAGCAAACGTCAACGCGCGGGCGGGGTTGAAGATGCGGCTCCGCGTGTGAAACCTCTGTGTCAGTGGCGGCCGGCGCTACCTTCGAGTTCGACCTCACGCCCATCCGGGCGCAGTACGTTGCGCCCCTACCTTCGCCTCGCCGCGTGCGCTCCGTCCTCGTCCTCTTTCTGCTCGCGCTCGCGCTGCCGTGCCGTTCGCAGCCCGCGTTCGACCGCCCGGCTTTCGCGCCGTCGTTCGTGCTCACGATCCCGATCAACCGGGCCGAGGCGAGGCCGCCGCTTTCGTCCCGCGCGTGGCTGGAGATGGGCGCCGTCGCGCTGACCGGTGTCGGCCACCTCGTGTTCTCGGCGCACGACGCCTCGGGCGTGTTCATCCCGCTCGCGGCCGGTGGGTGGGGCAGTTACGTCGGCTACCGGGCGGCGACGGAGCCGGGCTTCCTCGGCGATCTCGGGCTGACGGGCCGTGATCTCGGTCCGGCCTTCCGCGACACTTCGATTCTCGCGGCGGGCGCGATTACGGGTATGGTCGTCGTCGGCGCGGCGCAGGGGACGCTGACGGTGGACGCCGACCTCCTCCCGCTCTTGGCGCTTTACCCCGCGTGGGGCATCGTGCAGCAGACGCTCGTGCAGGGCTTCGTCACGCGCCACCTCGACGACGCCGGGCTCGGGCCGTGGGCCGTCACGCCGCTCTCGGCCGTCGCGTTCGGGTCGGTCCACGTCCCCAACTGGAAGCTCACCGCGGCGACGACGGCGCTCGGCGCGGCCTACGCCCCGCTCTGGCTCCGGCACCGGAACGTGTGGCCGCTCGGGCTCTACCACGGCTGGCTCGGCGCGGCGTACTACCGCTGGGTGCTCGACCGCAACCCGTGGAAGGAGATCGTCGACGAGTTGTAGCGGGCGGGGGCTCGGCGATGGCCGGGGACGTTGGGGCGATGCGCCGGGTGACACCGCTGCGCTGAGCGATAGTGAGAAACGAAGTGAGCGGCGTGGCCCGTTGCTATCGCGGGCCCGTTGGCCGCATCTTCCCGCCCGCCCCGTCGTTCACGCTCCCCTATGGCTTTCCTCAACCCGCTCGTCCTGCTCGGCCTCGCGGCGGCGGCGATCCCCATCCTCATCCACCTCTTCAACTTCCGCAAGCCGCGGACGGTGGACTTCTCGTCGCTCGCGTTCCTCAAGGAATTGCAGAAGAGCACGATGCGGCGCGTCCGCATCAAGCAGTGGCTCCTCCTCGCGCTCCGCACCCTCGCGATCGCCTGCCTCGTCCTAGCCTTCGCCCGGCCGACGGTGCAGAGCGGGTGGGCGACGGTCTTCGGCGGGCAGGTGCAGACCTCGACGGCGCTCGTCGTGGACCACTCGCTCTCGATGACGGTGCGTGACGCGCAGGGCGATCTGATGACGCAGGCGAAGGAACTGGCCTCGGCCGTGGTCGAGGCGTCGGAGGTGGGGGACGAGCTGTTCGTCGTCGGCACAGCGGCGGAGGGAGCGACGCGGCCCGCGCCGTTCCGCAACGCCGGACCGGCGCTCGACGCCGTCGCAGAGTTGGGAGCGGAGTCGGGCGCAGGGACGGCGGGGAACGCCGTCGGCCGAGCCTTCGCCCTGCTAGAAGGGGCGGAGAACCTGAACCGGGAAGTGCTCCTCGTGTCGGACCTGCAGGCTTCGACGTTCCTCGACTCGACGCGCATTCCCGCCCCTGAAGGCGTGCGCCTCACGCTCCTGCCCGTTGGCGAGCGGGTGCACACGAACGTGGCGGTGACGGACGCCCGCGTGCTCAGCCGGATCGTCGAGGCCGGGCAGCCGGTGGAAGTGGAGGCGACGCTCGTGAACTACGGTACCGACCCCATCGACGGGTACACGGCGAGCCTCTATCTCGACGACGAGCGTGTCGCGCAGGCCTCGGCCGACCTCAGCCCGAACGTCCCGGCGACGGTCCGGCTCACGGCCACGCCGCAGCGGCGCGGCTGGCTCCGCGGTGAGGTCCGCACCGAGCCCGACGAGTTCGAGTGGGACAACACGCGCTACCTCGTGCTCCACGTCCCCGAGACGCGGCGCGTCCTCCTCGTCGAAGGCGCCGGGCAGCGGGCCGACCTCGTGGACCTCGCCCTCGGGCTCGGCGGCGAAGGCTCGCGGTTCGAGGTCACGACGGTATCGGAATCGGCGCTCGCGGCGCAGGACTTGGATGCGTTCGACGTGGTCGTGCTCGCGGGGCCGGAGAGCCTCGCGAGCGGGGAGCGGGCGGCGCTCGCCCGGTTCGTGCAGGGCGGCGGCGGGCTGATGGTCTTCCCGAATGAGCGCGCGGAGGCGGCGGACTACGACGCGCTCTTCACCGCGCTCGGCGGCGGGCGGCTCGGCGCGGCCGTCGGCCAACTCGGCGGGACGCGGCCGGTGGCGCAGTTCGGCCGCGTCGACCTGGAGCACCCGCTTTTCGAGGGGATCTTCGAGGACGCGGCGGGGCAGCCTCGGCTCGAAAGTCCGACGATCGCGCTCGCGAGGCCGTATCAGCCCGGCGCGGGGGATGAGAACACGCTCATCGGGCTCTCCACGGGCGCGCCGTTCCTGCAAGAGATCCGCTCCGGCTCCGGCACGGCCCTCGTCTTCGCCGTCGCCCCGGACCCACGCTGGAGCGATTTCCCCGTGCGCGGCCTCTTCGTACCCCTCCTCTACCGCGCCGTCTATTACCTCGCCGCCGACGCCGACGCGGGCGAATCGCTCGAAGTCCGGCAGCCCGCGCCGCTCCGCGTTGCCGGGGCGTCCGAAGGGCTCCGCATCGTCGGGGCCGGGGCCGAGTTCGTGCCCGAGCAGCGGAGCGTGCCCGGCGGCGTGCTGTTGGAGATCGACAGCGGGGTGACCGAGCCGGGCGTGTACGATGTGATGGACGGCGAGCGGTTGGTCCGCCGTGTTGCGTTCAACCCCGACGCGCGCGAGTCCGACCTCGCCGTGCTGGCTCCGGAGGAGGCGCAGCGGCGGCTCGCCGAAGCGACGGGGGCCGAGGTCCGCGTGCTCGACGCGGCAGGCGGGCGCGGCCTCGCAGCGGCGC
Source organism: Rhodothermales bacterium (assembly GCA_039944855.1). NCBI lineage: Bacteria > Pseudomonadati > Rhodothermota > Rhodothermia > Rhodothermales > Rhodothermales bacterium. Next base: position 107,580 of record JBDUXZ010000020.1, on the reverse strand, counting down.
GGCAGCTCACCGAAGAGCGGACGGGCGTCGAACTGTGGAACGTGTTCCTCGCGCTCGCGCTCGCGTTCCTCCTCGCCGAGATGCTCGTGGCGATGCAGTGGAAGCCCGAGGCCGTCGCGGCGTAGGCGGCACGTAGTCCACGACGGGAGGACGCGGGTAGTACTTTTTGCGGACGCCGCCGGTGACACGCCGTCGGCATGCGGTCTGCACGATATTTCCTCATCCCCGCAGCCCTTTTGCGCAACCGGCTTACCGATTGCACATATAACCTCTCCGCTTTAGAACGGACCCCCACACCATCCCGACGCGCCTTTGTCCGCAGCCCAGCTTCCCCACGACGCCACCACCCGCGAAACCGCGCTCCTCGTCGGTGTCCTCACACCGAACACCACGCAGGCCGAGCTCGACGACGCGCTCGACGAGCTCGAGCAGCTCGCCGACACGGCGGGCGCGACCGTCACGGACCGCGTCACGCAGTCGCTCCCGAAGCTCCACAACGCGACGTTCATCGGGAAGGGCAAGGTCGAGGAGCTGAAGGCCCTCGTCGAGAAGCGGAAGTCCGACGTGGTCATCTTCGACGACGACCTCTCGCCGATCCAACTCCGCAACCTCGAGAAGACGCTCGGCTGCAAGCTCGTCGATCGCTCGGGGCTCATCCTCGACATCTTCGCCCGCCGTGCCAAGACGGCGACGGCGAAGACTCAGGTCGAACTCGCGCAGCTCGATTACCTCAAAACGCGGCTGACGCGGCAGTGGACGCACCTTTCCCGTCAGAAGGGCGGCATCGGGATGCGCGGACCGGGCGAGACGCAGATCGAGACGGACCGCCGCCTCATCGGCCGCCGGATGGCTGTGCTCTCGGACCAACTCGACAAGATCGACAAGCAGCGTCAGACGCAGCGGAAGGGGCGCGGCGACCAGACCCGCGTCGCCCTCGTCGGCTACACGAACGCCGGCAAGAGCACGCTGATGAACGCGCTCTCCGACGCCGCCGTCTTCGCCGAGAACCGCCTCTTCGCCACGCTCGACGCGACGACGCGGCAGGTCTACCTCGACACGAACAAGCCGATCCTGCTCTCCGACACCGTCGGGTTCATCCGCAAGCTCCCGCACAAGCTCATCGAGAGCTTCAAGAGCACGCTCGATGAGACGCGCGAGAGCGACGTGCTGCTCCACGTCGTCGACGCGAGCCATCCCAACTTCGAGGAGCACATCCGCGTTGTGAACGAGACGCTGAAGGAACTCGGCGCGCGCGACAAGCCGACGCTGATGGTCTTCAACAAGATGGACGTGCTGGAGGAGCGCGGACTGATCCAGTCGCTCCAGTCGGAGTACGAGCACGCCGTGTTTGTCTCGGCGCTCCGTGGCATCGGGCTGGAGCAGCTAAAAGAATCGCTCCTCGGGCTCATCGAGTCTGACTACGTCGAGCGGACGGCGCTGCTGCCGGTGACCGAGCCGAAGAGCCGGGCCTACGTCCACCGCGTGGCCGAGGTGCTTGAAGAGGAGACCGTGCTCGCGCAGGAGTACGACGACGCGCCGCAGCCGGCGCTCCGCCTCCGCTTTCGCACGTCCCGGAAGAACGCGCCCGAGCTGGACCGGATGCTGGCCCGCTTCGAGCAGTTCACGCTCGCCCCCGGCGGTGACGGGGCCGCCGACGGCGAAGCAGGCATGGCGCTGTGAGAAACCGATGACGGTACGCTTCGACCCCTCTCCGTTACGTTTCGCGTTTCTATTGCGTCTACCCGGAAGGAATGTCGCTGCCACGCTGACCGGTTTCGCGCGAGCTTACCCGAGACGTGCCGTAGCGCCGCACGATGGAACACGGTAGCGGAGAGAGCCGTCGTGGCACGACGTTTGCCAAATTAGAGGGGAGCCTCCGGTGCCGCGCACCTCGCCTCCCGATCCCATGACCGTCCAACAGTACATCGACCTCGACATCGACCCCCTCGCCCCGACCGACACGGTCGGGCACTCGGTCTACCGCTTCGCCGGGCTCGACGTGAAGCATCTGCCCGTCGTGGACGCGGAAGGTCGGCTCGCGGCGCTCGTCGCCGAGGCGGAAGTGGTGGAGCTGACGACGCCGGGCGTGGAGTTGAGCACCGTCGCCGGGCTCGGCGCGGTCAGCGTGGGGGCGGACGCCCACGTGTTCGAGGCGGCGAACCTCCTCGTCATCCACCGGCTGAGCGTGCTGCCTGTCGTCGAAGATGGTGAGTACCTCGGCGTCGTCCGCCGGAGCACGGTGTTCGAGGTGTTCGCCGCGATGCTCGCCACCGGGCGGCCCGGCACCATCATCGTGCTCGACGTGCCGACGCGGGACTACTCGCTTACGCAGCTCAGCCACTTCATCGAGCAGAGCGGCGGGCGCGCGCTTTCCGTCTCGGCGCAGATGCCGCTCGAAACCGGCGGCGACCCCGCGCTCGTCCGCGTGACGCTCAAGCTGAACGTGATCGACACCGCGCGCATCCGCTACCTCCTGGAGCACAACGGCTACCGCGTGACGGCCGTGTTCAACGAGGAGGAGACGGAGGATGACCTCTCGCTCCGCGTGCAGGAGTTCATGCGCTACCTCGAAGTGTAAAGGTCTCGCCTCTCTCGATTTGCCGTAGGGGCGACCGGCCGGTCGCCCCTACTTTTTTACCCCTATGCCTGATTCCAACACGCAGCAGCTCCACGTGATGGCCTTGCTCTCGACGCTTCGCACGGCGTCCGAGGTTCGCCACGCGATGGCAGAGCGGCGAGCCGGGCGCGACCCCTCGGGACAGGAGGACGTGCAGCCGGTCCGGGACTATCTGCGTGAGGCGTTGCCGACGCTGCGCAGCTTGGTTTCCCGGCTCCGCGTCAGCCTCGCCGTGGAGCGGGACGAGCGGGCAGCGTTCGTGCAGGCGTTCGAGGATCGGCTGACGCTGGCGCGCCTCGCGCGCGAACTCCACGTCGTCCATCAGCGCCTGCTGAGCTTGTATCCCGACGTACCGCCGGCCCTCGTCGAAGAGGCGCGGCTGCGGCAGCAGGAGGCGGCCCGCCTCGCCGTCGCCTCCGGGAGCGGGTTCGACCGTGTGCTGACGCACTGGCTGGACCGCACTTCCACCTTCCTCGAAGCGATGGCCGAGGTGCTCGAAACGCCGAACTAATCTGGCCGTCCGGGGTAGGACAAAAGATTGGCGAAGCCCCCTTTTTGGTGCCGCAGGGCGGTATTTTAGGGGCTCTGTATGATAGAACCGAATCCCCCGATTCCGAGGATGTATGGCAGATGAAACGCTAGACCTGAACGGTCGTGACGAAGAGGTGCGCGTGCCGGTCTCCGGCAGAGTGGCCGGGCAGTACGAGGCCGATAATATCCAGGTTCTCGAAGGGCTCGAAGCCGTCCGCAAGCGCCCCGCGATGTACATCGGCGACGTCGGCGTGCGCGGGCTCCACCACCTCGTCTACGAGGTCGTCGACAACTCCATCGACGAGGCGCTCGCCGGCTACTGCGACCGCGTCGCGGTGACGATCCACGAGGACAACTCGATCTCGGTGTGGGACAACGGCCGCGGGATCCCCGTCGGCATCCACAAGAAGGAGAACCGCCCCGCTGTCGAGGTTGTGATGACGGTGCTGCACGCGGGCGGCAAGTTCGACAAGGACACGTACAAGGTCTCCGGCGGGCTCCACGGTGTCGGCGTGAGCTGCGTCAACGCGCTCTCGAACACGCTCACCGTGACGATCCGCCGCGAGGGCTTCGTCTGGCAGCAGACCTACGAGAAGGGCGCGCCCGTCACGCCGCTCAACAAGCTCCGCCCGATGGAGCCCGACGAGGTGACCGGTACCCACGTCCACTTCTGGCCCGACGACTCGATCTTCCTCGTTCGCGAGTACCGCTTCGAGACGCTCGCCGACCGGATGCGCGAGCTCGCCTACCTCAACCGTGGCATCACGATCACGATCGAGGACAAGCGCGAGGAGGATGAGGAGCTCGGCAACGAGACGTACCACTCCGAGGGCGGCCTGAAGGAGTTCGTCGAGTACCTCGACGAGACGCGCGAGGCCATCCTCGAGAACACCATCTTCATCGAGGGCGACAACGGCGACGTGCCGATCGAGCTCGCGATGCGCTACAACGCGGCGTACACCGAGAACGTCCTCTCGTTCGTCAACAACATCAACACGCACGAGGGCGGGACGCACATCTCGGGTTTCCGCCGCGCCCTCACACGCACGCTCAAGACCTACGCCGACAAGAACGGCCTGCTCAAGAACGTCAAGATCGACCTCTCCGGCGACGACTTCCGCGAGGGGCTCACGGCCGTGCTCTCGGTGAAGGTGCAGGAGCCGCAGTTCGAGGGGCAGACGAAGACGAAGCTCGGCAACTCCGAGGTGCAGGGCGCCGTCGAGAGCCTCGTCGGTGAGAAGCTGGCCGAGTGGCTCGACGACCACCCGAACGACGCGAAGCGGATCATCCAGAAGGTGACGCTCTCCGCGCAGGCCCGCGCCGCCGCGCGCAAGGCCCGCGAACTCGTCCAGCGCAAGAACGCGTTCGGCGGGGCCGGCCTCCCCGGCAAGCTCGCTGACTGCGCCTCGAAGGACCCGGCCGAAAGCGAGGTCTTCCTCGTCGAGGGCGACTCCGCCGGCGGCTCGGCGAAGCAGGCCCGCGACCGTCACTTCCAGGCGATCCTCCCGCTCCGCGGGAAGATTCTCAACGTCGAGAAAGCGCGGCTCGACAAGATCCTCGACAACGAGGAAATCAAGAACATCGTCGTCGCGCTCGGGACGGGCCTCGCGACGGGCGTGGAGAACGGCGAGTTCAACGCCGACAACCTCCGCTACCACAAGATCGTGCTGATGACGGACGCCGACGTGGACGGCGCACACATCCGCACGCTGCTGCTCACGCTCGTCTACCGCTACCTCCGGCCGCTGATCGAGAAGGGCTACGTCTACATCGCGCAGCCGCCCCTCTACCGCGCCAAGAAGGGCAAGGAGGAGCACTACTGCTGGACCGACGCCGAACTCGCGCAGATCATGACCGACTTCGGTGGCAACCGTGGCGTCTCGGTGCAGCGCTACAAAGGCCTCGGCGAGATGAACCCCGAGCAGCTATGGGATACCACGATGAACCCCGAGACGCGCGTGCTCCAGGTCGTGACCGTCGATGACGCCGCCGCCGCCGATCGCATCTTCTCCACGCTGATGGGCGACGCCGTCGAGCCCCGCCGCAAGTTCATCGAGCGCAACGCGAAGTACGCCACGATCGACACCTGAGCCGAGATTGTCATTGCGAGGAGCGAAGCGACGTGGCAATCTCCTGAGGTCAAGCTCTGCGGAGGAGATTGCTTCGCTACGCTCGCGATGACAGGGTTTGCGGGAGTACGACGCCGTCGTGCCCCCGCGTTTATTTTAGGCCATGCCCGAGCCCGCCCCCGATCTCTCCCTCGTGATCCCGCTCCTCGACGAAGCGGAGTCGCTGCCGGAGCTCGCCGACCGCATCCGCGCCGCAATCGAGCCGACCGGCCGATCGTTCGAGGTATGGCTGATCGACGACGGCTCGACGGACGACTCGTGGGCCGTGATCGAGCGGCTGCACCGCGCCGATCCGCGCTTTGCCGGGGTCCGCTTCCGCAAGAACTACGGCAAGAGCGCCGCGCTCGCCGTCGGGTTCGAGCGCGCGCGCGGGCGCTACGTCGTCACGCTCGACGCCGACTTACAGGACGACCCGGCCGAGATCCCGCAGATGATCCGTACGCTGGAGGACGGTGCCGACCTCGTCTCCGGGTGGAAGCAGACCCGCCACGACCCACTCTCGAAGACGATCCCGAGCCGGTTCTTCAACGGCGTCACGCGCCTCGTCTCCGGCATCCCGCTCCACGACTTCAACTGTGGGCTGAAGGCGTACCGCGCCGAGGTCGTCAAGCATGTCCGCGTCTACGGCGAGCTACACCGCTACATCCCGCTCCTCGCGAAGTGGGAGGGGTACAATCGCATCGCCGAGCAGGCCGTGCAGCACCACGCCCGCAAGCACGGCCGCACGAAGTTCGGGCTGGAGCGCTTCATCCGTGGTTTCCTCGACCTCATCACCGTCGTCTTCGTGACGCGGTTCGGGCGACGGCCGATGCACTTCTTCGGCGGGTTCGGGACGCTCTCGTTCCTCGGCGGCTTCGCGATCTCGCTGTGGCTCTCGGTCGGGTGGTTCATGGGGACGCCGATCGCGAACCGTCCGTTGTTCTTCCTCGGCATCATGCTCGTCATCCTCGGCGTGCAGCTCTTCCTCGCGGGCTTCCTCGGCGAGATGATCGTCCGTCCGCACATGGAGCGGGCCGAGGACATCCACCTCCGCGCCGCCATCGAGCCGTCGGCGCGGACGCAGGCGCGCGTAGCGGAGATCGTCGAGCCTGGCGCGTGAGCGGTCCAGCGGAGGGTGTTTCGATGTGACACCCATCGCCCCAATACAGGGACAGGGAAGGCGGCGGTGCAGGGGAGACGGGGGACAAACCGAGTGCCGCGCATAGGCGGTAGGTCTGGATTTGATTAAGAGAAGCGCTTCCAGGGCTGGGAGCCTGCGTGGGGCGGGGACCTGCGGTTATGTGGCCCGTATGTTGCGTTCGTCAGCTACTTCACGCGGGGCTCGGGCGGTGTCCGAGTCCTTTTTGTTTCGGGTCGAGCCGCTGCTTCGCGTCGCTTCCCGCCGCCCGCCGGGCGAGCCCCCTCCTCACCGATAGGACGCTTTTGAATCTCCGTACCATCCTCGGCGACCGCCGCTACGGCCTCTCGCTCCCCAGCACCAAAACCCTCAAAGCCGAGTGGTTCTCGAACGTCCGCGGCGACCTGCTCGCTGGCGTCGTCGTGGCCCTCGCGCTCATCCCCGAGGCGATCGCCTTCTCGATCATCGCCGGCGTCGACCCCAAAGTCGGGCTCTACGCCTCGTTCTCGATCGCCGTCATCACGGCGTTCGTCGGCGGCCGGCCGGGCATGATCTCCGCCGCGACGGGCGCGATGGCGCTCCTCATGATCACGCTCGTCCGCGACTACGGGCTCGACTACCTCTTCGCCACGACGATCTTGACGGGCGTGCTACAGATCGTCTTCGGGTGGTTCAAGCTCGGGCGCTACATGAAGTTCGTCCCGAAGCCCGTGATGGTCGGGTTCGTCAACGCGCTCGCTATCCTCATTTTCATGGCGCAGCTCCCGCTCTTCGTCGGAGCCGGGTGGATGATGTATGCCGTCGTCGCGGGCGCGCTCGCCATCATCTATCTCCTGCCGCGCGTGACGACGGCGGTGCCCTCGCCGCTCGTCGCCATCATCGCGCTCACGCTTGTTTCGCTCACGACCGGCGGCGGGCTCAGCCGCGTCGGCGACATGGGCGCGCTGCCGACGACGCTGCCGTTCTTCAGCCTGCCCGCCGTGCCGTTCTCGCTCGAAACGCTGCGAATCATCTTCCCCGTCGCCATCGCCCTCTCGCTCGTCGGGCTGATCGAATCGCTGCTGACGGCGTCGATCGTCGACGAGATGACGGACACGCCGAGCGATAAGAACAAAGAGGCGCGCGGGCAGGGCATCGCGAACGTCATCACCGGCTTCTTCGGCGGGATGGCCGGGTGCGCGATGATCGGGCAGTCCGTCATCAACGTGAAGTCGGGCGGGCGCGGCCGGCTCTCGACGTTCGCGGCGGGCGCGTTCCTGCTCTTCTTCATCCTCGTCCTCGCCGACTGGCTCGTGCTGATCCCGATGGGCGCGCTCGTGGCCGTGATGTTCATGGTCTCGATCGGCACGTTCGACTGGTCGTCGCTGAAGGTGACGGCGCTTCCGTTCAGCGAGACGCTCGTGATGGGCGTGACCGTCGGCACCGTCGTCTACACGCACGACCTCGCGATCGGCGTGTTCGTCGGCGTCGTGCTCAGCGCGCTCCTCTTCGCGCGGAAGGTGGCGAACGTCGCGTTCATGGAGGACGCGCTCAGCGACGACGGTCGGACCCGGACCTACGTCCTCAACGGCGACCTCTTCTTCGTCACCGTTACCGGCTTCCTCGCCCACTTCGATTTCCAGGAGGACGTGGACCGCGTGCTGATCGACCTCACGCACGGCCACATCTGGGACGCCTCGGCGGTTGCCGCCATCGACAAGGCCGTGCTCCGCTTCCGCAAGCGCGGCGTGCACGCCGAAGTCGTCGGCCTCAACGCGGCGAGCGCGACGCTCCTCGACCGCGTCGCCATCCACGACAAGCCCGGCGCGCTCGACGTGGCGATGGGCCACTGATCCGGCGTCCCCCGTAGTTTTTGAGCACCGACTCTCTGAACGTTCCCATGCCCCGCCCCGAACGCCCGCCTGCCGCCGACTACCAGACCTTCGAGGCCGAGGGTTTCGAGATCCTCGTCGGCGCGAGCGCCCGCGACAACGACCGGCTGACGTTCAGCGTGGCCGATCCGCAAGACCTCTGGCTCCACGTCGGTGGGGTGCCCGGTAGCCACGTCGTCGTGCGGAATCCGGGCGGGGGTGACGTGCCGAAGACGGTCGTGAAGCGGGCGGCGGAACTGGCCGCGTTCCACTCGAAGGCGCGGGCGGCGGGCGGGAAAGTGACCGTCAGCGTGTGCCGCGCCTGCGACGTGCGGAAGCCGCGCGGCGCGAAGTCCGGCACCGTTCAGCTGCGGCGGCACGACGAGGTGAAGGTCTACGTCCCGGACGTGGTCTGAGGCGCGGCCATCAGCGGCGGGCGTAGCGGATCACCCACACGTCGGCCCACGTCGCGCCGCCGTCCGCCGAGCGCTGCCAGTGCCAGTCGAGCGCGTCGGCCGTCACGTTGCGCCACGTCATCCGGCTGACCACCTCCTGCCCCTGCGGGTTCGTGAACGGCGCCGTGCGCAGCTCTATCGCGCCGCCCGCCATCCCGCCGGTGAAGAGGAGGTAGCCGCCCTGGTTGTCGACCCACGTCTGCCGCCAGCCCTGCGGCGTGAACACCGACACGCTCTCGCCCTCGAACCCGCCCTCCGCCGTGAACCGCTCGTGGACGACGCAGCCGTCGAGTTCGCGCGTGATCGTGTTCGTCCCGCGCCCGGTCTCGCCCTCCGGCGTGCCGCCTTGCCCGCCGGGCCACGTCAGGTCCCACGTGCCGACCCAGAAATCGAGCTGGTCTGCCTCGGCGGAGGGGCACGGCGTTTGGGCATGTGCGAGCGGAGCGAGACAGAGACAGAGGGCGACGAGCGCGGTGCGGAGCATGGGGGAGAGGGTCGGAGAGAAAGTGAGTGGAGCGCCGCGCCGCCATCCCTTCGCGGTGGCGCGGCGCTCCCGGGCCGCTCAGCGTACGAGCACGAGGCGCCGCGTCTCTGCCCGCTCGCCTGCCCCGCGAGCGGGATCTATGACTTCGAGCCGGTAGAGGTAGACGCCCGCGCTCAGCCGGCGGCCCGATGCGTCGCGGCCATCCCACGTCGCGGTGTGGGAGCCGGCGGGCCGCGCGGCGTCCACGAGCGTGCGGACGCGGCGGCCGAGGAGGTCGTACACGGCGAGCGAGACGGGTCCCGCCTGCCCGAGATGGTACGGGATCATCGTCCGCTCGGCGAACGGGTTCGGGTAGCTCGCATCGAGCCCGAGCGACGGCACGCTGCCGAGGCCGTCCGATTCATTCGCGACGGCGATGAGCCCGCCGCCCTCCGTTACTTCGAAAAAGGCGTTCGCCGGCACGTCTTCGAACGTATCTACGGCGCCCGACGGCCACGTGATTTCGAGTGTCTCGACCGCCGCCGCATCGCCCAGCCCGAGGTGGACGGTGAGCGCGTTCTGCCCGTTGAACGTGTTCTGCGCCGAGACCTCGCGGAACTGCGTCACCGCGCTCCCGCCGATCGTCGCCGTAGCGCGGACCTGCGCGCCAATCGCGGCGCGGTTCGAGGCGACCCCGACGAGGTTCAGCTTGAGCCAGCCGTTGGCGGTGTCCGTGTCGTTGCGGTAGAGGCGCACCGGCCCGCCGCCGTTCACCTGCGTCGTCACGGCGAGGTCGAGGTCGCCGTCGCCGTCGTAGTCGCCGAGCGTGGCGCCGGAGGTGGCATCGGCGCGCGTCGTGAGGGGCGATGACGCGATGCGCGTGAACGTCCCATCGCCGTCATTGCTGTAGAGCCGGTCCGCGGCGTTCCCGCCGGTCGTGATGAAGGCGTCGAGGTCGCCGTCGTTGTCGAGGTCGCCCCAGGTGTTGGCGAGGCGGAGCCCGCCCGTGTCATCGGCGAGGGGGTCATCGGTGACGGCGACATACGTGCCCGCGTCGTTGCGGTAGAAGTCGTTCGTCGCCGTCCCCGTGTAGTTGGTGATGTAGACGTCGAGGTCGCCGTCATTATCGACATCGATCCAGTTTACCACCTGCCCGTCGCGCGCATCGGTGGCGAACGGTTCCGTCTCCAGACGGCTGAACGCGCCGGCGCCGTCGTTCTCGTAGAAGAAATCCGGCGCCACGCTCCCGTTCGCTGGTCCGCTGCCGATGAAGAGGTCGAGGTCGCCGTCGAGGTCGTAGTCGCTCCACGAGGCGACGGTGTACGGGGCGAGCCCGGTGACGACAGGACCGTCAGCGACGCGGCTGAACGCGCTACCGCTCTCGTTGTGGAAGAGGTGGTTCGGCTGGGAGACCCCCACGAACCCCGCCGGGTGGGCCACGACGAGATCCACGAAGCCGTCGGCATCGAAGTCGCCCCACGCCGCGCTCCAGCCCCGGTTGTCGTCGCTCGGCGCGACGGGCGCGGCGTCGACGAGGGCGAACGTGCCGCCGTCGTTACGGAAGAGGTGGCCGGCCCCGCTAACCCACCCGCCGACAGCGTACACGTCGAGGTCGTCGTCGTTGTCGTAGTCGGCCCAGGTGTGGCCGAGCGAGCCGGGCGTGGCGGCGTCGGTGAGCGCGCCCGCGTCGGCGAGGGTGAGCGTGCCGCCGTCGTTGAGGTAGAGCCGGTTGCCGCCCGTCGTCGCCTGCCGGCTCACGAAGAGGTCGAGGTCGAGGTCGCCGTCGATGTCCACCCAACTCGCGCCCCACGAGCGGACCGCCGTGACGAGGTCGCCGTCGGTGACTTCGGTGAACACGGGCTGCCCGTACCCGTCGCACGGATAGAGCAGGACGATGGCGAGCGAGAGGAGGACGTAGCGAGAGGGGCGCATGGCGGCAGGGGATGAGTGGGCGGATCGAGGGCCGGTGCGCCATGCTAGCTGCGCGCCGATGCCCCGCGCTTGCGGACGGCGTGACGGTTTCCTTCGGAGACCTGATGAGGAGGTGATGATCGCCGTTCCGGGCCCGTCAGCGCCGGTCCGGCCGGGGCGGGCGTAGTACCTTGACGCATCCCCCGCCCGGTCGCTACGCTTCTCCGAGCCCGCACCTCCGCCCGATGCCCTACGACGCTTCGTTCCTCACGCCCCTCGCCGACGGCTTCCGCATCGGCGAATGGACCGTGCTGCCGCGCTCGCACGAGATGACGCGGCCGGGCGAGACCGTCCACGTCGAGCCGAAGCCGATGCAGGTGCTGACCCTCCTCGCGGCGCACGCAGGCGAGCCCGTCACGCGGGACGAACTGCTCGAAGCCGTCTGGCCCGAGGTCTACGTCACCGAGAACGCCCTCAGCCGCTGCATCTCCCAGCTCCGCAAGCTCTTCGACGACGACCCCCGCACGCCCCGCGTCATCGAGACGATCCCGACGGTCGGCTACCGGTTGATCGCGCCGGTCCACCACCTCGGCGATGGCGTGCCCGTCGCGTCGGAGGCGTCGGACTTCGCCCTTTCCGTGACCCGGTCTGCGCCGGCCGCCGAGCCGGAAGAGGAGGCGGCGGTAGGGCCAGGCGGGGGCACAGATCCGGCGTTCCGGTGGCAGATGGGGCTGGCGTGGGGCTTCGTCGCGCTCGCGCTCGCGGCCCTCGTCGCCATCAGCGTGTGGGGCGGAAGCGACTTCCCCGTCGAGCCCGCCACGCGCCCGCTCACGAGCGCGCCCGGACTGGAGACCGCGCCCGCGCTCTCGCCCGACGGCTCGCGCGTGCTCTACGTCCACGCCGAGCCGGGCGAGCGGGGCCGCCTCTTCGTCCGCGTCCTCGGCGACGGCGCCCCGCTGCAACTGACCGACGGCGACGGCGGCGACGCGAGTCCGGCGTGGGCACCCGACGGCCGGAGCGTCGCGTTCGTCCGCTGTGGCGACGCAGGCTGCGGGCTGTTCACCGTCCCCGCGCTCGGCGGCGAGCCTCGCCGCCTCACCGACGTGCCGGCGTTCCCGTGGGGCCTCGCGTTCGCCCCGGACGGGCAGGCGCTCGCGTTCGTCACCCGCGACACGTCCGCCTCGCCCGTCCGCCTCGCCCTCTTCGACCTCGCCACGGGCGCGCACCGCCCGCTCACCGATCCACCGCCGACGTCGGCGGGCGACCTCGATCCCGTGTTCGCGCCCGACGGCGGCGCGCTCCTCTTCCGACGGCGCACGAGCGGCGGTGGCGAAGACCTCTACCGCCTCGCCCTCCCTGACGGCACGCCCGAGCGGCTCACGCACGACGACCGCGGCCTCGCCGGGACGGCCTTCAGCCACGACGGCCGCGACGTGCTGTTCTCGTCGAGTCGGACGGGGATGTACGAGCTCTGGCGGATGCCGGCGACCGGGGGCACGCCGGAGCGGGTCCGAGGCCTCGTCGCCCGCGATCCCGGCCAGCCCGAGGTCGGCGACGGGCGGCTCGTGTTCGAGGAGTGGGCGTTCGAGATCAACCTGTGGGGAGCCGATGTGGACAGCGCCGAAGCCCGGCCGCTCGTCGTCTCGACGTGGTGGGACAAGCACCCGCACCTCCGCGCGGACGGCGCTCGGCTCGCGTTCATCTCCAACCGCTCCGGCCCGCCCGAGGTCTGGCTCGCCGACGGCGACGGGGCGAACCCGGCGCGGCTGACCGACTTCGGCGGCGCGTCCGTCGAAGCCCCGCGCTGGTCGCCGGACGGGACGCGCATCGCGTTTCAGGCCCGTCCCGAGACGACGGCTGACCTCTTCGTGATCGACCCCGCCGGCGGCCCGACGCGCCGCCTCACCCCTTCCGACGCCGACGACGTCGCGCCCCGCTGGTCACGCGACGGGCGCCGGCTCTACTTCGGCTCGAACCGCGACGGGGCGTGGCAGCTCTGGACGATGCCGGCGGAGGGGGGCGAGGCCGTGCGCGTGACCGACGCGGGCGGGTTCACCGGCGAGGAGTCGACCGACGGGACGGAGGTGCTGTACGCGAAGCCAGGTGTGGCCGGGCTGTGGGCGCGGCCGGTCGCGGGCGGCCCCGAGCGGCTCGTCACCGATGCATTGCCCCCGACCGCGGCGACGAGTTGGGCGGTGACGGACGCTGGCGTGCTGTTCCCACGGCGGATCGACGGCACGCTGCGCGTGATGCGGCTCGGCTTGGCCACGGGCGAGACCGACCTGCTGCCCTTCCCCCTCGGCCAGTTCATGCCCGCCGAGCCGGGGCTGACCGCTACCGCCGACGGCCGCCGCGTCGTCTTCGCGCAGGTGGACCGCGTCGAGAGCGACCTGATGCTCGTCGAACCCTTCGAGTAAACGGTGCGGGTCAGCCGCCGCGCAACCGAGCGTATCTCATGCGAATCCTCTTCATTCTATGTAGTCTAACCGTGTTCCTCCTCGTCGCGAGCGGGCTTTCGGCGTGTCGGCCGATGGTCGCGGTGGCCGATCCGCCGATCCCCGAGCCGGTGTGGTCGGTGGATCTCATTCGGACGCTGCCGGGGGCGCAGGCGGACTACGTCCAGTCGATTGAAACGAATTGGGCGAATGCGCGACGCCTCGCGCGGACGCGCGGCGCCGTCCTCTCGTATCGCGCCTTCGTAGCGTCGCCCGACTCCGTCCGCGGATGGGACGTCCTCCTGATGACGGAGTACGCCGACTCCACGGCGTGGGCGGACCGGGAGGCGACGTTCGCGGCGATCTTCGCCTCTCCGGAGTTCGTCGGGGTCGAGCCCGCGCGCCCGTCGGCGGAGATGCGTGTCTTCGCGGAGCCCGGGGTGACGATGCGGGCGTTCGTGTCGGAGCCATCGCATTGATGCGAGCGGGGCCTCCCCGCGCGCCGTTCGGGCGAAGGGGCCGGTGGGCGTTATCTTCGGCGCCCCGTCATCGCCCTGTCCGTGTCGAAGCCTCAACACATCGTCCTTGTCGGCCCGCTCTATCCGTATCGGGGCGGGATCGCGCACTTCACGCAGTCGCTCGGGCGGAGCCTGGAGGCGCGCGGCCACCGCGTCAGCGCCGTCACGTTCTCCCGGCAGTACCCGGAGCGGCTCTTCCCCGGCCGCACGCAGTACGAGACGACGCCGGCGGAGGACGCGCTCGACGCCCCACGCTTGATCGACACGATCGGGCCGCGCTCGTGGCTACGGACGGCGCGGCACCTCCGCGCCCTCGCGCCCGACGCCGTCGTGTTCCAGTACTGGATGCCGTTCTTCGCGCCCGCGCTCGGGACGATCGGGCGGCGGCTCGGCGATGGGGCGAAGCGTCTGGCCGTCGTCCACAACGCGCTCCCGCACGAGCGCCGCCCGGGTGATCGCGCCCTCAGCCGCTACTTCCTCCGCTCCTGCGACGGGCTGCTCGTCCTCTCCGACAGCGTCCGCCGCGACGCCGAGCGGCTGGCGCCGGGCGTGCCGGTCCGGCAGGCGGCGCATCCGACGTACGACTTCTTCGGCGAGGCCGTCCCGCGCGTTGAGGCTCGCGCCCTGCTCGGCCTCCCGGCCGAGGCGCCCGTCCTGCTTTTCTTCGGGTTCGTCCGCCGCTACAAAGGGCTCCACGTCCTGCTCGACGCCATGCCGGGCATCCTCGAACGCCTGCCCGACGCCTGCCTCGTCGTGGCCGGCGAGTTCTACGACGACGCGGCGCCGTACCGCGAGCAGGTCCGCCGGCTCGGGCTCGACGCCGCCGTCCGGTTCGAAGACGAGTACGTCCCGAGCGAGCAGGTGGCGCCCTACTTCGGCGCGGCGGACCTCGTGGTGCAGCCGTACCTTTCGGCCACGCAGAGCGGCGTCGCTCAGGTCGCGTTCCACTTCGAGCGCCCCGTCCTCACGACGGACGTCGGCGGCCTCGCCGAGTCGGTGCCGCACGAGCGGGCCGGGCTCGTCGTCCCGCCCGAGGACGCTGGGGCGCTCGCCGCCGCCGCTGTGCGGTTCTTCGAGGAGGACATGGCCGCGTCCCTCGCTGAGGGCGTCCGCGCCGTGCGCGCTGCGACCGACTGGCGCCACGTCTGCGAAGCGCTCGAAGGGCTGGCCGAGGGCGTGTGAGCCCGAGTACGACCGTTTCTATTTGAGTTCCACGGATCACCGATCATGGATTACGACCCCGTAAAAGACCGTCTCGGCGGCCTGTTCACCCGCTCGCCCCGGATGAACAAGGTCTTCTACCGGCTGCTCGATACCGTCTTCCTGCGCGCGTGGTACGTCCAGCGCGAGGTCGAAGCCCTCATCGAGACGATGCCGACGGACCGGCCGATCCGCGTGCTCGACGCCGGGACCGGCTTCGGGCAGTACGCCTACTTCCTCCTCGACACGTTCCCCCGCGTCGAGGTCACGGCCGTGGACGTGAAGGCGGAGTACCTCGCCCGCGCCCGCACCTTCTTCGACCAGACGCCGCACGCCGCCCGCATCACCTTCCGCCAGCTCGACCTCACCGAGCCGATGGCCGAAGAGGGCGTCTACGACCTCGCGCTCTCCGTCGACGTGATGGAGCACATCGAGGACGACCGCGCCGTCTTTCGCAACTTCCACCGCGTGCTCCGGCCCGGCGGCTACGCCGTCGTCAACACGCCGAGCGACGCCGGAGGCTCGGGCGTGACGGACGAGGGCGACGAGAGCTTCATCGGCGAGCACGTCCGCGACGGCTACCCGCCGGACGAACTGCAGGAGAAGCTGGAGACGGCGGGGCTGGAGGTGGCCGATTGGATGTACACCTACGGCCGCTACGGCTCGGCGGCGTGGCGGCTCCTCGTGAAGTGGCCCATCCAACTGCTGAACCGGAGCCTCGCCTTCGGCGCCGTCCTCCCGTTCTATTACCTCCCCGCGCTTCCCGCCGGCCTCGCCCTCAACAAGCTCGACCTCCGCGACAAGAACCCGACCGGCACCGGCCTGCTCATGGTCGCCCGGAAGCCGGCCGAAGGGCGGATCGGCGACGCCCGCCCCGATCAGCAAGCGCGCTAGCCGTCGAGGAAGCCGCGAAGGTAGTCCACGACGGCGTCGACGTCGGGCAGGCGGTAGCGCGCGGCCGTCTCGCCCTCGCCCACTTTCACCGTGACGGCGGGCGCGTCGAGCACGGCGAAGGCGTCCTCGTCCGTCACGTCGTCGCCGAGGTAGACCGGCGTGCGGTCCGGGTGCTCGGCCGCGATCCGGCGCACGGCGACGCCCTTGCTCGTTCCCACGGGCCGGAGCTCGACGACCTTCTTTCCCCACACCGGTTCGAGCGCGTCGGGCACGCCGTCGGCCCACGCACGCAGCCGGTGCAGCGCCGCCGCCTCATCGACGACGGCGCGGTAGTGGACGGCGAAGGCGGGGCCTTTGTCCTCGACGTGGAGCCCGTCGAGCGCGGGGACCTTCTCGCGCAGCGCGGCGAGGGCGGCGGCGGCTTCGTCGGAGAGGGTGTGGCGGGGCGTTTCGCCGAGGCGCCCCTCCTGCGTCCCGTGCAGCCCGACGGCGCGGATCGGCGATGGGGCAGGGGCGAAGAACCCGGTGAGGTCGTCGAGGTGGCGGCCGGTGACGACGACGACGGGGTAGCGCGCGTGGAGCCGGGCCAGCAACGCGGGGATGGCGGGGTGGGGGCGTGCCGCCGCCGGGTCGTCCACGATCGGGGCGAGCGTGCCGTCGTAGTCGAGGAAGAGGAGGGGGCGGTCGGGGTGGGGCGGTCGGGTCATGACGACGGGGCGACGAACGAGGCGAGAAATCGGTCGGCCCAGCGGTGGACGTCGAGGTCGGCGACGTGCGCTTTGAGCGCGTCCATCCGTAGCCGCTTCTCCTCGGGCTCCATCTCGAGTGCGGACTTGATGGTCGAGGCGAGGCCGTCCTCGTCGTACGGGTTCACGAGGAGGGCGCCGGAGAGGAGGTAGGCCGCGCCCGCCATCTCGGAGAGGACAAGGGCACCCCGCTCGTTCGCGGCGACGAACTCGTGGGCGACGAGGTTCATCCCGTCGCGCAGCGGGGTGATGAGGGCGGCGTCGGCGGCGCGGTAGTACGCGCACAGCTCGTCCTGCGCGAACGAGCGGTAGTAGTAGTGGACCGGCACCCACTGCCCCTCGGAGAACGCTCCGTTGATCCGGCCGACGACCTCGTCCACCTCGCGCTTGAGCTCCTGGTACGACTCGACGCCCGTCCGGCTCGGGGTGGCGATCTGGTAGAGGCTGACGCGCCCGCGGTACTCCGGATTCCGTTCGAGGAACAGCTCGAAGGCCTGGAGCCTGGCGGGGATGCCTTTCGTGTAATCGAGCCGGTCCACGCCGACGAGGAGGAGCTCGGCCGTGGACTCCGCACGGAGACGCTCGGCCTGGCGTGCCGTCTCCTCCGAGCGCGCCGTCTCCTCGAAGTACCCCACGTCGATGCCGATAGGATGCGCCTCGACGCGGACCTCGCGGCCTTCCCACCGCACGCCCCCGTCCGTCAGCTCGGCGCCGAGGAGGGTCCGGGCCGTCTCGCGGAAGTTGTCGACGTACTCCTGCACGTGGAAGCCGATGAAGTCGCAGCCGAGCAGGCCGCGGACGAGCTCGCGCGCCCACGGGAGGATGCGGAAGACCTCCATCGCGGGCCACGGGATGTGCCAGAAGTGGGCGATCCGCGCGTCGGGGAGCTTCTCGCGCACGTAGCCCGGCAGCAGCATCAGGTGGTAGTCCTGCACCCAGATCGTGTCGTCGGGCTCGGCCTCATCGAGCACGGCGTCGGCGAAGCGGCGGTTGATGCGGCGGTAGTCCTCGATGAAGGCGCGCTCCAGGGCGAGGTGCTGGAGGAGGTAGTGCGAGACGGGCCAGAGCACGCTGTTCGCCATGCCCTCGTAGTAGTTGGCGCGCTCGTCCTCGGACATCGGCACGCGGCGAATCGTGAACTGCGGCTCGTCGGCGGGGTAGGGCTGGTGCTCCGGCGCGTCGTCCTCCTGCATCGAGACCCACACGCCGCCGTGCTGCTCCAGCACCGGCAGCAGCGCGGTCGCGAGCCCGCCGATCGATGGCTGCCACTCGCCGTCCTCTTCCCGCACCGGCGCCCGGTTTGCGACAACGACGAGGCGGCCGAGGTCAGTCGTCGGAACCGGCGCGGCAGAATCGGGGAGGGGCTGGTCGGAATCGCGGTCCGGGTCGGAGTGGGACCACGGCGGAGGGCCGGCGGAGACGGGGAGCGGCATGGCGGAGCGGAGATCGGGGTCAGAGGGCGGGGCCTCTGAGGACAAACGAGAAGGGAGAGGAGCGGAAGCTCACAGGGGCATTTCACCGATGAACATCACGATCTGATCCCATCGGGCCGGATCGGGGGTGTCGCGGCTACGCCGAAACGGGTGGGGCGGCGGTCTGCCGCAGGCTCAGCAGCAGGAGGCCCTTTGCCACGAGCAGGTTCGTCATGAGGAAGAACGTCGCCTCTTCGATGGGGAGCCCGACGAGGTCGATGCCGGAGCGCGTCGCGTCGGTGATGTCCCAGATGCCGAGCCCGATCGCGATGCGGTCGGCAATCCACAGCCAGAGCGTGATCGGGGCGACGGTCCACGTGATCGCACGGCGGTTCGCCCACAGCGCCTCGCCGGCGAGTCCCCACATCCCGGCGAGGACGGGCGAGGCCCACGCGAGGATGAGTCCCATGTACAGCCCGTGCCCGCCGCCGATGAGGAGCGCGACCCCGACGAGCGTGAGCGCGAGGAAGAACGCGACGCCAACGCTCTTCGCCCGCCCCGTCGCCGGGGCCGCGACGTGGCCGAGCCGGTCGCGGACGAGGAGGTACCACAGCCCCGTCAGCACGGGCTGGAGCAGGAAGAACGCGTACTCCTCCACGGGCACGTAGCCGATGACGGCGAGCACGCGATCGGGGCCGTACGACCAGACGTCGCGGTAGACGAGGTAGTTGTCCCACGGGATCGTGTAGACGAACGCCACGCCCGCGATCAGCCCGATGTAGGCGAGCGCATCGGGGCGGAGGTCACGCATCCGGCGCACGCGGGCCACGAGGACGGCGAAGACCGCGATGAGCGGGAGGATGAAGACGAAGTGGAACGCGAGGTAGGTCATCGGCAGAGAAGGTGGGGCGGAGCATAGAGGCGCAGAGCGAGGGAAGGTTCCGGGGCGGACCCCCTGCCGCGCTCGCGTTCACTCACTTCGTTCGTTCACGACAACGCGCGGCTGTCCCCCTTCGAGGGGGACAGCTTTCCGACGGCGTCCGTAGGGACGTGTCCCGTAGGACCCGAGGAAAGCGGGGGGTCCGCCACGCCCTTTTTGCCGGAGCTTTCGCCGAGGGCTGCGCGACGGGGCCACGGCCGGGCCGTACCTTTTGCAAACATCCCCCGCCTCCAGACCCGGACTCCCGTGCAGACCAAGTACCTCTTCGTCACCGGCGGCGTGACCTCCTCCCTCGGCAAGGGCATCTTCTCCGCCTCGCTCGGCCGCATCCTCGAAGCCCGCGGCCTCCGCGTCACGATCCAGAAGTTCGACCCCTACATCAACGTCGACGCGGGGACGATGAACCCGTACGAGCACGGCGAGGTTTTCGTCACCGACGACGGCGCCGAGACCGACCTCGACCTCGGGCACTACGAGCGGTTCCTCGACGTGCCGATGTCGCAGGCCAACAACGTTACGACGGGCCGCGTCTACTCCGGCGTGATCGAGAAGGAGCGCGCCGGGGCATACCTCGGCAAGACCGTGCAGGTCGTCCCCCACGTCATCGACGAGATCAAGGGGTGGATGCGGAAGCTCGGCGCGACGGGCGACTACGACGTCGTCATCACCGAGGTCGGCGGGACGGCGGGCGACATCGAGAGCCTGCCCTACCTCGAAGCCATCCGGCAGTTCGCGCTCGAAGAGGGGCGGGCGAACGTGTGCCTCGTCCATCTCACGCTCGTCCCCTACCTCGCCGCCGCCGGCGAGCTGAAGACGAAGCCGACGCAGCACTCCGTCAAGACGCTCCAGAGCTACGGCCTCCAGCCCGACGCCCTCGTCTGCCGCACCGAGCATCCGCTCGACGACGACATCCGCCGCAAGATCGCCAACTTCTGCAACGTCGAGCAGCGCGCCGTCGTGCAGATGATGGACGCCGAGAGCATCTACGAAGTCCCGCTCCTCCTCCGCGAGCAGGGCATCGACCAGGTCGTGATCGAGCGGCTCCGCCTCGCCGAAGAGGCCGCCGCCCACGGCGAGCCGCTGCGGGAATTGGAGATGGACCGGTGGGTCGAGTTCCTCCGCCGCCTCAAAGACCCGACGGGGAAGGTCCGCGTCGCGCTCGTCGGGAAGTACGTCGAGCACCAGGACGCGTACAAGTCGATTTCGGAGAGCTTCATCATCGCGGGCGCGGCGCACGGTGTGCAGGTCGAGGTCGTCTCCGTCCACTCCGAAGGGATCACGGCGAAGAACGTCGCCGACAAGCTGGGCGATGTGTCGGGCGTGCTCATCGCGCCCGGTTTCGGCGAGCGCGGGATTCAGGGGAAGATCGAGGCGGCGCGGTTCGCCCGCGAAACCGGCGTCCCGTTCTTCGGGATCTGCCTCGGGATGCAATGTGCCGTGATCGAGTTCGCCCGCACCGTCTGCGGCTGGCCCGAGGCCCACTCGGCAGAGTTCGCACCCGACTCGCCGCACCCGGTGATCGACCTGATGGCGGAGCAGAAGGGGATCACGGAGAAGGGCGGGACGATGCGGCTCGGGCAGTACGACTGTCATCTGACCGAGGGCTCGCTCGCACGCGAGGTCTACGGCGCGGACGAGGTACAGGAGCGGCACCGCCACCGCTTCGAGGTCAACAACCACCTCCGCTACAAGCTGAAGGAGCACGGGATGTGCTTCACCGGCACGAACCCCGAGCGCGACCTGGTCGAGATCATCGAGCTGCCGCAGGAGGGGCCGGAGGGTGTGGCGCACCCGTGGTTCGTCGGCGTGCAGTTCCACCCGGAGTACAAGTCCACAGTGCAGAACCCGCACCCCCTCTTCGTGGCGTTCGTCGGCGCGGCCGTGGCGCACGCGACGGCGGCGGGGACGCTGGAGACGCCGCGCCCGCCGACCTCGACCCGCAAGGTCCGCCGCGCCTCCGCCAAAGTCCTCCGCAGCGGCGACGGCGAGGCCGGAACGCCCGCTCCCGCGCCGAAGGTGGAATAGAAGCCACTCGGCATTCCGCTCAATTATCGGTTATGCTGCCTTATCAATGGGATCTGACGACTACACGATGGAGGACTTTAAGTACCTCCACCAGACACTTCGCGAGGCTTGGACGAAGTACGTGTATTTTCTGCTCGCTGCTTCTGCCTCCGCCGTTGCCTTCGCAGTCAGCATTACAAGCGGGGAGTCACTAACCGTCTCTCAACTACCACTTGGCTTCGCAGTTGCTCTGTGGGGCCTGAGCTTCTTTTTCGGATGCCGTAGCATCTGGCACCGCAATGAATCCCTAAGCGTGAATGCCTCTGGCGTCATGAAGCTCATGGAGAGGACTTATGTGGCGGGTCTGGAGGAAGAGTACCGCAAAGCTGCAGATTTTCTCGACGACAAGGCAGCTAAGTACATGCGTTGGCAGTTCGGCTATTTCATCGCAGGTGCGCTCTCTTTTCTTGTTTGGCATGTGATCGAGATGGCAAACACGCAACCAGCGGCAGCATAAGCCGTGGCGCAGGCTGACCTCGGGCTGCATGGCAGCGTTCGCGAACACAAGCCGCGACTCGTTGTATCTACGCTAGAACCTTACTTCGCCTCTATGCCTGATCCCACGCCCAAGCAAGCGACCCTCGATATGATCCGGCGCTTGTCGGACGATGCTTCGTTCGAGGAGATTCAGTACGAGATCTATGTGCTCCAAAAGATCGAGACGGGGTTGCGCGAGGTCGAAGCGGGAAAATCCGTCTCGCACGCTGAGGCCGGGTGGCGATTGAGCCGGTGGCTCGGGGATGCAGAGGCCCGTGGCTGAGGTCCGGTGGTCGCCGCAGGCGCTCCGCGATCTCGACGCGGTGGGCGCATACCTCGAACGCTCGTCGCCGCAGTACGCACGGTCGCTCGTCGCACGGCTCTACGCAGCGGCCGGTGCGCTCGCGGAGTTCCCGCTGATGGGGCGTCAGGTCCCCGAAACCGAGTTGGGCCACATCCGCGAAATCGTGCGGGACGGATATCGGATCGTGTATTTCGTCGGCGGAGAGGTCGTCGAGGTGCTAACCGTGTTGCACGGGCGGCAGGACCTCGGGAAGAAGCTGCGCCGCGAGGAATGATGAACGTTGCCCTCTACATCGCCGTCAGTCTCGACGGGTTCATCGCAGACAAGGACGGCGGCGTGGGCTGGCTCGACGCGGTGGCGACAGAGTCCGGTGAGGACTACGGCTACGCCGAGTTCTACGCCTCCGTCGGGGCGCTCGTGATGGGACGAGCGACGTACGAGCAGGTGCGCGGCTTCGGGGACTGGCCGTATCCGGGCAAGCCTTCGTTCGTCTTTTCGTACGCGCCGCCGGAAGGGGAGCATCCCAATGTGACGTTCGTGTCGGGCGATCCGGCCGAGGTTGTGGCGTCGCTGCGGGAGCGGATCGACGGCGATCTGTGGCTCGTCGGTGGGGGTGGGCTCGTCGCGTCGTTCCGGGCGGCGGGGCTGATCGACGCATACATCCTGTCAGTGATTCCGGTGTTGCTCGGCGAGGGTATCCCGCTGTTCGAGAGTGCGCAGCCCCACACGGCGCTGCCGCTCGTCGGGGCACAGTCGTACGCGAGCGGGGTCGTCCAACTCCGGTATGCGGCGGGGTGAACCGGCGTGCGAGGACCGCCGTACCTTCCTCCCCTTTCGCCCGCCCCCGCCACCGATGGAGCCGCGCTCCTCGACCGACTCGCACATCACCGAAGCCTACGGCAACCGCGTCCGCGTCCGCGTCGGCGGGCTGCTGTTCGACGACGAGGCGGCGCCGTCGTCCGTCCTGCTGGTCGAGCACGCGGCGATGCACACGAACGCGAATGGTGAGGCGCCGCCGTTCTGGATCGCGCCCGGCGGCGGTGTCGATTTCGGCGAGGCGCTGCCTGAGGCGCTGCGGCGAGAGGTCGAGGAAGAGACCGGGCTGCGCGTCCACGTCGGCCCGCTGCGCTACGTGCTCGACTTCATCCGCCCGCCGCTCCATGCCGTGTCGTTCTACTTCCACTGTACCATCGACGGCGGCACGCTCCGCACGGGTGCCGACCCCGAGCTCGGCGAGCGGCAGCTCATCCGTAGCGTGGACTACGTCTCGTTCGAGCGGCTACCGGGGTTGAACATCTACCCCAAAGGCTTCGCCGAGCGACTGCCCGCCGACGCGCGCACAGGCTTCCCCAATGGCATCACCTACCTCGGCACCCTGCGCTGATGGCGATCCCGAATGTGACCACGGATCGGAGCGCGGCGCGGCGGGTGGGGACGGTCCTGCTCGTCGGCGGGCTCGGATACCTCTTCGCGGCGTTCGCGGTGGATGGCAGCGGGTCGCTGCGCGAGGTGCTGCTGCGCTACGCGTTCGTCGTGGTGGGCATCTTCGCCGTCGCACCGCCGCACGTGCTGCTGCCGGACGCGGCAGCCGCGTTTCTGCAGATGCTCAACCCGTCGCCTCGCGCGCTGCTGGTTCGGCAGGGGCGACCGTGGGGCTTCATCGTCGCCGCGTTCCTCGTCCCGCCGGTGCTGCTGGCCGTCGAGATCGGCGGGGCAGTGGGCGCGCCGCTCGTCGAAGTCGCGCTCGTTGTGCTCGGCGTCGGGGTGTACGCCTTCGCGCACTACACGGCGATTGGCCCCGACTCGCAGGCGTGGCAGGAGGGCCTTGCGGGTGGCTGGTATCGTCGGCTCGTGGAAAAGGAAGAACGCGCGAGCATGCACATCCCGTTCGGCCTCGTGCCGACGGTGCTCGCGTCGGCGCGGGTGTTCGCGCTCGGGGCAGCGGTGATTCTGACGACGGCGGCACTCGCGGATGCCGGACTCGTCGCCGTCGCGTGGCTGCCGGGCGCGGCGCTGCTGGGGGTCGCGACGGCGACGCTCACCCGCCGGGCCGCGGGGTACGACCACGACTTCTACTGCACGAACGCGCTCTACACCGAGCTGCTCACGGCGGGCGGCCCGCGCACGACGCAGCGCGAGCCGGTCCGCCCCGACGCCGTCTACTGGGCACCGCGCCGCCTCCGGCCGCACGTATGGGCCGGCCTCGTCCAACTCGACCGCCGGCTCCCGCTCGGCCGTCTCTTCGCGCTCGGCGTGATCGGGCTGTGGGTGCTCTTCGCTCGGGACGCAGCGGACGGCGTCATCGCCGCTGCGCTCGCACTCGGCCTCGCGGCGAAGAACGGTGCGGTCGGTGTGCTCGCAACGGAAACGCTCGGGCCTCGCGCGTTCGGCCTCGCGCAGCAGAGCCCGTTGGGGTGGACCGCGACGCGCTTCTTCGTCAACCTCCGCTGGACGCTGCCGCTCGCTCTCGCCCTCTCCGTCATCGCCCTCTTCGACGCCGACTTCACCCTCGCCGATGTCGCGCTGTGGGTCGGCGTCGATGTCGGCCTCGCCTTTTTCACCGCCTGGTTGTTCACCTATGCCGCCGAAGTTCGCTATCGCCGCCGCTTCGCCTGAGCCGCTCGTAGTCGAGCGTGTCACGAAGCGCTACGGGCAGGGCACGCCCGTGCTCGACGGGCTTTCCGCCACGTTCGAGCCGGGCACCATCACTGGCCTCGTCGGGCCGAACGGGTCGGGCAAGACGACGCTGCTCCGCCTGCTGACTGCGCTCTCGTACCCGACCTCGGGCGCGGTGCGCTACGGCGACCTCGACGTGCACGTGCACCCGCACCGGTACTTGCAGCACGTCGGCGTCGTGCACGACCGGACCGGGTTGCCGGAATACCTCTCGGCAGAGGAACTGCTGGAGTGGGTGCTCCGCGCGCGGGAGCAGTGGGACGGGGCAGGGCCGGAGCGGATCGCCGCGCTCCTCGACGCGGTACGGCTCGACGAGCGGCGGGCGAACCTGATCGGGACGTACTCGAGCGGGATGCGGCGGAAGGCGCAGTGGGCCGCCGCCCTCGTCGCTGCGCCTGCCGTGCTGCTGATGGACGAGCCGTTCCGCGGGCTCGACACGGCGAGTAGCGCGGCGGCGCTCGACCTGCTACGCGGCTTCAAAGCGGCGGGCGGGATCGTCGTCGTCTCCAGCCACCAGCACGACGCGCTCGACGCCCTCGTGGATCGGACACTCGACCTCGGCTAGCGCCGTAGGTGGACTAGCCCCTCACCCTGTCCTTCTCCCCGGAGGGGCGAGGGGACGTAGTCGGCGACGGGGGTAGCAGATAGAGGGCGAAGAGGTCAGGAATCACGTTCTCCTTTTGGGGGAGAGATGCCCGGCAGGGCAGAGAGGAGGCAACGGCGCACGACCTCAGGCCTGCTCGCTTCAGAGCTTCCGCATCACGCTGAGCACGGGGCCGATGACGTGGCACGCCGGGTCGCGCGGCGGGTACGCCTCCTTCGAGTACGACTTGTTCGCCGGCTGCAAGTGGAGGCGACCGTTGAGGAAGCTGAACGTGCGGGCGAGGAGCGCCTCGCCGACGAGCGCAGCGACGACGACACCGTCGGGGAGCCGGCGCCACTTCTGCTCTTCGATCACGAGGTAGTCGCCTTTGAAGATGCCCACGTCGCTCATCCCGTCGTCGCCGGCGCGGCCGAGGAGGCAGGCGTCCTCGTCGGCGCGGCCGAGAAAGAGGGGGTCGGTGTAAAGTGCGCCCTTCGGCCGGTTACGGAGCTTCGTCGGCTGCGCGCTGTCGGTGCGGCTGACGAGGAGGAGGCTCGGCACCTCGGCGTCGAAGGCGAACGGGTCGTCGCCGGTATCGACGAGGGCGATGCCGCGGGCTTCGTTCGGGATGCGGCGGATGTATCCCTTCTGTTCGAGCGCGTGGAGGTGCTTCGAGACCCCGTTCGTCGAGCGGATCGAGAGGGCGTCGCCGATCTCCTTCAACGTGGGGGGCTTGCTGTGCTCGCGAAAGTAGGCGCGGATGTGTTCGAAGACGCGGTTCTGGCGCTCGGTAAGACGGACTGGGGGCATGGGGGCGGAGGTATGTGCAGACGGAAGATAGGGTATGGTGATATGATTTTCACTCGTTGAGTAGCGACCAAGGGCAGGGTGACATGATTTTCACCTTTCGGCGGCGGGACGGGAGATCGGAGGGGTATTTCACCTGAAAGTATATGTGTGATTTTCTATTACACCTCTACTTATCCACAAAATGGGCTCATTTAGGGCGTATTTGCTTGACTTTAGATATATGCATGCTACTTTGATGCGCGGTGGGGAGAAGTGGGGAACGCCTCCACAACCCTCCCTGCCGCCCGACCGCCCCGCGCACGATGGCACGCTTCAAAGGACGCTCTCAAAACTCCGTCGACGAAAAGGGTCGCCTCGCGATCCCGGCGAAGATGCGGCGCGTCATGAGCCCCGAAGCGAACGAGACGTTCACCGCCACGCGTGGCATCGAGAACTGCGTCGTCCTCTACCCCCTCGACGTGTGGGAGCAGCAGGAGGAGCAGTTCGATCGCCTCAACCAGTTCGCCGACGAGGAGACCCGCCACTTCGTCCGCACGATCACGATGTGGGCCGAGGACGTGACGCTCGACAAGCAGGGCCGCATCGTGATCCCCGCCGAGCTCCGCGACTTCGCCGGCATCTCCGACACCGCCGTCGTCATCGGCACCGTGGACCACCTCGAAGTCTGGGACCCGGACGAGCTCGACGCCTACTTCGCCGAGCAGTCCAGCACGTACAAGACCGCCGCCCAGCAGGTGATGGGGGGGCGCTCATGACTATTGCTACCGCCATGACTGACCGAGCCGACCGTCGGGATCCCGCGCACGCCGCGCCCTACGCGACGGGGTACCACGCCCCGGTCCTATATAAAGAGGTGGTCGACGGGCTCGTGACCGACCCGGCGGGCACCTACGTTGACGGCACGCTCGGCGGCGGGGGCCACGCGGCGGCGCTCCTCGACCGCCTCGGTCCGGACGGGTGCGTGATCGGGATCGACCAGGACCCCGAAGCGCTCGCAGCCGCGACGGCCCGGCTCGACGCCGAGGGCACGCGCTTCCGCACGCTCCGCGGCAACTTCGGCGATCTCGAACGCCTCCTCGCCGATGCAGAGATTGAGAGCGTCGACGGCGTGCTGCTCGACCTCGGCGTGTCGTCGCACCAGATCGACGAGGCGGGGCGCGGGTTCGCGTACGCCGCGAGCGGCCCACTCGACATGCGGATGGACACGGACGCCCCGCTCTCCGCCGCCGACCTCGTCAACCGCGCCGAGCCCGA
The DNA here is from genome assembly GCA_039944855.1 of Rhodothermales bacterium. Classification (NCBI taxonomy): domain Bacteria; kingdom Pseudomonadati; phylum Rhodothermota; class Rhodothermia; order Rhodothermales; species Rhodothermales bacterium. The sequence continues at coordinate 80,194 of JBDUXZ010000020.1, read as the reverse complement.
CGAGCTCGTCCACATCCTCCGCGCCTACGGCGAAGAGCCGCGCGCCTCGAAGGTCGTCCGCGCGATCCTCGACGCCCGCCCGATCGAGACGACGGGGCAGCTCGCCGACGCGGTGCGCTCGGCCGTGTTCTCGCGCGAGGAAGTGAAGACGCTGTCGCGGGTGTTCCAGGCGCTCCGCATCGCGGTCAACGACGAGTTGGCCGTGCTGGAGCGCGCGCTCGTCGCCGGGCTGCGGGTGCTGAAGACGGGCGGGCGAATGGCGGTCATCGCGTACCACTCGCTCGAAGACCGCCGCGCCAAACAGTTCCTCCGCTACGGCAACTTCGAGGGCGAGCCCGTCCGCGACTTCTACGGCAACCTCCTCACGCCCTGGGACCTCGTCACGCGCAAGCCGATCACGGCGAGCGACGACGAGATCGCGGCGAACCCCCGCGCCCGCAGCGCCCGCCTCCGCATCGCCGCGAAGCGCGACCCCGAAACGTCGGGGCTCGGCACGGCCTTCTCCTACCCTCGCTCTTCCTGATTCTCCGGGCGCAGCATGCTGCGCCCCTACGCACGATTCCTGATGGCTTCCTCCCGAACCAAGTCTGCCCCGCTCCCGCGCCCGACGAAGAAGTCGCGCGGCCGGCGGAGCGCCGCGCAGGCGGCGTCGGTCTCGCGCCGGCGCAGCCGGAGCGTTTCGACGAAGGCCCCGGCGAAGGCCGTGCCCGTCGCGAAGCTGCCGGCGTGGTCGGACCTCTCGGCGAGCAAGGCCAACACGGTGAAGCAGAAGCGCGAGGCCAAGCCGGGCCTCGTCGACGGCGTGCCGACGCTCCGCTTCGCCGTCCTCCTCGTGGCGGCGTGCGCACTCTTCACGCTCTACGTCGGCCACGTCTACGCCACGCAGGACCTCGTCGCCGAGGTGCAGCAGCTCCAGAAAGAGAAGCTCCGCCTCGTCCTCAAACACAACCGGCTCCGGGGCGAGTTCGACCGGATGACCGCGCCGTCGGTGATCCTCGACCGCGCCGCCGCGCTCGGGCTCGAACCCGGCTCGCAGTACGGCCCGACGATCCTCCTCAACTCCACCGAATAACCCGCCCTCGTACAGACGCAGCGTGCTGCGCTCTGCCGCTTCCTCCCCGTGAACGCTCGCACCTCCATCCTCAACCGCCTCTACGTCGTGCTGACGTTGCTGTGCCTGCTGCCGGTGGCGATCGCCGCGCAGCTCGTGCGGATCTACGTCGGCGACGGGCCGGAGCTGCGGGCGCAGGGCGAGCGGCAGGCGTCGAGCTTCGTGACGATCCCGGCCGTGCGCGGGGCGATCCTCGACCGGGCGGGCCGGACGCTCGCCGTCAACACGGCCCGCTACGAAGTCGCGCTCGACCCGACGGCGCCGGGCTTCGCGGATCGGGCCGAGGCGTTTTACGCAGACTACGGCCGCCTCGTCGGGCGGAGCGCGGCGAGCGTGCGCAGCGAGGTGCGGGGCCGCACGAGCCGGCAGTACGTCCTCCTCCACCGGAGCCTCGGCGAAGCGCAGAAGGAGAAGCTCGAAGAGTGGGGCGTGCCCGGCGTCATCCTCACGCCGCGCTTCGCCCGCCGCTACACCTACGACCGCATCGGTTCGCACGTGCTCGGCCACGTCGACACCGACCTGCGCGGGACGGCGGGGCTGGAGATGCAGTACGACGCGATCCTTAGCGGGCACGCTGGGCGGCAGGCCGTGCAACGCGACCGCCGCGGCTTCATCAAGGCGCTCGTCGGCGGCAGCGTCGTCGAGCCCGAGCACGGGCAGCAGCTCGTCCTCACGCTCGACCTCGTGCTCCAGTCGATCCTGCAGGAGGAACTCGTGCGCGGCGTCGAAGAGGCCGACGCGACGTGGGGCACGGCCATCGCGATGGACCCGAAGACCGGCGCCGTGCTCGCGATGGCGAACGTGCCCGACTACGACCCCAACCGCGCGAGCGCGTTCTCCGAGGCCGCCCGCCGCAACCACGCCATCACCGACCAGCTCGAGCCGGGCTCGACGTTCAAGCTCGTCACGGCCGTGGCCGCGCTCGAGAGCGGCATCGTCACGCCCGAGGACTCGATCGAGACGGGCGCGGGCTGGGCCGTCTTCGGTGGGCGGACGATGCGCGACTCCCACGCCTACGGCACCATCACGTTTGCCGAGGCGATTGCGAAGTCGAGCAACGTCGCCCTCGCCAAGACCGGGCAGCGGCTCGACCCCGGCACCTTCTATCAGTACGCGCGCAACCTCGGCTTCGGCCAGCCGACGTGGATCGACCTGCCGGGCGAGACGGGCGGCACGCTCCGCAAGCCCGAGCGCTGGAGCGGCTCGACGCAGACCTCGATGAGCATCGGCTACGGGGTCGACGCGACGCCGCTGCAAATCCTCACCGCGTACTGCGCGCTCGCGAACGGCGGCCTCCTCGTCCACCCCTACCTCGTCGCTGAGCGGCGGAGCGTGGCCGGGCGGACGCTGTGGACCGCGCCGCAGGACTCCATCCGCCGCGCCTTCCGCCCCGAGACCGCCGAGACGCTGCGGCCGATGTTCGAGCGCGTCGTCTCGAAAGACGGCACCGCGCCGCGCGCCGTCGTCGAGGGGCTGCGGATCGCGGGGAAGACGGGCACGGCCCGGCTCGCGACGCAGGGCGGCTACACGTCGATCTACCGCGCGACGTTCGTCGGGATGTTCCCGGCGGATGCGCCCGAGGTGGCGATGATCGTCCTCATGCACCACCCGAAGAATGGGAACTACGGCGGGACGGTCTCGGCCCCGGTCTTCGCGCGTGTGGCGGAGCGGTGGACGGGCGTCGTGCCTGCGCTCGCCGGCCGGATCGCGGCGGCGGACACGCTCCCGGCGCGGGTCGTGGCGGAGGTCCCGGCTGTGACCGGGCTGCCGCAGGAGATCGCCGCCCAGCAGCTTCGCACGCATGGTTTCCCCGTCGCCACGGAAGGTGACGGGTGGCGGGAGGTGGCCGTCCAACACCCCAGCGCGGGAACACCCCTCGACCCGCGCCGGACGGTTCGCCTCGCCGCCGATCTGCAGACTCCCACGACGTCCGAGCCCACGATGCCGAACCTCCAAGGCCTCAGCGCCCGGCAGGCGACGGCGTGGCTCGCCTCCCTCGGCGTCCCCGCGACCGTTCGCGGTGCGGGCGTCGTCACCGACCAGTCGCCTGCGCCGGGGGCCTCCCTCCCCGGCGCCGCGTGGCTGGCCTGCCAATAATCCCGTGCGTCGCCGTGAGCCGCTTCCGCTTCGCCGCCTGCTGGCCCCTCTCCGCGAAGCGGGGCTGCTCGTGACGGCCACGGGAAATCTTGACATCACGATCGACGGCCTGGCGCACGATAGCCGCGCCGTCGAGCCCGGAACCTGCTTCGTCGCGATTGCCGGCGGGCAGGCCGACGGGCACCTGTTCATTGACAAGGCTGTGCAACACGGGGCGACGGCGGTGGTCTGCACGTCGCCTCCCGAAACACCCCCCCCCGGCGGGGCTGCCCTCGTGACCGTCACGGACGCGCGGGCGGCCCTCGCCGAGATGGCGGGCTTCTACTTCGATCACCCCAGCCACGAGCTGAAGCTCGTCGGGGTGACGGGGACGAATGGCAAGACGACGACGGCGTACCTGCTCCACGACATGCTGACGACGCTCGGCGCGAAGGCCGGGCTGCTCGGCACCGTCGAGGTCCGCATCGGCGAAGAGCGCCGCCCGGCGACGCACACGACGCCGGACGCGCTCGCGCTCAACGCGCTCCTCCGCGAGATGGCGGGCGACGGCTGCACCGCGTGCGCGATGGAGGTGTCGAGCCACGCGCTCGTCCAGCAGCGCGTGCGGGGCCAGCGCTTCGCCGCCGCCGTCTTCACGAACCTCACCCACGACCACCTCGATTACCACGGCTCGGCCGAGGCCTACCGCGACGCGAAAGCATCCCTGTTCGCCGGCCTCGACGGAGACGCCGTAGCTATCGTCAACCGGGACGACGCGGCCTGGCGGGCGATGGTGGAGGGGTCGGCGGCGCGGACCGTGACCTACGGAGCTTCGGGTCCCGGTCCCGCCGCCGACATTCCATTTGAGATCGAAGCGAACGCGCCCGACGGGCTCCGCCTCCGGCTCGACGGCGAGGTCCGACGCTTCCGGGTCGCCGGCGCGTTCAACGCCTACAACCTCGCCGCCGCCTACGCCGTGGGCCGCGCGCTCGGCTACGAGAAAGCGGCCGTGCTCGACGCGCTTGCCGAGGCCGCGCCGCCGCCTGGCCGCCTCGAAACGACGAGGGCCGACGACGGCACCGTCGCCGTCGTGGACTACGCCCACACGCCGGACGCGCTCGAGAACGTGCTCCGCACCGTGCGCGACATGATGCCCGACGGCGCCGCGCTCACCTGCGTCGTCGGCTGCGGCGGCGACCGCGACCGCGCCAAGCGCCCCGTCATGGGCCGCATCGCCGAGGCCCTCGCCGACCGCGTGATCCTCACGAACGACAACCCGCGCACCGAAGACCCCGATGCCATCCTCGCCGAGATCCGCGAAGGCATGACCGCGCCCGAGGCCGCCGCCGTCGTCCCCGACCGCGCCGAAGCCATCCGCTGCGCCGTCGACGGGGCCGCGCCGGGCGACGTGATCGTGATCGCCGGGAAGGGGCACGAGACCTATCAGATCGTCGGCACCGAGAAGCGCGACTTCGACGACCGCGAGCACGTCCGGCAAAGATTCCGCGACCGCGCCAGTGGCGGCGGCTAACACCGGTATCCTCCGCCCGCCGCCTCCGCACCCCCGATCCCCCGACCCATGCTCTATCACCTTCTTCAGTGGCTGGAAGTCACCTACGAGCCGCCCGGCTTTCAGGTCTTCAACTTCATCACCGTCCGCGCGTCGCTCGCGGCGGTGACGGCCCTCGCGATCGCGCTCTTCGCGGGGAAGAAGATCATCCGCTTCCTCCGCGCCCGCCAGCTCGGCGAGACGATCCGCGAGGGCGTCGACGCCGGCGCCGTCAGCCACGAGCACAAGGCCGGCACGCCGACGATGGGCGGCGTCATCATCATCCTCGCGCTCTGCGGCGCGACGCTGCTCTGGGGCGACCTCACGAATCCCTACATCCTCCTCATCCTCCTCGCGACCCTCTGGATGGGCGCGATCGGCTTCGCCGACGACTACATCAAGGTCGTGATGAAGAACAAGCAGGGCGTCAACGAATGGGTCAAGATCGGCGGGCAGACGACGCTCGGGCTCTTCCTCGGCGCGATGCTCTACTTCCTCCCCACGCTCCGCGAGACGAACACGCTCTCGAGCCTCCCCTTCATCGCCGACGGCACGTTCGACTACGACTTCCTCAGCCCCATCGTCGGCTTCGACATCGGCTGGCTGATCTACATCCCGATCGTCGTATTCATCGTCACCGCCGTCTCGAACGCCGTCAACATCACCGACGGGCTCGACGGGCTGACGACGGGGACGAGCGCCTTCGTCGCGATCGGGCTGATCGGGCTCTGCTACATCACGGGGAATGTGAACCTCGCCGACTTCGTCAACGACATCTACCTCCCGCAGACGGGCGAGCTGACGGTCTTCGCCGCGGCGATGGCGGCGGCGTGCTTCGGCTTCCTCTGGTACAACGGCTACCCCGCGCAGGTCTTCATGGGCGACACCGGCTCGCTCGCGCTCGGCGCCGCGATCGGGACGCTCGCCCTCATGATCAAGAAGGAGCTGCTGCTGCCCGTGCTCTGCGCCATCTTCTTCGTCGAGACGCTCTCGGTGATCATTCAGACGGTCTATTTCAAGTACACCAAGCGCACGACGGGCGAGGGCAAGCGCGTCTTCAAGATGGCCCCGCTCCACCACCACTACGAGGCGCTCGGCGTCCACGAGGCGAAGATCGTCGTCCGCTTCTGGATCGTGACGGCGATGCTCGTGATCGCCACCCTCCTCGTTCTCCGCATCCGATGACTTCCGCCTTCGACAGGCAAACGCGACGTGTACAGACGCAGCATGCTGCGTCTCTACGGTTGCCCCCACGATGACCCACGACGTCCAAAACAAAACGGTGACCGTGATCGGGGCTGCGCGCAGCGGCCTCGCCGTGGCGAAGCTGCTCGCGGCGCGCGGCGCGACGGTGTTTCTCACCGAGCGCGGCGAGATCGACGCTGACGCCCGCGCCGCGCTCGACGCGGCGGGCGTGACGTGGGAAGACGGCGGCCACACCGAGCGCGCGCTCGATGCCGACTTCGTCGCGATCTCGCCCGGCGTGCCGACGCAGTCGGACCTCGTGCAGCAGGCGCTCGGAAAAGGCCTCGCGGTGTACTCCGAGATCGAAGTGGCGTCGTGGTTCTGCGATGCGCCGATCGTCGCCATCACCGGGAGCAACGGGAAGACCACCACGACCTCGCTCGTCGCCCACGTGGTTCGCACAGCCCAGCGGCCCCTCGTCGTCGCCGGCAACATCGGCACCGCCTTCGCCGATCGCGTCGGCGAATGTGAGGAGGGGACGACGGTCGTGCTGGAGGTGTCCAGCTTCCAGCTCGACCACATCGACCAGTTCCGCCCCCGTGTTAGCGTTTCGCTCAACGTCACGCCCGATCACCTGGACCGGTACGACCATGACTTCGACCAGTACGCGCAGAGCAAATTCCGAATCTTCGAGAACCAGCGGGCCGGTGACGTTCTCGTCTACAACCACGACGACGAGCTCGTGCGCGAGCACGCCGAGCGTGCCGCTGCGCGTCATGGCGTGGCGGGCTATCCCTTCAGCATCGAGCACGAGCTCGACCGGGGCGCCTTCGTGCGCACCGGACCCGACGGCTGCGAATCCATCATTCTCCGCCTGACTTCATCCGTCGCCGACGGCAACCAGAATCCCATGGAAGAGGTGCTCATGCCTACTCACGACCTGTCCCTCCGCGGACGGCACAATCTCTACAACTCGCTCGCCGCCGCGATTTCGGCCCGGGCGATGGAGATCTCGTCCGACGTCGTCCGCGAGAGCCTCGCTTCGTTCGAGGGCGTGCCGCACCGGCTCGAAGCCGTCCGCGACGTCAGCGGCGTGAAGTACGTCAACGACTCGAAGGCGACGAACGTGAACGCCGTGTGGTACGCGCTCGAGAGCTTCGACCAGCCCATCGTGCTCATCGCCGGCGGCCGGGACAAGGGGAACGACTACGGCCCCATCAAGGGCCTCGTCCGCGAGCGTTGCCGCGGCGTCGTCGGCCTCGGCGAGAGCGGGGACAAGGTGCTCCGCGAGCTCGGCGACCTCGCCAAAGCCGCCGCCCGCGCCGACACGATGGAGGAGGCGATCCAGTTCGCCCGCCTCATGGCCGAGCCGGGCGACGTCGTCCTGCTCAGCCCCGCCTGCGCCTCGTTCGACATGTACAAGAACTACGAAGACCGCGGCGACACCTTCAAGCGCCTCGTGAACGGGTTGTGAGTCGGGGGTCGGGAGTCGGGAGTCCGCCCGGCTCGACCCTCTGCTTCACTCCACGCTCCACCTTCCATCACCCCCAACCTCATACCTCGTACCCCGAACCGTGTCCACCGTCGCCTCTCAGATCAAAGCCCGCGCCGCCGCGCTCCGGCCCGCCGACAAGCTCGTCGTGTGGACGGTGCTCGGGCTGGCCGCGCTCGGCGTGGTTGCGGTCTACAGCGCGATCTCGTTCCTGGCCGAGACGAAGTCGGGCGGCGACACGGAGAGCTTCCTCTTCCGGCACCTCATCCGCACGGGGCTCGCGCTCTCGGCCGTCGGCGTGGTGTCGCTGCTCGACTACCGGCGGCTGGCGCGGGCGTCGAAGTGGTTCCTCATCGGCGCGCTCGGGCTCCTCGCGGCGGTGCAGGTCGGCGGGATCGTGCTCGGCGGCGCGCAGCGGTGGCTGGAGATCGGCGGCGTCTCGTTCCAGCCGTCCGACTTCGCCAAAGTCGCGCTCATCCTCCACGTCGCCGTGCTCCTCGCGCGGAAGCAGGCCTACATCGAGGAGTTCGAGCGCGGCTTCGTCCCGCTCATGATCTGGACCGTCCCGACGATCGCGCTCATCGGGCTCGACGACCTCTCGACGGCGGCGATCCTCTCGATGGCGGTCGGCGCGATGATGGTGATCGGGCGCGTGCGGATGCTCCACCTCGGCGGCGTGGCGGCGGTCGGGATGCTCGCGGCGACGCTCTTCCTCATGGCCTCGCCGAACCGCGCGGCCCGCGTCGAAGCGTACCTCGGCGTCAAGCTGTTCGACCACACCGAAGAGGCCGCCGTCTTCTCGTCGCAGGACGAGGGCTATCAGGCGAATCAGGCGCGGATCGCGATCGCGATGGGCGGGCTGACCGGCGTCGGCCCCGGCAAGTCCGTGCAACGCGACTTCCTCCCGGCGCCGTACAACGACTTCATCTTCGCGATCGTCGCCGAGGAGTACGGGCTCGTCGGGGCGGGGCTGCTGCTTTTCGCGTTCGTGATCGTGCTCGTCCGCGGGTTCCTCCGCATCGCGCGGCAGGCGCCGGACCCGCTCGGCCTCTTCCTCGCCGTTGGCGTCACGGCGACGCTCGTGCTCTACGGCTTCGTCAACGCGGGCGTCGCGAGCGGGCTGCTGCCCGTGACCGGCCTCCCGATGCCGTTCGTCTCCTACGGCGGCACCTCGCTCCTCGCCACCGGCGTGATGGCCGGCCTGCTGCTCAACGTTTCCCGCCACGCCGACCCGAGCCAGCGATGAGCAGCGACCCCCGTCCCACCGCCCCTAGCCCTCGTATCCTCTTCGCATGCGGAGGGACGGGCGGCCATGTGTACCCCGCGATCGCGATCGCCGACGCCGTCCGTGCCCTCGCGCCCGACGCCGCGATCGCGTTCGCCGGCACGCGCGACCGGATGGAGTGGGAGGCGGTCCCGAAGGCGGGCTATCCGATCCACGCCGTCACCGCCGTCGGCTTCCCGCGCGGGCTCTCGCCGAAGCTGCTCACGTTCCCCTTCAAAATCGCCAAAGGCCTCGGCGATAGCTGGACGCTCATCGGCGGCTTCGACCCCGACGTGGTCGTCGGCACGGGCGGCTACGTCACCGGGCCGGTCGGCCTCGCGGCGACGCTGCGCGGCGTGCCGCTCGCGATCCAGGAGCAGAACGCCTACGCCGGGGCGACGAACAAGCTGCTGGCGAAGCGGGCCGAGCACGTCTTCATCGCCTTCGAAGCGGCACGCTCGTCTTTCCCCCCCGGGAAGGCCGTCCTCACCGGCAACCCCGTCCGCGGCGACCTCACGCAGGCCGACGCCGACGCGGCCCGCGCTCACTTCGAGATCGCGGACGGGCAGCGCGTGCTCCTCGCGATGGGCGGCTCGCTCGGTGCGGGGCCGATCAACGACGCCTTCCGCACGAACCTCGACGCGCTCCTCGCCGACGAAGCCCTCGTGGTGATCTGGCAGACGGGCCGCCGCTACTTCGACGAACTCGAAAAGCAGGTGCCCGCGCACCCGCGCCTCCGCCTGCTCCAGTACCTCGACCGGATGGACTACGCCTACGCCGCCGCCGACCTCGCCGTCTGCCGTGCCGGCGCCATCACGTGCAGCGAACTCGCCGTGACGGGCACGCCCGCCGTGCTCGTCCCGAGCCCGAATGTGACGGCCGACCACCAGACTAAAAACGCCCGCGCTCTCGCCGACAACGGCGCCGCCGTGCTCCTCCCCGAGCCCCGCCTCGCCGCCGAGTTCCTGCCGACCGTGCAAGGCCTGCTCGACGATGCCGGCCGGCTCGCCGCGATGGAGCGGGCCGCGCTCGCCACCGGCCGGCCCGACGCCGCGCGCGAGATCGCCGAGGCCGTGCTCGCCCTCGCTCAACCCCACGGAGGGACGCGATGACCGACGCGATGCGCAGGCAAGCCTCTTTCGGACGGATCAAAAACGTCCACATGGTCGGCATCGGCGGGATCGGGATGTCGTCGATCGCCGAGGTCCTCCTCGCGCGCGGCTACCGCGTGAGCGGGTCCGACCTCCAGGCGAGCCCCGTCACCGAGCGGCTCCAATCGCTCGGCGCGACGATCCACAAGGGCCACGCCGCCGAGCAGGTGACCGACGCCGACGTCGTCGTCTACTCCTCCGCCGTCAAGCCCGGCCAGAACCCCGAGACCGTTGAGGCCGAGCGCCGCCGGATCCCGCTCATCCGCCGCGCCGAGATGCTCGGCGAGCTGATGCGCGCGAAGTACGGCGTCGGCATCGCCGGCACGCACGGGAAGACGACGACGACGAGCATGACCGGCCTCGTCGTGCGCGAGGGCGGGTTCGACCCGACGATCATCGTCGGCGGCAAAGTCGCCGTGTTCGACTCGAACGCCGTCAGCGGCGAGGGCGACATCATCATCATCGAGGCCGACGAGTACGACCGCACGTTCCTCCGCCTCACGCCGATTGTCGCCGTCGTCACGAACATCGAGGCCGACCACCTCGACATCTATAAGGATCTCGACGACCTCAAGGGCGCCTTCATCCAGTTCGCCAACTCCGTCCCCTTCTTCGGCGCCGCCATCCTCTGCCTCGACGACGCCGAGGTGCGCGAGGTGCTCGGCGACGTCGAGCGCCGCGTGATCACGTACGGGACGAGCCGGCAGGCGCAGGTCCGCGCCGAGTCGCTCGTGCAGGACGGGGCCGTGACGCGGTTCACCGTCGTCCGCGAGGCGACGCCGCTCGGCGAGGTGACGCTCGGCGTGCCCGGCCTCCACAACGTGCAGAACGCGCTCGCCGCCGTCTGCGTCGGGCTGGAACTGGACATCCCGTTCGCGAAGATCCAAAAGGCCCTCGCCGGCTTCACCGGCGTCGACCGGCGCTTCCAGATCAAGGGCGAGGCCGGCGACGTGATCGTGATCGACGACTACGCCCACCACCCGACCGAGATCGAGGCGACGCTCGACGCCGCGGCGAAGGGCTGGCCGAACCGCCGCGTCGTCGCCGTCTTCCAGCCGCATCTCTACTCGCGCACGCGCGACTTTCAGGACGGCTTCGCGCGGGCGTTCTTCGACGCCGACGTGCTCGTGCTGACCGAGATCTACGGCGCGCGCGAGGAGCCCATCGACGGCGTCAGCGGCCGGATGCTCGCCGACCTCACCTCGCGCTACGGCCACCGCGACGTGCGGTTCGTGCCCGAGAAAGCCGACGTGCCGACATACCTCCAGCAGGTGGTGAAGCCCGGCGACCTCGTGATCACGATGGGCGCGGGCGACATCTGGAAGAGCGGGGAAGCGTTCCTGGCCACCCTCAACGACGGGGAGGGCTGAGCGATGGCACGCGACACGAAACAGCAACAGCGCCGCCGCCGGATCGTCCGCCGGATCGTCGTTCTCCTCGGCCTCGGGGCCGTCGTCGCACTTGGCGTGGTCGGATGGCGGTGGCAGGCGACAGTGCCGGTCCGGGCCGTCACCGTCTCGGGCGCGGTGCACGCGGACACGAGCGCCGTGCTCGACCTCGCCGCCGTGCCGGACTCCGCGTTCCTGTTCAGCCTCGACCCCGAGATCCTCGCCGACCGCGTCCGCCGTCACCCGTGGGTGGCCGAGGCGAGCGTCACGCGCTGGATGACGGGCACGCTCGCGGTGGACGTGACGGAGCGGGTGCCGGTCGCGCTCGTGCTCGACGGCGCCGGCCGGCCGAGCTACTTCTTCGACGCTGCGGGCTTCATGATGCCGCTCGCTGCGGGCGCCGCCTACGACGTGCCCCTCTTCCAGGGCCGCTTCCCCGCCTACCAGCCGACGCAGCCCGTCGAAGACGCCGCCGTGCTCGACCTCCTCGCCGTGCTCGCCGCCGTGCCCGACGCCACCGACGCGCTCGTCTCGTCGGTCGAGCGGGCAGCGGACGGCAGCTTCACGCTCGCGACGGCGCCCACGCCCGGCGGCGCGTCCATCCCCGTTGCGCTCGGCCGCAGCGGCTTCGCCGAAAAGCTCGGCCAGCTCCAAGCTTTCTGGGACCAGGCCGTCCTCCCCCGCCCCGACACGCCCGTCCGCCGGATCGACCTCCGGTTCGACGGTCAAATTGTTACCAGCGAATAATCATCCGTCGTCGCCCGCCCGACGACCCTCAACCCATCCAACCATGAATGAACGCATCGTAGTCGGCGTAGACATCGGAACGACGAAGGTGTGCGCGGTCGTCGCCGCCGCTGACGAACTCGACCGGATTAACGTGCTCGGCGTCGGCGTGGCGCTCTCCGAAGGGCTGAACCGCGGGGTCGTCGTGAACATCGACAAGACGGTGGCGGCCGTGCAGGAGGCCATCGGCGAGGCCGAGCGCGCAGCCGGCGTCGAGGCGCACAGCGTCTACGTCGGGATCGCGGGCGACCACATCCAGAGCTTCCAGAGCCGCGGCGTGATCTCGTCGCGCACCGGCGAGATCACGCAGCACGACGTGGACCGCCTGCTCGAAGACACGCAGCACGTCGCGATGCCCGCCGATCGGCGGATCCTCCACGTCATCCCGCAGGAGTTCATCGTCGACGGGCAGGACGGCGTGGCCGACCCCGTCGGGATGAGCGGGATCCGGCTCGAAGCGAACGTCCACATCATCACAGGCCTCGTCTCGGCGGCGAAGAACGTCTACCGCTGCATCGAGAAGGCCGGGTACGAGGTGGCCGACATCGTGCTCGAACCGCTCGCCTCGTCCTACGCCGTGCTCCACCCCGACGAGAAGGAGATCGGCGTCGCGCTCGTGGACATCGGCGGCGGCACGACCGACATCGCCGTCTTCGAAGACAAGACGATCCGGCACACCGCCGTCGTCGCCGTCGCCGGCAACAAGGTCACCGACGACCTCCGCAAAGGCCTCGGCATCCTCGACGACCAGGCCGAGCGGCTGAAGCGGCAGTTCGGCGTCGCGCTCGTCGACCTCGTCGAGGAAGACCAGGAGATCACGATCCCCGGCATCGGCGGGCGGCCGGAGAAGGCGATCGGGCAGAGCACGCTCGCGCAGATCATCCAGCCTCGGCTGGAGGAGATCATGGAGATCGTCGGCATCGAGATCAAGCGGAGCGGCTACGGGCGGCACCTCTCGGCTGGCGTCGTGCTCACCGGCGGCGGCTCGCTCATCCCCGGCACGGCCGAACTCGCGAGCGAAGTGCTCGGCGTCGAGACCCGGATCGGCACGCCGCTCGGGCTCGCCGGCGGCCTCGTCGAAGAAGTCGCCGACCCGATGTACTCCACGGCCGTGGGCCTCGTGCTCTACGGCCTCCGCCACCAGACCACCGAGTCCGCGCTCCTCACCGTCGGTCACGGCGGCGACGGAGACTCACTCGTCACCAAAATCGCCGGCCGCATGCGGAGCTGGTTCGACGAACTGTAAGGGCGCAGCATGCTGCGCCCCTGCGCACACGTAATCACTACACCCACGTAATCACAACGCAGGAGAAGGCCGAGGGATGGGCGGCACACCGTCGCCCCTGGCACCCGACGCCTCGCATCACACACCCCACTCACCAACACGATCAGCAGTACAACCTGGCGTAAAACTCCCCGGAGGGACATTATGAACAACAACTTTAGCAGCCGTTTCGCCTTCGACGCCGAAGCGAAAGAGAAGGCCAAGATTTCCGTCGTCGGCGTCGGCGGCGGCGGCGGTAACGCCGTCAACAACATGATCGGCAAAGGCATCACCGGCGTCGAGTTCGTCGCGATCAACACCGACGCGCAGGCGCTGAGCCAGAACAAAGCGCCCGTCAAGCTCCAAGTCGGCCGCGAGCTGACGAAGGGGCTCGGCGCGGGCGCCCGCCCGTTCGTCGGTGCGGAGGCGGCGGAGGAGAGCCGCTCCGAGATCGAGAAAGCGATTGCCGGCTCCGACATGGTCTTCGTGACCGCGGGCATGGGTGGCGGCACCGGCACCGGCGGCGCGCCCGTCGTCGCCGCGATCGCCAAGCGGATGGGGATCCTCACCGTCGGCATCGTCACGAAGCCGTTCGACTGCGAGGGCCGCAAGCGGATGTCGTCCGCGAGCGAGGGCCTCGACCTCCTCAAAGAGACCGTCGACACGCTCATCGTCATCCCGAACGAGCGGCTCCTCGACATCGCCGAGGACGACACCACGCTCGTGGCCGCCTTCGAGATGGCCGACGACGTGCTCTACAACGCCACGCGCGGCATCTCCGACCTCATCACGGTCCACGGCCTCATCAACCTCGACTTCGCGGACGTGCGGACGACGATGGCCGACGGCGGCACCGCGATCATGGGCTCGGCGACGGCGCAGGGCGAGAAGCGCGCCGAGCGCGCCGCGCTCGAAGCCATCTCCAGCCCGCTCCTCGACGGCGTCTCGATCGCCGGGGCGCGCAACGTGCTCGTGAACATCACGGCCGGCCAGAGCCTCGGCATCCGCGAGGCCACGCAGGCCACGTCCGTCATCCAGCGCGACGCCGGCGACGAGGCCGAGGTCATCTTCGGCACCGTCATCGACCCCGACATGGGCGACGAACTCCGCGTCACCGTCATCGCGACCGGGTTCGACACGGCGCGGGGCAAGGCCGAGCGCGTCCGCCGCACCGTCAAGCTCGGCGCCGACGACCTCACGCCGGGCTACAAGGGCGAGGACAACCTGAAGTACCTCGACACGCCCGCCTTCGAGCGCCGCACCCCGCCGATGGCGCCGGAGAGCGACGACGAGGAGAGCACGCGGAAGCGCCCTGCAAATGTCCGCCGCCTCCAGGCCGAGGACTTCAAGCGGCGCAACGAACGCATCCGCAAGGATGACACGGACATCCCCGCGTTCTTGCGGAAGATGATGGACTAGCGAGGGCGTGGGTGGCCCGTGACACAGGGCTGGCACGGGCGATCCGTACCCTCACAACGTCCCCTCCGGATGACCTCGCCAGGGTTGTCCTGCCCCGCGTGCGCCTCGGCGTGCGCGGGGCTTTTCGTGTTCGGAGCGGTGACTTCTCGTAGTACGTGAGGTAACTAGGGCCTTCCCCCGTCCGTGTACAGGATTATTCCCTTGTTCGGTAACGGGGGGCGGCCTACTTTTGGCGTGGCTATCCCATCCCCAAACCCCACGCTACGATGATGCCTTCCCACCCCACACGCTGGCTGATGCTCCTGGCCTTGCTGCTAGGCCCCGCCGCGTTCGCCCAGACCACGCAGATCAGCGGTACTGTCACGGACGCCGACAGCGGCGAGCCGCTACCCGGCGTCAACATCCGCGTCGAAGCCACCCAGATCGGCACGATCACGAACGTCGACGGGAGCTATCAGATCGCGCTACCGATCAACAACCGCACGCTCATCTACACGTTCGTTGGCTACCGGACGCAAGAGGTCGCCGTGCCGGAGGGGCAGGCCGTCGTCGACGTGCAGCTAGAGGAGGACCTGCTCGGGCTCGACGAGGTCGTCGTGACCGGTCTCGCTTCGTCCGTCAAGCGGCAGAACCTCGCTAACTCCGTCGAGACGATCTCGGCGCGCGAGCTCGCGGGGGTGACCACGCCCTCCACGCTCGACGGCGCGCTGCAAGGGAAGATCACCGGCGCCGTCATCACCTCGAACTCGGGCGCGCCCGGTGGCGGCTTCTCCGTCCGCCTCCGCGGCGTCTCCACGATCACCGGGCGTGCGGAGCCGCTCTACGTCGTCGACGGGGTGATTGTGAACAATGACGCGGTTCCGAACGGGATCAACGCGCTCACGGCGGCCTCGCGCGGCGAGGCCCCGAGCAGCCAAGACAACGCCGTCAACCGCATCGCCGACATCAACCCCGAGGACATCGAGTCCGTCGAGGTGCTCAAAGGCGCGAGTGCGGCGGCGATCTATGGGTCGCGCGCTTCGAACGGCGTCGTCGTCATCAGCACGAAGAAAGGCCGCGCGGGCGCGGGTACGAACGTCCGCTTCTCCCAGTCCATCGGCGCGACGACGATCGCCAACCGCCTCGGCGTCCGGCGTTTCACCATCGACGAGGCCATCTCCACGTTTGCCGGCTCGCCGCCGGACCCGAGCGACCCCGAAACGACGCCGGAAGACATCGCCGACTACGAAGCCGCCGTCCAGAACGTCCGCGATTCGTATACCGCCCCCGGCGGGTTCATCGATTACGAGGACGAGATCTTCGGCAACACCGGCGTGCTCTCGACGACGGATCTCTCGATCTCCGGCGGCAACGAGCGGACGCAGTTCTTCGTCTCGGGCCAGGTGAAGAACGACGGGGCGATTGTCGAGCGGACGGGCTACGACAAGCAGTCCGTGCGGGCGAACCTCTCGCACCGCTTCTCCAACCGGGCGTCGGTAGACGTCACCTCGAACTACGTCCGCTCCGTCACGGCGCGCGGCATCACGGGCAACGACAACTCCGGCACCTCGCTCGGCATCGCGCTCCTCTCGACGCCGAGCTTCGTGGATATCCGCGAGGACGCGAACGGGGTGTTCCCCGTCAACGACCTCGTGGCTTCGTCGAATCCGCTTCAGACGATCGCCCTCCTCACGAACGAGGAGACCGTCAACCGCGTGCTCTCTTCGGGCCGCTTTACCTACGACGTCCTCCGCGACGAGCGGCAGGCGCTCCAGGCCGTCGTCGAGGCAGGCGTCGACTACTACGGGCTTGAGAGCGAGGTGCTCGCCCCACGCGAGCTTCAGTTCGAGCAGGCCCGTGGCGGCAACAGCATCGGTACCTCGATTCTCGGCGAGACGAGCAGCCTCAACACGAACTATCGCGGCGCGCTCGTCCACTCGTTCAACCTGCCCGCCAACCGGCTCTTTTTCACGACGCAGGCCGGGATCACGGGGACGAACAACAACAGCAACAGCATCTCCCTCCTCGCGCGCGGCCTCGTGCCGGGGCAGCAGAACGTAAACCAAGCCGCCTCGCTCACGGCCACACGGCAGCTCCGCATTATCGAGGAGAACCAGGCGTTCTTTGGGCAAACCGAAGCGAACTACGCTGACCGTGTCGTTGCCACGCTCGGTCTCCGCGCCGACCGTTCGAACCTCAACGGCGACGTCGAGAAGTTCTACTTCTACCCGAAGGCGTCGCTCGCGGTGAACGTGGCCGAGTTCCCCTTCTGGAGCTACGATCAGATCGACCAGTTCAAGTTCCGGGTGGCGTTCGGGCAGACGGGCAACATCGCGCCGTTCGGGGCGAAGTTCACCTCGTTCAACGCCGTCAACATCGGTGGCACCGTCGGCTCACTCGTCGGGGCCACGCTTGGGGCAGCGGACATCCTGCCCGAGCGGACGAACGAGATCGAGGGCGGCCTCGACATCAGCGCGCTCGACGGGCGCGCGAACCTCGAGTTCACGATCTACCGCAAGAACGTCAGCGACCTCCTGCTCACGCGCGCGCTCCCGCCGTCGACGGGCTTCGGCGTCGAGTTCTTTAATGGCGGTGAGCTTGTCAACCAGGGCCTCGAAGTCGGGTTGACCGTGCTCCCCGTCGACGTGGACGCCGTGCGGTGGGTCTCGCGGACGAGCTTCTGGACGAACAGCTCTGAAGTGACGGAGCTGAACGTGGAGCCGTTCAACGCTGCCGGCGGCGGGTTCGCCTCGTCGCTCGGCGTCGTCCGCATCGAGGAGGGCGAGAGCCCCACGCAGATCGTCGGCACCGCGGACCGCGATGGCGACGGCCGGACCGACGGCGAGTTCCAACTCGGCGACGTGGCCCCGGATTTCCAGATGAGCTTCTCGAACGACTTCACGATCTTCGACAACCTCACGCTCAACGTGTTCGCCCACTGGAAGAAGGGCGGCGACGTGATCAACCTCACGTACTTCCTCTACGACCTCACGGGGACGAGCCCGGACTTCGGCGAGTCCTCGTTCGAGGAGCGGACGAGCACGCCCGGCGCCGAGCGCTTCGTCGAGGACGCCTCGTACTTCCGCCTCCGCGAGCTCGGCTTGTACTACAACCTCCCGAAGAGCCTGCTCGATCGGTACACCGGCGCGTTCGGCCTGCGGACGTTCCGCATCGGCGCCTCGGCGCGCAACCTCTTCACGATCACGGGCTACTCGGGCTACGATCCTGAGGTGAGCAACTTCGGCTCACAGCCCGTCGCGTCGGGCGTTGACGTGACGCCGTACCCAAGCGCGCGGCAGTACCTCTTCCACGTGAGCGTCGGCCTCTAGGCCCTGTCGCTCTCCGTGCGCGGCGGCTGGGCGGTCCGGCCGCCGCGCGACCCCGAACTCTAGCCTCCTCTGTGATGAACCGAACACACGCTCCTCTCCTCCTGGCCGTCTTCGTCTTGGGCCTCGCCCTCGCGGGCTGTGATGCCCTCGACATCGACGACGTTCAGGACCCCAATGGCCCGTCGCTTAGCGACATCCTTGAGAACCCCACGCGCGACAAGCTCGCCAACCTCGCCGTCGGCATCGAGGCCGGCACCCGCACCGACCTCAGCCTCTACCTCATCAACGTCGGCGTGGTCGGCCGCGAGTACTACCGCTTCAGCAACTCCGATCCCCGCTTCGTGACGGAGCTTCTCGGCAAGGAGGACTTCCAACTCGACAACAACACGTTCTACATCGCGCGCCCGTGGGCGGCTCGCTACAGCGCCATCCGGAACGCCTACGTCCTCGCTCAAGCGTCTCAGGACTTCGCGCTCTACAGCGAGGCGGAACGGGCGGCGGCGCAGGGCTACGCCCAGACGTGGATCGCATACCAGCTCCTACTCAACCTCAACCTCACCTATAACAACGGTGTCCGCACCGACATCGCGGACCTCGATGACCTCGGCCCCATCGTAAGCCCGTACGACGCGGCGATTGCGAACATCGCAGCCATTCTCGATGAGGGGGCGGCTAGCCTCGCTGCCGCCGGGGACGCTGAACTCCCGTTCTCCACGACGGTCGATAACGTGGGCTCGATCTCTCTCGATACTGCATCCGAGTTCCGCCAGTTCAACCGCGCCCTCGCCGCTCGCATCGCTGCCTACCGTGGGGACTTCGGCTCCATCCCGGGCCTCCTCGCGGAGTCCTTCTTCGATGCAGACGGTGACCTCTTCACGGGGGCCTACCACGTCTACTCAACGGGAGCCGGCGACCTCGGCAACCTCATGTTCTACCCCGTCGATGCCTCGGCAGGCGAGATCATCGCAGGGCACCCGAGCTTCGTCACGGACGCGGACCCCGAGGATCAGCGGGTGTTCGGGGCGGACCCGAAAGTCGCGCTCCACCTCAACAGCGAAGGGGAGCCGACTGCTGTCTCGCTTGACGGCCTCACGAGCGCCTACACCTTCGTCCGCTACGAATCGATCAGCGCGCCGATCCCGATCATTCGCAACGCCGAGCTCATCCTGCTTCAAGCCGAGGCCTTCGCGCAGACCGGCAACCTCGGTGGGGCCGTCGAGGCGATCAATGTGATCCGCCGCGCAGCCGGGCTCGACGACTTCGGTACCGACGCAGAAGATGACGATGCGACGCTCGGCGGGGTGCTCGCAGAAATCCTACGGCAGCGGCGCTACGAGCTCTACGGTGAGGGTCATCGCTGGGTTGACGTTCGCCGCTACAACAACGCCGATTGTGACCCCACCCTCCTCGACGGCGGGGGATGCCTCAACGACGATTTCCCCATCGACCGTGAGGGGGACGACGTGTGGTTGCAGTTCCCGATCCCGTTCGCCGAGAACGTGTAACCTGAAGGGTATTCCAGCATAAACTGCGGGGCCGGGCGTGATGCCCGGCCCCGCTTTGTATACCATCGCCATGGGCTCACACCGCCTCGCCGGGATCCCCGGCTTCTCGATCGACCGCGTCGCTGCCGCTGCCGGGGACGACGCCTCCGTGCTCCGGCTCGAAAACCTCGACACGGACCTCGCCCCGCCGCCCGCCGCCGTCGCCGCCACGCGCGATGCGATCGGGACGGACGAGGCGAACAGCTACCTCCCGTTCGTCGGGAATGTCGCGTTACGTGAGGCCGTAGCCGCACGCATCAACCGGGACGCAGGCACAGACTTTACCGCCGCGAACGTGGTGATCACGTGCGGCGCGACAGAGGGGATGCTCGACGCCCTCCTCGCCCTCACGGACCCCGGCGACGAGGTCGTGCTCACCGATCCGACGTACGCCGGGATGATCTACCGCGCCCGCCTAGCGGGCTGCACGACGCGGCTCGTCCCCTTCGTCGAGTCCGATGGTACGTGGCGGCTCGACCTCGACGCGCTCCGCGCCGCCGTCACGCCGCGCACGCGCGTCCTCTTCCTGATGAACCCCTCGATGCCGTCCGGCGCCGTCCTCGACGACGAAGAATGGGAGGCTGTCGCCGAGGTGTGCCGCGCGCACGACGTGTGGCTGCTCTACAACGCGGCATTCGAGCGGATCGTCTTCGACGGGCGGGCGGTGACACAGCCGGCCGGGCTGCCCGGCATGGCCGAGCGGACGATTACCGTCGGCTCGGTGTCGAAGGAGTACCGGATGATCGGGTGGCGCGTCGGCTGGGTCGCCGGCCCGCACCCCGTCATTGACGACATCGCCCGTGTCCACATCTACAACGCCGTCACGCCGACGGGCATCGCGCAGCCCGGCGCGCTCGCCGCGCTCGCCGAATCCGAAGCAGACTTCGGCCGGTGCCTCGCCGAATGGCAGCGCCGCCGCGATACAGTGACCGACCAGCTCGCCGGCTATGCGATGATCCCGGCGGCTGGCGGCTGGTCGCAGCTTCTCGACGTGCAGCGGCTCGGGCTCGGGTCGTTCGAGGCGTCGGAGCGGCTGCTGGCCGAGCGCGTCGCGGCCACGCCGATGCGCGATTGGGGCGAGGCGAACGGCGACCGCTTTGTCCGGCTCGTCTTCAGCAACGAGCCCGTGGAGCGGCTGGCGACGTTGCGCGAGCGTGTCGAAACGGCACTCGGCGCACCGTAGCGTCAGTCGGGCGGCGGTACGGCGATGCGCACGGTTGCTTCGGCGGGAGCGTCGGCATCGACGGTGAGCGGGATGCGGAGGGCGATGCGGTGGAGGTAGCACGTCCCGCCGCCGTCGGCGCAGAAGTAGACCGCGCCGTCGAGCGTGAGTGCGGTGTCGCCATCGCGGAGGGTGAGGGGGAGGCGGAGGGGCGAGTCGGCCGTCTGCGGCCGGTCGGTGTCGGGGCGGGCGATGCCTTCGTCGTCGGAGGTGAGACGGAGCGCGCCGGGGTCGAGCGGGTTCGGCTTGAACCCCGGCGGGAGGGCGATCTCGACGAGGAGTTCGCCGTTGCCGGGCACGAGCGAGATCGGCGCGTGCTCCTCCGGCGCGGCGCGCTCGGCCACCGGCGCGGCGAGTGTGAGCGTGCGGACGCTCCCGGTGCGGAGGTCGGCAGTGCGCAGGCGGTGGTTGTTCGTGTCGGCGACGAAGAGCGTGGCGCCGAGCACGCACAGCCCGCTCGGCTCGTCGAACGAGGCGATGCCCGGCGGGCCGTCCGCGAGGCCGGGGGTGCCGGTGCCGAGCCACGTCGTGAGCGCGCCGGTGGCCGGGTCGTACCGCCGGATTTTGTGGTTATACGTGTCCGCGATGAGCACCGCGCCGCCGTGGACGCTGACGCCGAGCGGGTGCTGGAGCCGCGCCTCGGGATAGCTCCCGTCCACGTCGCCGAACACGAAGAGGCCTTCGCCGACGAGCGTCTCGACCGCCCCCTCGGGACCACCGCTGAGCGGAACGCGGCGCAGGCTGCTCGTCTCGCTGTCGACGAAATAGAGCCAGCCATCGGCCGCCGCGAGCCCGCTCGGCTGGGCGAGGAGGGCGCGGAGCCGGGGGCCGTCGACGAGGTTCTCTTCGCCGGTGCCCGCCCAGACTTCGCCCCGCCCCGTCGCCGGGTCGAACGCCCAGAGCTGGTGCGGCCCGGCCATCGCGACGTAGAGCACGCCGTCGTGGAGCAGCACGTCCCACGGCGAGTTCAGCGGCGAGCGCGTGCCGTCCGCCTCGCGGGCGCCGTAGCGCGCCTGCCGCCCGTCGCCGGCGAGCGTCGTGACCGTGCCTGCGCCGAGGTCCACGACGCGAAGCGCGTGGTTGCCGGTGTCGGCGACGAAGAGACGGTCGGTCGCGGGGTCGTAGCACGTCCCTTGCGGCTGCCGGAACGCGACAGTGTCGAACGCGCCGTCATCGAGCCCGGCATCGCCGTAGCCGACGGCGTGGAGCACGCGGCCCGCTGAATCAGTGACGAGGAGGCGGTGGTGGTTCGAGTCGCTGACGAAGAGGCGGCCGTGCGCGGCGTCGGCCGAGACCTTACCGGGGAAGCGGAGCATCGACGCGGGCGTGGTGTCGGGCTCGGGCGCGGGCTCGAACGGAGTGCGGACGAGGTCGCCCGCCTGTTCCGCCACGGGGACGAGGCGTTCGAGCGCGGCGTCGATGGGCGCGAAGACGCCCTCGCCAGATTTGGAGGCGACGATGTAGCCGCGCGGGTCGACGAGGAAGAACGTCGGCCACGCCTTCGCGCTCCACGCGTCCCACACCGCGAAGTCAGGGTCGGAGACGACGGGGTGCGTGATGCCGTAGCGGAGGACGGCGTGGCGGACGGCCTCCGCACCCCGCTCGTGCTCGAACTTCGCCGAGTGGACGCCGATCACGACGAGTTCGTCGCGCCACTTCCGTTCGAGCCGGTCGAGGTCGGGGAGGACGTGGAGACAGTTGATACAGCAATACGTCCAGAAATCGAGGAGGACGAACCGGCCGCGCAGGGCGCGGAGCGAGAGCGGCGCGGGGGTGTTGAACCAGGCGAGGCCGGGTGGGAAGTCGGGGGCGCGGACGGCCATACGGGTGGGGGCGGGCTAGAGGAGTAGACGGGGATGCGAACCGATGGTTCGGCGGCGAGTTGGTCGGAGGCCGTACCTTGAGCCGCTCGGCCTCGCCCCCGCCGCGTCCCCCCTCTCTCGCTTCCACCGTTCATGCGCCTCGCTCGTCTGCTCCCCGTCCTGCTGCTCCTCGTCGCCACGGCCGTTTCGGCGCAGCAGACCGCCCCGGCGGAGCCCGATTCGGCAGGGGACCGGATGACGGTCGGCGACGGCGAGACGGCACGCGGCGTCGTGTGGCGCCAACCGGACAGCCTCGACGCCGCGCTGCGCGACCTCCGGGCGATGCGCGACGCCGGCATCACGGCCGTGCGGACGGACCTCGTCACGCGCGGGTCCATCCTCCGCACCGCCGACCTCTTCGGCCTCGTCGTCTACCAAGAGCTCGCCGTCGCCGACCTGCCGGCGGCCCGCCTCGCCGACACGCTCGCGTTCGCGCAACGCGAACTCGGCGCGGCGCTCGCCCTCGCGCAGGGCCACCCCTCGGCCCGCGCCTTCGGTCTCGCCCGCTTCGCCGACACGAGCACGCCCGAGGCCTGCGCCTACTTCCGCACCCTCACCGACCTCGTCCGCTCGGACGGCCCGGCGGGCGCTCGGACGTACTACGTCTCCCGCTTCGTCGAGGACGACGTCTGCGACGAGACCGTCGACCTCGTCCTCCTCGACGCGCGCGAGCGCGACCCGCTCGACCTCATCGAGCGGTGGCGGGCTGGGCACGACACGCCCGTCGGGATCGGGTTCTTCGGGGCACCGGTGAACGACGAGGTGCGGGGCGGGTACCGCACGCCGCGCTCGCCCGCGTCGCAGGCGCGGTTCATCGAGGACGGGCTTGGCGCGCTGTTCTCGCTGGAGCCGGCGCCCGCCGCCGTGTTCGTGTTCCGGTGGCGCGACGGCGTCGAGGCCCCGTTCGGCCTGCTGTCGAGCGAGGACGCGCGGCGCCCGGCCTACGACGTCGTGCGGGGGTTTTACACGGGGCGGCAGCGGGTCTTCGCCTTCGACGCGGGCACCGCGCCGATCGCACGCGAGGGGGCGTCGACGTTCGTGCTGCTCGGGTGGGCGATCGTGATCCTGCTCGCCGTGCTGTTGTGGTTGGCGCCGCGGTTCCGGCAGATCGTCCCGCGCTACTTCACACGCCACGCCTACTACCGCGAGACGCTCCAGCGCGGCCGGGCGGCGGAGGACGCGGCGAACCTCGGGTTGGCCGCCGCGGTCGTGCTCAGCGCGGGGCTCATCGGTGCCGTGGCGCTGGAGGCCGCGACGCAGACCGTCGTGATTGAGGCGACGATGAGCGGGCTGCAACCGATTACGCAGGCGCGCGTGCTGCGCGTGCTCGACACGCCGTGGGCGGCGATCCTGATGATCGGGCTGTTCTACGCGGTGTGGCTCGTGCTCAACATGGTGTGGATGCTGCTCCTCGCCGGGAAGCGCCACCGCATCCGCCCGGCGCAGGCGCTCACGCTCGCGGTGTGGAGCCGGTGGCAGGTGCTGGCGCTGATGGTCGGGGCCGTGCTGCTCGCGGCGCAGTCGGCGGAGACGCTGCGGTGGGTGCCGCTCCTGCTCTCGCTATGGGCCTTCGCCGAGCTCGTGGCGGGCGTGCGGATGCTCTACGACTTCGGGCGTGTGACGCGGGTGCCGATGCCGCGCGCGCTCGTGCTCGGGCTGGGCGTCCCGCTCGTCCTCGCCCTCGTGCTCGGCGCCGGGGCTTTCCTCGTGGCGCGGCCCGAGCTGTCGTTCCTCTGGCACCTCGCCACGAAGCAGTAGGCCACAAAAAAGTAGGGGCGACCGGCCGGTCGCCCCTACGGGTCGTCGGATATCGAGCGGAGAGTTTACGAGCGCGCGAGGCGCTTGCGGAGGCTCGTCATCAGCTTCTCGTAGCCGGCTTCCGCGCCCTGCCGCTTCATCACGCGCTGGAACGAGGTGGCGTAGCCCTCGACCGTGCCGGTCCCGTCGATCACGATGTCGGTGACGTACCACGCATTGCCCTTCTTCGCGAGGGCGTAGTCGACCGCCGCGTTCACGTCGCCGGAGCGGGCCGTCGTGCGGGCAAGGGCGGTGGCGCCGTTCACGTCTACGTCGCCGTACGTCACGCGGGCGCGGTAGAGGTCGAGGTCGGCGAGGGACTGGGCGCGGACGACGCCGCCGAACACGTCGACGAAGGCGGTGCGCTGGGCGACGCTGAGGTCGCTCCAGAACGGGCCAAGCGCGCCTTTCGCCATCGCCTCGAAGTCGATGACGCCGTTGACGACGTCGCGGAGCTTCTCGCGCTGCGCGGCCGTGGGCGTGCCGCTCGGGCCGAGGATGGACTTGATCTCGGCGTCGCGCTGGCGGAGCATCTGCTGGATCTCGCCTGACTGCGCGGAGGCGGGGGCCGCGGCGAACGCGAAGGCGAGAAGCGCGAGGAGGACGGGGGTCAATCTGTTCAGCATCGGGGTCAGGGTGTCTGTCGGAACGGCGGCGCGGGGCCTGCCGGGTGGTGGGAATCGGGGTCGGTCACTCGCCGATTGCTTGTTCAAACAGCGTGCCGCGCTCGACGCGCTCGGCGAGCACGCCGGCCGCGTGGAGGAGCCGGAGCACGGCGACGTTGTACGTCTTCACGGCGTCGAGCCGCGCCGCCCGCCCTTCGAGGTCGGCGCGGACGGCGGCGATGAGGTCGTCGACGTCGCCGAGGGCGAGGTCGAAGTTGATCTGCTCGGTGCGGAGCCACTCGCCGGTGATGGCGACGGTCTCGTCCCGCGCCGCGAGCGCGGCCTCGGCGATGCGGAGCTGGCGGAACGCCTGCTCGACCTCGAAGAGGACGAGTTGCTCGGCGGCCTCCTGCTGGAAGCGGACCTCGTTGCGCTCGGCCTCGGCCTGCGCCACCTTCGCGCGCGTCTGCAAAAACGTGAGGTCCTGCCGGATGCCGAGCCCGAAGCGCAGGCCGGAGCCGAGGAACGAGTCGCCGATGAACGGATTGCCTTGCTGGACGCGGCCTGCGGCGTAGCGCCCCGTCGCCGTCCCCCCGAGGAACAGCTTGGGGTAGTAGTCTGACTTGGCGACGTCGACGAGCGCATCGCGCGCCCGGAGCCCCGCCGCCGCCTGCCGCAGCTCGGGCCGGCTCGCGAGGCCGAGCGCCTGATACGTCGCCAAATCCTCGACCTCGAACGGGACCGGCTCCAGCGTCCCGCCGCGCACGACGACGCCCGGCCGCAGCACCTGTCGCCCGAGCCCGGAGCCCGCGAGCGCCTGCTGCTCCCCGACCTCGGCGCGCCGCCGGAGGTACTCCTGTTCGAAGAGGCGGAGCTGGAAGAGGTCGGCGTCGGTGACCGAGGGGTCGCCCTCGTCGAGCAGCCGCTCCAACTCGCCCCGCGCGGTGCCGAGCGCCTCTCCCGTTTCGACGGCGATCGCGGCGAGCGTGTCGGTGAGGAGGACGTTGTAGTAGAGCTCGCCCGTGCGGAGGGCGACCTCGCCCGCCTTCGCCGCGACGACGGCGTCTTCGACGGCGACGCCTGCTTCGGCGGCGCGGATCGTTCCGCCGAGCTGGCCCCACGTGAAGAGGGGCTGGAGGAGCTCGGCCTTGAATTCGTTGTAGGGGCGCGGGTCCTCCCAATCGTTGCGGACGCCGGGGTCGAGGTAGAGTGCGTCGCCGGGGAGCGTCGAGCCGTTGCGGTCGAGGCCGGGGGCGATCGCGTGGCCCGTCGTGACGTTGAACTCGGTGAGGAAGCGGGCGGCGCGCGCCTGGCTCGCCCGCGCCGCCGCGAAGTCGCGCCCCGCCCGCTCGATCGCGACCTCGGGGCTCCCGTCGAGCGCGAGCCGCATCGCCTCGGCCACGTCTACGACGAGCGTGTCGGGCGCTGGCTGGGCGAGGGAGGCGGGGGCAAAAGCGAGGAGGAGAGCGAGCCGGCGGAGCATGGAGCGGGGAGGGAAGCGCATCGGGAAAGATAGCGGAGGCGGCGGGACGGCACAGCAGCCGAGGCTCCGCGCCGCGAAGTAACGCGCGACTCCGCGCTCGGCGCGCTACTCCCCGAAGGAGACGCGGTAAATCCGCCCGTTCATCTCCTCGGTGAAGAGCAGGCTCCCGTCCGGCAGCACGAGCACGCCGACGGGCCGCCCCCACGTCGTCGGCCCGCTCGGGTCGGTGAGGAAGCCGGTGAGGAAGTCCTCGTAGCCGCCCGTCGGTCGCCCGTCCGCAAAGGGGACGAACACGAGCTTGTAGCCCACGCCCTGACTCCGATTCCACGAGCCCCGGTGGGCGACGAACGCGCCGCGCCGGTACCGCTCGGGAAACTGCGTGCCGTCGTAAAACTGGAGGCCGAGCGCGGCCGAGTGCGCCTCGAAGAGCACGTCCGGCGTGACGGTCTGCGCGGCGAGGTCGGGCCGCTGGCTTCGGCCCTCGTCGGTCAGGCGCGGGTCGAGGTTGTCGGGCGTGAGGTAGGCGTAGGGCCAGCCGTAGAATTCGTCCTGCTGGATGCGCGTGAGGTAGTCCGGTACGAGGCCGTCGCCGAGCCGGTCGCGCTCGTTGACGGTGGTGTAGAGCGCGCCCGTCTGCGGGTGGAAGGCGAGCCCGACGGGGTTGCGGAGGCCGGAGGCGAACGTCGTCTGCTCGCTCCCGTCGAGCCGCATCCGCTGCACCGACGCGCGTGGGAGGGGCTCCGGGTCCGCGTTCGACGCCGAGCCAATCGAGACGAACAGGTGCTCGCCGTCGGGGCTGGCGACGACGTTCCGCGTCCAGTGCTGGTTGTAGCCGCCGCCCGGCAATTCGGCGATTCGCTCGCCGCGCCCGTCGAGCGCGCCGCCCGCGTACGCATAGCGCCGGACCTCGGCCGAGTTGCCGAGGAAGAACGAGCCATCCGCAAACGCCATCCCGAAGGGGATGTCGAGCCCGTTGGCCGCATCGGCGAACGTCGAGCGGTCGTCGGCCGCGCCGTCGCCGTCGGTGTCGCGGAGCCGTCGGATGCGGTTCTCGCGCGTCTCGGTGACGAGCACGTCGCCCTCGGGCGTGAGCGCGAGCCAGCGTGGCTGGTCGAGCCCGTCGGCGAAGACGTTGACGCGGAAGCCCTCGGGCACGAAGAGGACGGGGTCGGCGGGCACGTCCACGACGTTCGGCCCCTTCCGCGCCGACTCGGTGGCGTAGGGCTCGGGGAGGTCGGCGAGCGTCAGGGTATACGCCTGCGGCGCGAGCGGCTCCGTGCGGATCGCGTCCGGCGGATCGTCGGAAGGCGTCGCGGACGGCTCCGTCGCGGTCGGGCGGACGGACGCGTCGGGCGACGGGGGCGCGTCGGCCGTGCAGCCTACGAGGAGGGGGGCGAGGACGACGAGGGGAAGCAGACGCATGGCGGTGGGGGCGAGGGCGGGGTATCTTTGGCTTCGTAACGCTCTTGCACGCGCTCCCGTTCTCCGGTCATGGCCTCCTCCAACACTCCGCAACCCCTCGGCGCCGTGATGCGCGAGCTGATCGACCGGCTCGGCTTCCGCGAGAAGATCGACGAGGCGCGGGCGGTCGAGACGTGGGCGCACCTCGCCGGGCCGCAGATCAACGGGATGACGGAGCAGGCGTGGGTCCGCGACGGCAAGCTGTTCGTCAAGATCCGCTCAGCGACGTGGCGGCACCAGCTCCACCTCCAGCGCCGCGCGTGGTGCGACCGCCTCAACGCCGAACTCGGGCGCGACGTGATCCAAGAAATCGTCTTCCGCTGACACTCCTTTGAACTATGGTCGGTAGCATCATCACTGGGGTTTTGGTCACCCTGGTTCTCTGGCTCTTCGCACGTTCGGCAGCACAGGCACCTGAGTTGGAAGAGGGCCGTTCCGTCATCGTGGCTTACCCCGGCGCGGTCGGGGGGGTAGGGATTGCGCTCCTGCTCATCGGGCTGGGTTTAATCGCGTTCCTGTGGGCCTCGCATGGGATACAATCTCCATCGGAATTGATCGCTCTCGTCGCGTTCGTGGGGCTGATCGCGCTCCTGACAGTGCCTATCATCGTGGAGGGGCGTCGCCGCATAAAGGTGGGAGCCCACGGCTTGGAAGGATATCTGGTAGGCGGCTCCCCGACACGCATCAGCTGGGATGAGGTGAGCGAAGCGCGGTTCTCGCGCTGGAGTGGCTATCTCACGCTTAAATCGAAAGACGGGCGGAAGATTCGCGCGAGCGCGTTTATGCGGGGAAGTGGTCACCTCGCAGACCTCATCCAACACCGGCCCGGCGTGTCGGGTGTGGGCGAGGCTGTGGCAGCGTTCTCTGCGTATCGGCGAGGCTACGGTATGTAGTCGTGTGGCAGGATCTTGCCCTTCGATTCTCAACCTCACCGTCATTGCGAGCAACCGGAGGGCGCGTGGCAACCCCGCAGGTCTCGGCGCAGCCCATCTCCCGATGTCAGCAGGCCGGAGGAGGTTGCTTCGTCGCTACGCTTTTCGCAATGACAACAGTGCTTGCGTTGCTTTTCTCCAGACGACTATGATTCGGCCCGCTCGACCTGACGACACCGATGCCCTGATGGCGATCGCCGACGCGAGCGGGCTGTTCCAGCCGCACGAGTTGGACGAGGTCGGCGGCATGCTCGCCGCGCACTTCTCCGGCGACCTCGGCCCCGACCACCACTGGCTCACCGATGACGAGGACGGCCCCGCCGCCGTCGCCTACTACGCGCCGGAGCCGTTTACTGACGGCGTCTGGAATCTCTACATGCTCGCCGTCCACCCGGACCGGCAGGGCGATGGGCGCGGGGCGGCGCTGGTCCGCCACGTCGAGGCGACGCTTGGGGCTCAAGGCGCTCGCCTGCTGCTCATCGAAACGTCGGGGCTGGCGGGGTTCGAGCGGACGCGGTCGTTTTACCAGAAGTGTGGGTACGTCGAAGAGGCCCGCATCCGCGACTACTACCGAGCCGGCGACGACAAGGTGGTCTACCGGAAATCGCTGACCCCGTAAGCCTTCGTTGCACGCCGACGCACGGGTTCTGCACCTCGTATCGTTACGACCCCGTCCCACACCGAGCCCAACACAGAACCATCCACCGCTCCTCAATGCGTCGCTCTCTCCTCTGCTCGCTCGCTGCCGTTCTCGCGCTGTCCTCCTGTGACAGCGGCTCGGAAGAACCGCCGGAGTCCGGCACGGCAATCACGGTGCTCGTAACGTACACGCCGGGCGTGCGCGCCGCCGTCGACGACGTGGAGGGGCTCGTCGCGCAGGCGTTCGACGAGACGAACGCGGTCTATGCGAACTCGGACATCGACCTCCGTCTGGTGCCCGTCCACCTCGCCGGAGTCACGTACGCATGGACGGACGACCGCCTCGTCGATCTCGAACGGCTCCTCCGCACCGACGACGGGGTGCTCGACGAGGTGCACACGCTCCGCGACCGCCATGAGGCCGACCTCGTCGTGGTCGTCTCCGACCGGCCGGGCACAACCGTCAACGCCGCCGTCATGGCCGAGGCGAGCACAGCGTTCGTGATCGTCCACTGGGAGGCGCTCGGGGCGCCCGGCTACGCGCTCGCGCACGAGGTCGGGCATCTGCAGGGCGCGCGCCACGCCTCGGACGAGGACCCTGAGCTGGCGCCGTTCGCTTACGGTCACGGCTTCCGCACCGACTCGCTGCGGACGATCATGGCGGGCGGGCGCGACCGCCGGTTGGTGCCCGTCTTCTCCGGCCCCGCGCAGACCTCCGACGGCGTGGTGCTGGGCGACTCGGCGTTCCACGACAACGCCCGCGTATTGCGCGAGACCGCCGTCTACCTCTCCAACTTCCGCGGCCCGCAGACGCCGACAGACTTCGTCCCGCCCGGCACGTGGCCCGTGCTCCCCGGCCTCCGCTGACTCATCCGCCCGCAGTGGTGGAGGGCCTCGCCCGAGCGTCGATCGTGTTGAGCTTGCTGAGGGCGGCGAGGGCCTGGCGGGTGAGGGCGTGGCCGCTGCCGCGCTTCTCCAGCAGCACGTCGCAGGCGGAGACGAGGAGCGGGCGGGCGGCCTCGTAACGGCCGAACTCCATCAGGCAGATGCCGAGCGCCGTGCGGGCCTCGGCCGTCCGCACGTCGGCGTCGCCGAACTTGGCCTCGCGGATGCGGAGGCTCTCGCGGAGCAGCGGCTCGGCATCTGCGAGGCGGCCCTGCGTGCTCAGGAGTTGGCCCTGTCCGAGGAGGGCGGCGGCGATGTCCGGGTGATCCGGCGGGAGCGTCGCGCGGAGCACGGCGACCCCTTGCTCGTAGAGCGGGCCGGCGTCCTCGAACTGGCCCATCGCCTGCAGGATGTCGGCGAGGGCGGTGTAGCCGTCGCCGACGCTCGGGTGCGCTTCGCCGAAGAGCTCGCGGTTGAGCGTGAGCGAGGCCTGCGCCAGCCGCCCGGCCTCGACGAGGTCGCCCTGCGCGAGGTTGACGGCGGCGAGGTGACGCTGGACGAGGGCGACGTAGCGGTGGTTCGGGCCGAACTGCTTGAGGTCGGCGGCGAGGACGCGGTGGAGGAGGAGCTCGGCCTCGTTGTACGCGCCGCGCTCTTTGAGGATGGCGGCGAGGTTGTTCGTGACCGTGGAGGTGTAGGGGTGCTCCTCGCCGAGCCGCTCCCGGTTGAAGGCGAGGACCTGCCGGTAGAGCTCCTCCGCCTCGTCGAGCTTGTCCTGGTCGCGCAGGACGATGGCGAGGTTGTTCTTCGCCGTCGCCGTCATGAGGTGGCCGTCGCCGAGGAGCATCCGGTGGAGCGCGAGTGATTCGCGGGCGAGGCGCTCGGCGTCGGCGTATTCGCCCTGGGCGCGGCGCAGGAGGACGAAGTCGTTGAGGAGCGCGGCGACCTCGCGGTGGTGCTCGCCGTGGTAGGCGCGGCTGATGGTGAGGGCCTCGCGGAAGAGCGGCTCCGCCTCGTCGAGCTCGCCTTTGCGCAGGAGCGTGAGCGCGAGCACGCCCATCGTCACGGCGACGTCGGGGTGGCGCGCGCCGAGGGCTTCTCGCCGCATGGCGAGGGCGGCGCGGCTCTGCCGCTCGGCCTCGTCGAAGTCGCTGCGGTCGAGGGCGAGGGCGCCGAGGGCGTGGAGGCTCGCCGCGACTTCGGCGCCCTCCGTCCCGAAGACGGGCTCACGCAGGGCGAGGGCGCGCTCGTAGAGCGACTGCGCCTGCTCGAAGTTGCCGAGCTTGACGTAGATGTCGCCGAGCACGGTCATCATCTCGGCCTGGAGCACGGGCTCCCCGGCGAGTTCGTCCTCGACGCGGGCGGCGCCCTGGGCGAGCAGCTCGCGCGCGGAGATCGTCCCGTCCGTCCGCTCCGACGGGTCGGAGAGCTCGAAGAGGCTGAGGAGGAAGTCCTTCACGGCCTCGGTCCGCTCCGCCTCGCGCTCGACCGCGCGGGTCTGGATGAGCGTGCCCGTGAGCCCCGCCGCGAGGAAGACGACGAGGGCCGTGACCGCGACCACGCCCAGGCGGTGGCGGCGGACGAACTTCCGCACGCGGTAGCCGACGGTCTCCTTCCGCGCCGTCACCGGGTGCCCGTCCTGATAGCGGCGGAGGTCCTCCACCATCACCTCGGCCGAGGCGTAGCGCCGGTGCGGCTCCTTCCGCAGCGCCTTGAGCAGGATCGTGTCGAGGTCGCCGCTGAGGCGGCGGCGGAGCCGGCTCGCGGGCTCGGCGCGCGCCGTCCCGACCTCGCCCGGCGTGACGGTCTCGACCGTGCCGTCGGGCTTGCGGACGTCTTGGGTGAGGACGACGACGGAGCTCGGGCGGATCGGGTCCTGCTCGCAGACGACGCGCTCGATCTCGACGGGCGTGCGGCGCTCGAAGTAGTACGGCCGGTGGCCGGTGAGGAGCTCATAGAGCGCCACGCCGAGGGCGTAAATGTCCGTCGCCGTCGTCACGGGGTCGCCGCGGACCTGCTCCGGGGCGGCGTACTCCGGCGTCATCACCTGCAGCCCGGCCTGCGTCTCGATGAGGGTATCCTCGGAGTCCGTTTCGTGGAGGAGCTTCGCGATGCCGAAGTCGAGCAGCTTGGGCACGCCCTCGGCTGTGACGAGGATGTTCGACGGCTTGATGTCGCGGTGGACGACGAGGTTGCGGTGGGCGTAGGCGACGGCCTCGGCGACGGAGCGGAACAGCCGCAGCCGCTCGTCGAGGTTGAGGCGGCGCTCGTCGCAGTATTCGGTGATGGGCTGCCCGTCGACGAACTCCATCGCGAAGTAGGGCTGGCCCTCGGCCGTGATGCCGCCGTCGAGGAGCCGGGCGATGTGGGGGTGCTGGAGGCGGGCGAGGATCTGGCGCTCCTGGAGGAAGCGGCGGAGGATCTCGTGGCGGCCCATGCCGGGCCGGATGAGCTTGAGCGCGACGCGCTGCTCGAACTGCCCGTCGGCGCGCTCGGCGAGGTAGACCGTCCCCATCCCGCCCTGCCCGAGCGTGCGGACGACGCGGTACGGCCCCACCGGCGCGCCGGCTTCGAGCGACGGCTCGGCCGTGGCCCGCTCGATATCCTCGATCAGCGTCGCCGCCCAGTCCGCCGCCGAGTCGTCGAGGAAGTCGCCGGCCTCGTCGTCGGCGGCGAGGAGCTGTTCGAGGTCGAGGCGGAGGGCGAGGTCGGGGCTCCCGTCCGGCATCCGGCACGCCGCGTCGAGGAAGGCCGCGCGGGCGTCCGACGGGAGGTCGAGCGCTTCGTCGAGCAGCGGGGCAAGGCGCTGCCAGCGGGCGGGATCGATCGCGAGCATGGCACCGGGAGAAGCAGAGGGGGGCGGCAGAGCGGGGCGCAGCGGTTCAGGCGGCAGCATCTTCGTTGAGCACCTGATAGAGGAAGGCGCGCGCCTTGCGCCAGTCCCGCTTCACCGTCCGCTCGGAGATCTCCATCACCTCGGCCGTCTCCTCGACCGAGAGCCCGCCGAAGAAGCGGAGCTCGACGATGCGGGCGAGCCGCTCGTCGAGCGTGCTCAGGTGCGCGAGGGCGTCGTCGAGCGCGATGATCTCGTGGGCTCGCTCGTCCACCGGCAACCCCATCCGGTCCTCGTCGAGGAGCGTGGGCACGACGTTGCCGCCGCGCTTGAGCGCGCGGCGGTGGCGCGCGTAGTCGACGATGATGTGCCGCATGGCCGTGGCGGCGACGGCGAAGAAGTGCTTGCGGTCCTGCCAGACGGCGTTCGACTGGCCGACCATCTTGAGGTAGGCCTCGTGGACGAGGGCCGTCGAGTTGAGGGTCTGGCCCGGGCGTCGCGCGGCGAGCTGCCGGTGGGCCATCGCGTGGAGCTCGCGATAGATCAGGGGGAACAGGTCGTTGAGGGCGTCGCGCTTGCCGCCGCGCAGCGTTTCTAATAACCGGGTGACTTCGCCCTGCATATGGGTCTGCTCCATGGGGCCGCCTCTTCGTAGCAGCACGGGTGAAACTCATTACTACCGGAACGTTACGCCATGTTCGGCTCCCATACAAGGGGATCGGCCGATTAACGGTGCGTGGCCATCCGGCCCCTGCGGCTGGCCGTGCTGCGCGGAGCGGCGGGAGGGAGCGACAAAAAAAGGGGCGGCGCATTGAGCGCCGCCCCCATTCTCTGCGTCGAACCGGCCGCCGCTACTCGGCGAACTTCTTGAAGACGACCGTCGTGTTGTGGCCGCCGAAGCCGAACGCGTTCGACATCGCCACGTCGACGGTGCGCTCGGCGGGCTCGTTGAACGTGTAGTCGAGGTCGCACCGCTCGTCGGGCACCTCGAAGTTGATCGTCGGCGGGACGCGGTCGTGCTTCACGGCGAGGATGCTCGCGATCGCCTCGACGGCGCCGGCCGCGCCGAGGAGGTGGCCCGTCATCGACTTCGTGGACGAGAGGCTCATTTCGTAGGCGTGGTCGCCGAAGACCTTCTTGATGGCCTGCGTCTCGGCCACGTCGCCGAGCGG
Organism: Rhodothermales bacterium; assembly: GCA_039944855.1. Lineage (NCBI taxonomy): Bacteria > Pseudomonadati > Rhodothermota > Rhodothermia > Rhodothermales > Rhodothermales bacterium. The sequence goes on along the minus strand of JBDUXZ010000020.1, from coordinate 45,766 downwards.
CGTGCTCGTGCCGTGCATGTTGAGGTAGTCCACGTCCTCGGGCTCCAGCCCGCTCGTCTCGAGCGCCATCTTCATGGCGAGGCGGGCGCCCGCGCCCTCGGGGTGCGGGGCGGTGAGGTGGTAGGCGTCGGCGCTCATGCCGAAGCCGGTGACCTCGGCGTAGATCTTGGCGCCCCGCGCCTGCGCCTGCTCCAGGCTTTCGAGGATGAGCGCGCCTGCGCCCTCGCCGATCACGAACCCGTCACGCGAGGCGTCGAAGGGACGCGAGGCCGTGGCCGGGCTGTCGTTCCGCGTCGAGAGCGCGCGCATCGCGCCGAAGCCGCCGACGCCGATCTGCGTGATGGGGGCTTCGGACCCGCCGCAGATGACGGTGTTCGCCATGCCGTTGCGGATGAGCATGAAGGCGTCGCCGATGGCGTTGTTGCTCGTGGCGCAGGCGGAGACCGTGGCGTAGTTCGGCCCCATGAACCCGTGGCGCATGGCGATGAGGCCGGGTGCGATATCGAGGATCATGTAGGGGACGAAGAACGGCGAGAGCCGGCGCGGTCCCTCCGCGCCGAAGACGAGGGTCTGGTCTTGGAACAGCTTCATCCCCCCGATGCCGGAGCCGAAGACGACGCCGACGCGGGTCTTGTCCTCGTCCGACATCGCCGCCGAGTCGAGCCCGGCATCGGCGAGGGCCTGGTCGGCGGAGACGATCGCGTACTGCGAGAAGGCGTCCATGCGGCGCGCCTCCTTCTTGTCGATGAAATCCTCGGCGTCGAACCCCTTGAGCTCGCACGCGAACTGCGTGGCGAAGGGCTCGGGGTCGAAGTAGGTGATGGGCGCCGCGCCGCTCTCGCCGCGCATCATCGCCTCCCAATAGGATTCCGTCGTGAGGCCGATGGGGGTGAGGGCGCCCAGGCCGGTGACGACGACGCGGCGGCCGGGTGGAAGTGTGCCTTGCATAATGGCGTAGGTGGGCCGGGAGTAGGGAGGAGTCCGGCGTGGAGCGGAGGCCGTCCGCGCAGCGTGACGCATGGCGTGGCGCACAGCGCAGCGCGCGACGGGGCCTCAATACGGCGCGGGGACGGGGAGACGGGGCGGCACGGAGGCGAGGCCTCCCGTCGCGCCCTCTCCGCGTCCCCGCGGCACTGAAACGGTGCCTCGGGTGGGTTAGGCCGTGCGGTTGGCCTCGACGTAGTCGACGGCGTCGCCGACGGTGGCGATCTTCTCGGCGTCCTCGTCCGGGATCGTCATGTCGAACTCCTTCTCGAGCTCCATGATGAGCTCGACCGTGTCGAGCGAGTCGGCACCGAGGTCGTTGGTGAAGGAGGCGTCGCGCGTGATCTCGCTCTCGTCCACGCCGAGTTTCTCGACGATGATGGAGGTGACGCGGGCTTCGGTGTCGTTTCCGTTAGCCATGTTGGGGAGCTGGTAGGGTGGAGGAATGGCGGGTGTCAAACCGTAAAAAGCTACGGTGGGGGGGCGTTGAAAGCAATCCAACGTCGTGCGCATAAGGCGCGCACGGTGCGAAGTTCCGATTAGAACGGACGACCGGGCCTCGGGGGCGGCGTTGCTTAGTTGGAGCCGGGGGGATGCGGGCCTATTTTCAGGGCCGCTTTTCCTACCCCCTCCCCAGCATCCCGCACTCATGGCCTACCTCTTCACCTCCGAGTCCGTCTCCGAAGGGCACCCGGACAAGGTCTCCGACCAGATCTCCGACGCCCTCCTCGACGCCTTCCTCGCCAAAGACCCCAAGAGCCGGGTCGCCGTCGAGACGATGTGCACGACGGGGCTCGTCGTCGTCGCGGGTGAGGTCACGACGGAGGCGTACGTCGACGTGCAGGAGGTCGTCCGCCAGACCATCCACGAGATCGGCTACACCGACCCCGCGCTCCAGTTCGACGCGGCCTCGTGCGGCGTGCTCACCGCGCTCCACGCGCAGAGCCCGGACATCGCGCAGGGCGTGGACGAAGGCGCGGGCGTGGATAAGGACCAGGGCGCGGGCGACCAGGGGCTGATGTTCGGCTACGCCTCGACCGAGACCGACCAGTACATGCCGCTCGCGCTCGCCGCGTCGCACGGCATCGTTAAGAAGCTGGCGGACATGCGGAAGACCGGCCACCACATGCCCTACCTCCGGCCCGACGCCAAGAGCCAGGTCACGGTGGAGTACGAGGAGGACCGCCGCACCATCAAGCGCGTCCACACCATCGTCGTCTCGACGCAGCACCACCCCGACGCCACGCGCGAGCAGATCGAGAAGGACCTCCGCGCCTACATCCTCCCCCAAGTCTTCGACGATCTCGGCGCCGCCGATAAGCTCGACCTCGACGACGTCATCCTCCACGTCAACCCGACGGGCCGCTTCGTCATCGGCGGGCCGCACGGCGACACCGGGCTGACCGGCCGCAAGATCATCGTCGACACCTACGGCGGGAAGGGCGGCCACGGCGGCGGCGCGTTCTCCGGCAAGGACCCCTCGAAGGTGGACCGCTCGGCGACGTATGCCGCCCGCCACGTCGCGAAGAACATCGTCGCGGCCGGGCTCGCCGAGGAGGTCCTCGTGCAGGTGGCCTACGCCATCGGCGTCGCCAAGCCCGTCTCCATCACCGTCGATACGTACGGCACCGGGGCGATCTCCGACGCCGCGCTCGTCGAGGCCATCCGCGAGACGTTCGACCTCCGCCCCCGCGCCATCGTCGAGCGCTTCGACCTCCTCCGCCCGATCTACCGCCCGACCGCCGCCTACGGCCACTTCGGCCGCGACGGCTTCCCGTGGGAGGCGCTCGACCACGTCGCCGCCCTCAAAGAGGCGACGGCGCAGCATGCGTAAGTACGGGTTAGCGGGCGCAGGTTTTGGGTATTGGGTTAAGACGGCCGAATCCTAAAACTTGCGCCCGCCTCCCGCGTCTCTTCTCTTCCGAATCCCGAACCCCAAACTCCGAACCCGATGGACCACAAAGAAGGCGCGTACAAAGTCAAAGACCTTTCCCTCGCCGATGCCGGCCGGATGCGCATCGAGTGGGCCGAGAGCCGGATGCCCGTGCTCATGCGGCTCCGCGAGGAGTACAGCAAGACGCAGCCCTTCAAGGGCTACAAGATCACCGGCTGCCTCCACGTGACGAAGGAGACCGCCGTCCTCATCGAGACGCTCGCCGCGTGCGGCGCCGAGGTGTCGTGGAGCGGCTGCAACCCGCTCTCGACCAACGACGAGGTCGCCGCGGCCCTCGCCAAGGCGGGCATCGAGATCTACGCCTGGTACGGCCAGAACACCGAGGAATTCTACTGGTCCATCGACCGGACGATCGACAAGACGCCGGACACCACGCTCGACGACGGCGCCGACCTCATCTTCCGCGTCCACTCCGCGTTCCCCGAGAAGATGAAGGACATCATCGGCGGCTCCGAGGAGACGACGACCGGCGTCCACCGCCTCCGCGCGATGGCCGACGACGGCAAGCTCGGCTACCCCGTCTACGCCGTCAACGACGCCGAGACGAAGTGGGACTTCGACAACGTCTACGGCACCGGGCAGTCCACGCTCGACGGCATCCTCCGCGCCTCGTCGGTGCTCCTCGCCGGCAAGAACTTCGTCGTCGCGGGCTACGGCCACTGCGGCCGCGGCGTCGCGATGCGCGCGAAGGGCATGGGCGCCAACGTCATCATCACCGAAGTCCTGGCGACGGCCGCCCTCAAGGCCACGCTCGAAGGCATGCGCGTGATGACGATGGAAGAGGCCGCCAAAGTCGGCGACATCTTCGTGACCGCGACGGGCATGAAGGACATCATCCGCGGCGAGCACTTCCTCTCAATGAAGGAGGGCGCGATCGTCTGCAATACGGGCCACTATGACGTGGAGCTGAACCTGAAGGAGCTCGCCGAGCTCTCGAAGGACACCCGGATGATCCGCACCGACAACCGCGAGTACACCCTCGAGAACGGGAAGAAGGTCTACGTCCTCGCCGACGGCCGGCTCGTCAACCTCGCCGCCGCCGAGGGGCACCCGAGCGAGGTGATGGACATGAGCTTCGCCAACCAGTTCCAGGCCCACCTCGCCCTCATCAAGGCGCACGAGGCCGGGGAAGACGTGCCGAACAAGGTGCTCGACCTTCCGGTGGAGCTCGACCAGGAGATCGCCGGGATTAAGCTGGAGACGATGGGGATGAAGATCGACACGCTCACCGACGAGCAGGTCGCCTACGCCACGGACTACTCCGCCGGCACCTGATCGCAGCAGTTCGAGGCTGAACGACCGAGGGCCGTCCCGCAGCGCGCGGGGCGGCCCGTTTCTATATTTGCGACTGCCCCACCGCTGTCTGGCTTAGCAAGGCATCCCAACGTATGCGCCCTTACCTACTCGCCGAGGTTACGTGGGCTGAGGCCCGAGACGCTGACTACGCCGTCGCGGTGCTTCCGTGGGGCGCGACAGAGCCGCACAACTTCCACCTCCCGTACGCGACGGACACCACCCTGGCCGAAGGCGTCGCGGCTGAGGCGGCGCGGCGTGCATGGGAGTCGGGCACGCGCGTGGTCGTCTTGCCTGCGATACCGTATGGCGCGAACGCGATGCAACTCGGCCTCGGCCCGACGATTGATCTCAGCCCGAGCACGCAGGCCCACGTCTTGCGCGATATCGTGCGCAGCCTGGAAGCGGCCGGTATCCCACGCCTCGTGATCCTCAACGCGCACGGCGGCAACGGCTTCAAACCGCTTCTCCGTGAGCTGCAAGCGCAGACCGAGGTCTTCCTCGCGGCTGTGGACTGGTGGCGCGTCCTGCCTGCCGCCGACTATTTCGACGAGCCCGGCGACCACGCGGGCGAATTGGAAACGAGCGCCATGCAGCACCTCTGCCCCGACCTCGTACGGCCCCTCTCCGAAGCAGGCAGCGGTGCCGAGCGACGGTTCCGCGTGCAGGCACTTAGCGAGGGCTGGGCGTGGGCCCCGCGAGACTGGCGCCGGATGACGGCCGATACGGGGGTGGGCGATCCACGCGCTGCGACCCCCGAGAAAGGAGCGGCGTTCGTGGAAGCTGTGGTCGGGCGCATCGCATCGTTTATCGAAGAGTTTGCCGCCATGGATCCATCCGATCCGTACCTCTGAGTCGTCTCCGAGTGGCACCCTGAGCTATGGAAGGGCGCGCAGACGAGCGGGTGGCCTACGACACGGACTACTCGGCCGGTGCGGGCATCGGCCGAGCGGCTATCTTGCGGCTCTGCTCCGTATCCGCCGCCGCCCATGCCTCCGCTCCTTGCCGTCCGCTCTCTCCTCATCACGGTGGCCCTGAGTGCCCTTTCGCTCGGTCTCGCTCCGACGGCGCACGCCCAGCCAACGGCCTGCGCCGTCGACGAGGCCTCCGTCGTGGAGCTGCAGGCGGCGATGACGGAGGGGCGCTGCTCGGCGCGGCAGATCACCGAGGCGTACCTCGCCCGGATCGAGGCCCTCGACCGGAGCGGGCCGACGCTCCGCTCCGTCCTCGCCGTCAACTCCGACGCCCTCGCGCTCGCCGACGCGCTCGATGCCGAGCGGGTCGCCGGGACGGTGCGCGGGCCGCTCCACGGCATCCCCGTCCTCCTCAAAGACAACGTGGGCACGGCCGACCGGATGCCGACGACGGCCGGGGCGCTCGCGCTCGACGGCGTCATCGCCCCGGCGGACGCGTTCATCGTCGAGCGGCTGCGCGCGGCCGGGGCGGTCGTCCTCGGCAAGACGAACCTCAGCGAGTGGGCCAACTTCCGCTCGACGAACTCGTCGTCGGGGTGGAGCGCGCTCGGGGGGCAGACGAAGAACCCTTACGTGCTCGACCGCTCGCCCTGCGGCTCGTCGGCGGGCACCGGCGCGGCGATTGCGGCGAGCCTCGCCGCCGTCGGCGTCGGGACGGAGACGGACGGCTCGGTCGTGTGCCCGTCGTCGGCGAACGGCCTCGTGGGGATCAAGCCGACGGTGGGACTCGTCAGCCGCGCAGGCATCATCCCGCTCTCGCACAGCCAGGACACCGCCGGGCCGATGGCGCGGACCGTCGCCGACGCGGCGGCCCTGCTTTCGGCGATGGCGGGCGCCGACCCCGCCGACACGACGACGGCCGCCGCAGCCCCGCACCGCGCCGCCGACTACACCGCGTTCCTCGACGCGACCGGGCTCGAAGGCGCCCGCCTCGGGGTGCTCCGGGCGTCGCACTTCGGCGACAGCCCGGACACCGACCGGATCGCGGGCGAGGCCGTCGAGGCGATGCGCGCCGCCGGGGCCGTGATCGTCGACTCGCTCGGGCTCCCCGGCGGCTACCGCGGCGACGAGTTCACCGTCCTCCTCTACGACTTCAAGCACGACCTCGACGCCTACCTCGCCGCCCATCCGACGGCGCCCGTGCGGTCGCTCGCCGACGTGATCGCCTTCAACGAGGCGCACGCCGAGGCGTCGATGCCGTGGTTCGGGCAGGAGCTTCTGGAGATGGCGCAGGCGAAGGGTCCGCTCACGGACTCGACCTACCAGCGCGCGCTCGCCCGCAGCCGGGGCCGCGCCCGCGCCGGGATCGACAGCCTGATGGACGCCCACGACCTCGACGCGCTCGTCGCCCCGACGGGCAGCCCGGCGTGGCCGATCGACCTCGTCAACGGCGACCACTTCATCACGTCGAGTTCGCAGCCGGCGGCGGTGTCCGGCTATCCGAACGTGACCGTCCCGGCCGGGCTCGTGCACGGCCTGCCCGTCGGCGTGTCGTTCATCGGGCGGCGATGGAGCGAGCCGGTGCTGATCCGGCTGGCCTATGCCTACGAGCAGGCCACGCGCCACCGTGCACCGCCGCGCTATCTCCCGACGCTGCCGGATGAGTGAGGCGCGGGCCGCACGTCAGCGGGTGCCGCTCGGACGGAGGGCTAGCTGCTCGGCCGCGGTGAAGGCGCCGGGGCGCAGCAGGAGGGTGCTCACGAGCGCTGTCAGCCCACTCGCCGCGTAGATCATCGCGATCACGACGAACTGGTAGACCGCCGCGTAGATGGGATTCCCGCCCGCGATGATCATCCCGGCCATGAGCCCCGGAATCCACACGATGCCGAGCGAGCTGAGCGAGTCGAGGCGGGGGATCATGCCGGCGGTGACGGCGGCCTGCGCGTACGGCCGGACGGCCACGTTCGGGTCGGCGCCGAGGGCGAGGGCGGCCTCGACGTAGCCCGTGTGAGCGGTGACCTCGCTCCGGAACCGCTCCAGCGAGAGCGCCGCCGTGTTCATGCTGTTGGCGATGAGCATGCTCCCGACGGGGATCATCGATGTCAGCTCCGGCTGGATCGCGCCGAGCAGCGTCATCAGCAGGATCACGAGCCCGGCCCCGCCGACGATGCCATAGAACGAGACGCGGAACGCGCCGGGAATTCCCTCCGCCCGCTTCCCGGCAATCGCGCCGGCCGCGCCCATCATCGCCGCGAGGACGAGCACGCCCGTCCACAGCGGGCCCTGAAAAACGACGACGAGGAGCGCCCCGACGACGACGATCTGCACGATCCCCCGCGCGAGCGCGATGCCCGTCTCGCCGAGCAGCCGGATCTTCTGCCGCCGCGCGACGAGCGCCACAGCGAGGGCGAGGACGGCCGCCACGACGGCCTGCACGGCCCCGAGAGTGAGTTCGTGGTCGAAGAGGCCGCTAAGCATGCGAGGCCTCCGTGGCGGGTTGAATTCCGACCACGCGACCGGCTTCGAGCGTGAGGACGCGGTCCGCCAGCCGCGCGGCCTGCCCGGGATCGTGTGTGACGAGGACGGCCGTCAACGCCCGGTCCCGCACGACGTCCGCCAGCAGCTCCTCGACATCGGCCTTGGCCTCCTCGTCGAGCGCGGAGGTCGGCTCGTCGAGCAGGAGCACCTCGGGCCGGTTGGCGAGCGTCCGGGCGACGGAGACGCGCTGTGCCTCTCCCCCCGAGAGCCGCGCCACATCCCGGTCCTCGAATCCCCCGAGCCCGACGCGCTCCAGCAGCCGGGCGAGGTCCTCCCGCGCCAGGTGCTTTCCGTGCTGCTCCGGCCCGAAGCCGATGTTCTCGGCGACCGTTCCGGGGAAGAGGTACGGCGCCTGCATCACCATCCCGACCCGTTGGCGGAGCGTGCGCGGTGGCAGCGTGCGGTAGTCCACCCCGTCGAGGTAGACCGTCCCTGCCGTCGGCTCGTCGAGCCGGTTGAGGAGGCGGAGGAGCGACGACTTCCCGGCCCCGCTCGGCCCGACGACGGCGAGGACGTCCCCGCGCGCGACCTCGACGGACACGCCGTCCACGAGGACCCGCCCGCCGACCGTGTGTGTGAGGCCCTCCGTTCGGAGGACGGGGTCGGAGGGGAGGGCCGGGAGGGACATGGCGAGGCGTCGACAAGGTCGAAGAATAGAATGGGCTCAGTGTACCGCTTTCCGATCTCCGCAATCCTCTCCGGGATTCCGAGGCGCTCGGGCATGCCTCGCGTTCTGGCGGGTCCTCGTGACGTAGACGCGGTACCGTGCCCCGTCCTGGCTCGTCTCGGTGTCGATCAGTGCGGGCGGGGGAGCGTCGTTCTCGACGGCGCCGTCACGGCGTGAGAGGTCGCGCGCACGAAAAAAATCAGCCGGGTATGGCAGACAGCTGCGCGGAATCTCGCTATCGGAGTGAGCACCCGACGCTATTAGCGGATGCTCGGCTGGCCTGCTGGGCTGGTCCTGCTCAACCTCCTATGCCTAAGCAGGCATTCCCACACATCAAGAATACCATGATCAATACAACCTACTCCCTCGTCAGGGCTCTCCTCGTCGTGAGCTGCCTCGGCGTCGGCCTGCTCGCTGCGGCCACCGCGACCGCCCAGAGCGGGGGCTGGCAAGTGCATGAAGGAACCGCTGCCCGCCACAACTTCGGCACGGTTATCCCCAATGGTGACACCGAAGGGTTCTTGAGCGGGTCGCAGATTCCCGCCTCGAATGATAGCGGGTGGTCGAACGTGTCTAACGATCAATCCCTCCGCTGGAGCGGCCCGGGCGGAACGCCCTGCCGCGCGCAAGCCAACTACACCTATTTCGAGACGTTCGTGCTCCCCGGTCCCGACGAAGGGTTCGCGATCGACTTCACGAATGTGGACGATGCCGCGCGCGTCACCGTCTTCGCCGGGGAAGAGGGCATCAACAACGGGGTGAACGTCCCCGACCTCGTTGGTCTCCGAGAGAGCAAGACGGTGGACCTCTCGCCCTACCTCAAGTCCGACGACGTCAACCGCATCGTCATCACGCTCGCCGACGTGTGCGGGGCCGGCAATGGCCTGAGCGCACAGGTACGATCTGTACCCGGCGCGGGCGGCAGCGAGATCGCGGCCAACGAGGGCACGCCTACCGAGAGCGCACCGACCCCCGGCACGTGGTACCTCCTCAAGTCCATGTCTCACGAGGACGCCGAGTGCCTGGAGAGCAACGGTCGCGGTGGTCAGTTCGGCGGCAACGCTGTCATGACGCCCTGCCGCAGCCAGACGGGGCAACTGTGGCAGGTCCAGGACGCCGGAAACGGCTATTACCGCCTCAAGAGCAGCGAGCGCGGCGAGGGCGAGTGCTTCGAGAGCAACAGCAGGGAATCCGACTACATGGGTGGCTCGGCCTATATGGACGACTGCCAGAACGTATCAGGACAGCTGTGGAAGGTTGAGTCGGCCGACAACGGGTTCTATCGCCTGAAGTCCATGTTCCGGGGCGAGAACGAGTGTCTCGAGGCCAACGGTCGGGGATCTGACCAAATGGGGGGGACGGCCTTTATGGACGACTGCCAGAACGTGACGGGGCAACTATGGCGCTTCGACGCGCACGGACCGATTAGCGAGGCCGCGTCCGACTACTAGGTCGCGGTGCCTTCCGGAATCTCCTCCGTGGATAAGGGGGGCCGGGCTTCGGCTCGGCCCCCCGTTCGTTGGTTCAACTGGAGCCATGACACGGAGGGCCACGCCGTCATCGGGTCCCGGTCGTCGGACATGCCGTGAGCGGTCGCACGGTCGAGAAAAAATCAGCCGGCCGTGGCAGTCGGCCGCGCGGAATCTCGCTGTTGGGGTAGAGCCCTGCGGCCCGGGCCGCTGTCCGGGCGTCGTGGGCTCCTCAACCGACTCCAGCCTTCCCCTCCACCCTACGTCATGATTTGTAAAACACTACCTACGATCCACCAGCTACGCATGATTGCCATGGCGGCGCTCGTGCTCGTCCTCCCGGCGTGCGACAGCAGCGACTCCGATGAAACGGGAACGAGCCTCCTGACGCCGACGGCCGATGAGATCGCCGCGTCGTCGTTTACAGGGGCGAGCAGTTGCGAGGTCATCCTGTACTCCAATTCGGGGTCCAGTTCGGGGACGATCACGGACGACGACTGCCAGTACGACTTCAACAACGGGGCTTCGCGTTCCGACCTGCACTTCTTCAAGGCGACAGGTGCGACCACCGTCCGCGTTACGATGACGTCGGAGGCGTTCGCCCCCGAGATCATCCTCAACTCCGAGAGCGCCGAACTCGCGGTGGCTTCCCCGGACGACGATCAGGACCGAACCGCGACGTTCACCGCTCGCGTGGGGCCCGGGCTCTACCAGATCATCGCTGGCGGTAGTGAAGGTGGACGCGGCGACTACACCGTCACCATCGCCGAGGCAAACTAGACCCAGTGCGTGGTGCGTCCAGCGGGCCGATTTCTCCTCGGCTCGCTCATCCCCGGCGGAGATTCGTGGTGGGTTACCGTGCGGGAGACCTCTGCGGGGGCTGGGCTTCGGCTCGGCCCCCGCTTGCTATGTGGTCGATCCTCGCCCGGGCACGCGCTCACTCCTCGGTCAGCGCCGCCAGCGCTGTGCGCACCGCCTCGACCTCCTCGGCATCGAGCGCCGCCTGCGCCTCGGGCGACTCGAACGCCGCCAGGGCGCGTCGGAGAACGGGTCCCGCTTCGCTGCTCCGCCCCTGCTCGCTCAGTGCGAGGCCGAGCTGGCGCAACGACTCCCCTAGTTCAACCGGGTGCCCCGTCTGGGCTTCTGCAATCCGCACGGCCCGCCGGGCCGCCCCCTCCGCCTCACGGTAGGCGCCGACTCGGTGGAGAGCCGTCGCTTGGCGCGTCAACCACCCCCCGATGTCGCGGTGGTTGGGCGGCAGTCGGGGCTCCATCATGGTAACGGCCGAATCCAACACGGCGGCGGCTCCCCAGTAGTCCCCTGCTCCAAAGCGGGCCTCGGCGATGTTCGCCAGCACGTAGCCGACGGTCTCGCTCCCAAATACTCGAACCTGGTACGCCTGGCTCTCCCGGAGCAGGGCTTCGGCCTCCCGGAAGGCCCCGACGCCCATCTTCGCCTTCGCGAGGAGCAGACGGGCACTTGCCGTGGGGACACTCTCAAGCCCGTGCTCGTCCCTAGACAACGCGAAGGCTTTCTCGAGGATAGGGAGGGCCTCTTGGGGACGCCCAGCCTCCGTATACGTCTCGCCGAGGAGCCGGAGTATGGAAGCCCGGCGCTCCGCCTTCGCTCCACGGCGCGTCTGCCGTTCGGCGCGCTCGGCCGTCTGCAGGGCCAGGTCGAACTGGCCGAGGCGTATGCGGGCCCGGGCGACGACCCACAGCCCCCAGGCTGCGAGGTCGGGGTCGGGGTCGTTCTGGTGATCCTGCACTACACGCTCTCCCAAGGCGAGGGCCGTCTCGGGATCGTCGAGGGCGTCGCGGGTGGCGGCGAGCAGGAGGCGGGTGTGTGTGACCTCTTCGCCGGTTGCCCGCTCGCCTTGGAGCCCGAGCGATGCCTGGAGGAGGGAGTCGGCCAGGACGGGGTCGCCGATCTGGACGTAGGTCTCGCCGAGGATGCGGAGGAGGTAGGCCCGGAGCACATCGGACTCCACCTCGCCAACGCGGGCGACGCCCTGATCGAGCGCCTCGCGGGCGGTCAAGGGGCGCCCCCGTAGCGGCTCGGGATCGGCGGCGGCGAAGAAACCGCCCAGGAGCTGAGCCGCCGCATCGGCGCGAGCGGCCGAGGCCTCGGCCTCGGCCCGGGCTTCCCGTTCACTGCCCAGCGCGACGAGCGAAAAACCGAGCCCGCTTACGAGCGCGAACAGCGCCACGGTCGCGGCCAGCACCGTGGCCCGGTGCCGCCGCGCAAATCGCCCGGCCACGTACCACACCGAATCCGGCCGCGCCTCGACGGGCCGTCCATCGAGGAAGCGGGTCAGGTCGTCGGCGAGGGCTGAGGCTGAGGCGTAGCGCCGCGTCGGGTCGCGGTGGAGCGCCTTCAGGCAGATCGTGTCGAGATCGCCCTGAAGCGCCCGCGCGCGGTGCGACGTGTCGAGCCCCGTCGTGGTCGCCGGCAGCAGGACCGCCTTCGAAGGCCGGGTCGCCTCCGTCGTCGGCGGGCCCGAGGTTCCCGCGTCGTCGTGGGGGCGGCGGCCCGAAAGCAACTCGTAGAGCAGCGCGCCGAGGCCGTACACGTCGGCCGCCGTAGTCACCGTGGCGGCCGGCTCGAAGAGCTCGGGCGCAGCGTAGGCGGGCGTCATCAAGCGCATCCCGGTCCGGGTAAGCGGGAATCCGTGGGCGTCCTCGTCCTCAGCCTCGGCGAGCAGCTTGGCAATCCCGAAGTCGAGCACGACCGGGCGGGGCGTGCCGTCGCGCTCGGTCACGAGCACGTTCGAGGGCTTGAGGTCGCGGTGGACGACGAAGCGCCGGTGGGCGTGGTCGATGGCCCGGGCCACCTCGATCAGCAGCCGGACGCAGGCCTTCACGTCGAGCGCGCGCTCGGCGGCCCACGTCGTGATGGGCGCGCCGTCGACGAACTCGGTGACGAGGTAGGGCACGCCGTCGTCCGTCTGGCCCCCGTCGAGGAGGCGGGCGATGCCCGGATGGTCGAGCGTGGCGAGGACGGCGCGTTCGCGGCGGAGCCGGGCCGCCACGTCGGTCCCGGCGAGCGTAAGCGATGCGCGTACCACCTTGACCGCGACGGTCTGGTCGAACACCCCGTCGGCTCGGTGGGCGCGGAAGACGCGGCCCATGCCGCCCTCGCCGACGAGGCCCGTGAGCAGGTACGGCCCGACGCGCTCGCCCTCCTCCAACGACGTATCGGCCTCGTCGTCCGCCAGCATGTTCAGGACGGAATCGGGGTGGTCGAGGAGCGGGTCGTCAGCGAGGGCGTCACGGAGGAGCGGCTCCAGGGCGACGCGCGTGGCCGCGTCGAGCGAGGCCAGGAAGGCGGCGCGCTCCTCCCCCTCAAGATCGAGAGCACGGTCGAGCGCTGTATCGAGCGCGCTCCAGTCGAGGGATGGGGGCACAGGGCTGAGGGAGGTGGGGCTGTTGAGCGAGTTCAGCTAAGCGAGTTCAGCGCGGAGGTGCGCCTTGGCGCGGGCCCACTGACGGGCGGCCGTCCGGGGCGAGACCCCCAGCACTTCGGCGGCCTCGCCGACGCCGAGGCCGCCGAAGAAGCGGAGTTCGACGAGCCGGGCCAGGTCCTCACTCCGCCCCGCTAGGCGGTCGAGTGCGGCATCCACATTCAGGATCTGCTCATGGACGTCCCCGGCGGTGCCGACGAGATCGTCCTGAAGCGTGATCGCACGCGCGCTGCCCCCCCGCTTGTGCGCGCTCCGCGCCCGCGCGCGGTCGGTCAGGATCTGACGCATGGCTCGGGCCGCGATCGTCATGAAGTGCGCCCGGTCCTCCCAATCCTTTCCGTCAACGAGCTTGAGGTAGGCCTCGTGCACGAGCTCGGTGGCGGAGATCGTCACCATGGGTGAGTCGGCCGCGATGCGCTTCTGGGCGAGCCGCCGCAGCTCGTTGTACACCCGCTCGAACAGGAGGTCGGCTGCACGCGGTCTTCCATTGCGGGCGGCCGAAAGGAGCGCGGTAGTTTCTGTTGAGGGGGAAATCATCCTGCGATTCGGGCGGGCGTGGTGGCGGAGACTGAAGTGGAGTAATCCGATACCCGAATCGCAGGAGGTCGCGGAGTCTGGAGTGGGATTCCATAAGCTAACACATATGGGCCGAAGGCCTCCACCCGAAGGCCTCTACCCGAGGAACTTCGTCAGGGTTCATCGGCTCCGTGCCGAAGAGGAAGAGAACGCCAGCACGGATCGAGGCGGTCGAGGCGTGCGCCGCCGGCTCAGTCGCTGAGGTAGGCAACGCCGGTGAGCGTTTCGCAGGCTTCCCACAGCCGGGCGCGGGCCGCCGCATCGAGCGCGGCCCGCGGCGGGTTGATCTCGACGGCGTGGCCCCGCAGGAAGTACTTCGGCCCGTAGAACGCGCCGCCGCGCGCGAGCGGGTCGGTGCCGGCGCGGAGTTGGGGCTCGGCCCCCTGATCCGGCGTCTGGGCGATGCGGTCCATCGTGAGGCTGTAGAACAGCTCCTCCGCCTTCGAGCCGTTCTTCGACACGCTCGTCGTCTGGAGGTCGGTGTTCGAGAGGCCGGGGTGGGCGGCGAGGGCCTTCGTCGTCGCGCCGCGGTCCTGCAAGCGCCGGTCGAGTTCGAAGGCGAGCATGAGGTCGGCGAGCTTGCTCTGGTTGTACGCCTTCCACCGGCCGTACGAGCGTTCGAGGCCGAGGTCGTGGAAGTGGATCTTCCCGCTCCACGCGGCCATGCTGCTGAGCGTGATGACGCGGCTGCCCTCCGTCGCCGTCAGCACCGGCAGCAGCCGGCCGATGAGCGCGAAGTGCCCGAGCACGTTCACGCCGAACTGCATCTCGAAGCCGTCGGCCGTCTCGCCACGCGGGATCGCCATGATGCCGGCGTTGCAGTAGAGCAGGTCGAGCCGGTCGTGCTCGGCGGTGAAGCGCTCGGCGAAGCCGGCGACGCTGTCGAGGCTCGCGAGGTCGAGGAGCTCGATGGGGAGGTCGGCGCCGGGCACGTCGGCGAGGAGGTCAGCACGGGCCTCGTCGGCGCGCTCCCGGCTACGGCAGGCCATCACGACGCGTGCGCCGTGACGCGCCAGCTCACGCGCGGTCGCTTTGCCGAGCCCGCTGTTCGCGCCGGTGACGACGGCCGTGCGGCCGGAGAGGTCGGGGATGTCGGAGGTGGACCAGGGGCGAGCCATGAGACCGGGGGCGAAGGTGAAGAGGAAAGCGAGTGGGGCGGACGAGGGGGAACCGTCGCCTCTGCCCGGCTACTGGACTCCGAGGAGGGTGACTTCGAAGATCAGCGTGGCGTTGGGTGGGATGATGACCTCGCCCGTGTTCGGGTTCGTCACCCCTGCCTCGCCGTACGCCTCCTCCGGCGCGACAGAGAACGTCTTCGTCTCCCCGACGCGCATGCCCACGATGCCGTCGCGGAAACCGGGGATGACGCGGGTGAGGGAGAACGTGGTGCGCTCGCTCTGGTCGAAGACGGTGCCGTCTTCGAGCCGGCCTTCGTACGCGACGGTGACGGTGCTGGAAGCCCCGGCAGTACCGTCGCCGCCGTCGTCAGAGTCGCAGGCGGCGAGGGAGAGGAGGGCGACGAGCAAGAGGGCGAACAGGAGGCGCATGTGGAGGAGGCGGGAGCGGGAGAGGACGAAAGCGGGAAGGTACCACCACGCTGACCGCTCTACGCCCCGTCGAGCCGAACCCAACCCGAGCGCTCACCGTTGCACGCCGTCCACTCGTCACCCAACGCTATGCTTCGCTTCGCTCCGTTCTGCGTCCTGCTTCTCGCGGCCATGGCGGTCGCTCAACCCGCGTCCCCCGTGCCTCTCCTCTTCGACTTCACCGACCCCGACGCCGCTGACCGCTGGATCACCGTCAACGACGGCGTGATGGGCGGCCGCTCCGAAGGCAGCCCCGCGTTCACGGGCGAAACCCTCGTCTTCAGCGGCGTCACGAACACGAACGGCGGCGGGTTCTCGTCGATCCGCACACGGCCGACCGACCTCGGTCTCGGCGATGCGGACGGGCTCGCGGTGCGCTACCGCGCGGACGGGCGGCAGTACGAGGTGGAGGTGCACACGGGCGAGCGCGCCGGCTCCATCCCCGTCGCGTTCCGCGCGCCGCTGCCCGTCGTGGAGGGGGAGGGCTGGCACGAGGCGCGCGTGCCGTTTACCTCATTCCGCGCCTCCGCACACGGCCGGCCCCTGCCCGAGCGCCGGCTCGACCCCGCCCGCGCCCGGTCGGTCGGGCTGTTCGTCTATGACGGCGTGTCGGGCCCTTTCCAGTTGGAGGTGGACTGGATGGCCGCCTACGCCGACGGATCGTAACGCGTCACGCCGAGCCTTCCCACGTGAGGATGTCCTCCTCGGACTTCTGGGTGAGCTGCGGCTCCGTCGAGAACTCGGCGGCCGTCGGGAGTTCGTCCTTCTTCTCGGTGATGTTGTAGCCCAGCTCGGCCCACTGCTTCGAGAGGTAGTCGTTCCACTCGGTGTAGTGCTCCCACTTCGCGGGCAGCTCGTCGTCGGCGTAGATGGCTTCGACGGGGCACGTCGGGACGCAGGCGTTGCAGTCGATGCACTCGTCGGGGTGGATGGCGAGGAAGTTCGGCCCTTCGTAGAAGCAGTCCACGGGGCAGACCTCGACGCAGTCGGTGTACTTGCAGTTGATGCAGGGCTCAGCGACGACGTAGGGCATGAGTTCGGGGCAGATGGGAGGTGAGGGGAGCCGGTGCGCCGGGTAGGGTACGGGTCCGCGAACGGAGAGTCAAGCCTGTGGGAGCTGGCTTCGGGGGTGTTACCCGGGCCGACCACGGTGCGGCTGAAAGGATAGCGACAACGCGCCTGCCCAACAATACCCGACCCCACTCCAGGTTCCGACCGATGCGTCCCTCCCCACGGCTTTTCGCCGCCCTCGCGCTTGCCCTCGCCGTGCTCCCCGTCCTCGCCGGCTGCGGGCCCTCGAACCGGCTCCACAGCTACGACTTCGCGGATCGGAGCGTGGCCGTCATCGCCGCGATCCCGCCCGGCCCGCGTGTGGCGAGCGGCCCGTGGAGCGAGGCGTTCGTCGACCTCCGCGACCCCATCGGCTCGGCCGTCCGCGTCGGCACGGCGACGAAGAAGTGGGAGGCGGCCCGCAAGGCGCAGGCCCGGCTCGACTCGGCCTCGGCCCGCGTCGATGTAGCGGCCATCATCGCCCGGCGCGCGCTCGCCGGCAGCGCCCCCACCCTCGACCTCCGCCCGGTCAGCGACCCCGCCACGTCCGACTTCGTCCTCGACATCCGTGTCTACCACTACGGCCTCGTCGCCGACTCGTACGAGGGAGCCACCTACTTCGCCGTCGAAGCCGACGTGGTCCTGCTCGACGGAGCGACGCGCGAGACGATCTGGAAGGACAAGCTCAGCGAGCGCGAGGTGCTCACGAGCACGCTCTTCGGGCTGCCCCCCGCGGCCGGGAACGTCGTGACGGCTCGTGCGCTCGCCCGGCTCTCCGTGGAGGAGATGGAGCGCGGCCTCGCCCGCCTCGCCGAGTTCGCCGCCGACCGCGTCACGCGGACGCTGCGGAAGGACTTCCTCGAATCCCGCGACGGCCGATCGTGAATTCGTTCGGCGACGGGGACCAAGGGGAAGATGGGACATATACGACGCACAGTCCCTTCCGTGGGGCTGCTCCCTTCCCACTCGCACATCTCACGAGGACCTCTCATGGCAGACAAGAAATCTCCCGCCCAGCAAAAGGGCGAAGGCATGATGGACGAAGCCAAAGGCAAAGCGAAACAGGCTTGGGGCGACATCACCGACGACAAGTCGACGCACGCCGAAGGCCAAGTCGACGAGGCCAAAGGCAAGGCCAAGCAGAAAGTCGGCGAGGCGCGCCAGAACCTCCGCAAAAAGATCTGAGCGCCGTTTCATCTCGAACGAAAAAGCGCCCCGGCTCAAGACGAGCCGGGGCGCTTCAGTTTTTGGGACTCCGCTCCGTCAGCGTTCAGGGAAGAGGTCGCCGGGCTTCATCGGGGGGCGGATGTCGAAGTGGTCGTAGGCGCGCGGCGTAGCGATGCGCCCGCGCGGTGTCCGGGCCATGAACCCCTCCTGGATGAGGTACGGCTCGTAGACCTCTTCGATCGTGCCCGGGTCCTCGCTCACGGCGACGGCGAGGGTCGAGACGCCGACGGGGCCGCCTTCGAACTTCTCCATGAGGGAGAGGAGGATGCGGCTGTCCATCTCGTCGAGCCCGGCTTCGTCCACGTCGAGCGCGTTGAGTGCGTAGTCGGCGAGCGCCCGCGTGATCCGGCCCTCGCCTTCCACCTCGGCGAAGTCGCGGGCGCGGCGGAGCAGGCGGTTCGCGATGCGCGGCGTGCCCCGGCTGCGGCGGGCGATCTCGTGCGCTCCGTCCTCCTCGATCTCGACGTTCACAATGTCGGCCGAGCGGAGGATGATCTTCCGCAGGAGGTCGGCCGTGTAGTAGTCGTAGCGGAAGTCGATCCCGAAGCGGGCGCGGAGCGGGGCGGTGAGGAGCCCCTTCCGCGTCGTCGCGCCGACAAGCGTGAACGGCGGGAGCGAGATCCGCACGCTCC
The DNA here is from genome assembly GCA_039944855.1 of Rhodothermales bacterium. NCBI lineage: Bacteria > Pseudomonadati > Rhodothermota > Rhodothermia > Rhodothermales > Rhodothermales bacterium. Next base: position 27,413 of record JBDUXZ010000020.1, on the reverse strand, counting down.
GCGCCGACGGGCCGGAGTCGATGAGGATGTCGATGGCGTAGTCCTCCATCGCGGAGTAGAGGTACTCCTCGATGATCGGGCTCAGCCGGTGGATCTCGTCGATGAAGAGGACGTCGCCCTCGTCGAGGTTCGTGAGGATGCCGGCGATGCTCGCGGGCTTGTCGAGGGCCGGGCCGCTCGTCGTCTTGAAAGCCGCGCCCATTTCCTCAGCGATGATCGCTGCCAAGGTGGTTTTCCCGAGGCCGGGCGGGCCGGAGAGCATCACGTGGTCGAGCGACTCGCCGCGCTGGAGGGCGGCGGTGATGAAGACGCGGAGGTTGTCTTTGATCTTCTGCTGCCCGACGAACTCGTCGAGCGACTGGGGGCGGAGCTTCTTCTCGAAGTCCTCCTCCGCCCGCGCAGGTTGAGCGGAAACGACGGAACGGTCCTTCATGGTCGAGGCGGGGCTGGCGGCGGCGGCGTGAACGGCTCAAAGTACGTCCGTCGGCTGACAGCCCCGCGTCACGGGAGGCCGGCGCGGTCCCGAATCCGTGGTGGCGTGTGCGGAATTGGCGAGGCGTCCGTGAAATGACGGAGCGGCGATTCTGACCTCCTCACATGCCCCGAAGCACAAAATGATGAACGCTAACATTTACAGCCCGATTCTGTTTAAAAACCCCGGCCCTCTCCCCGATACCATTGACACGGTCGGGCTCAGACCGTAGTCTATTGGTACTATGTTTGCTATCAACGAAATACTCGTCTCCGACGCCGTCCTCGACGCGCCGTTCGCCTGCCACCTCGGCCGGTGCCTCGGCGCGTGCTGCGTCCACGGCGACCGCGGCGCGCCGCTCGAACCGGACGAGCGCTCCGAGCTCGAGCGCGCCCTCCCCGTCGTTGCCTCTGCCCTCCGGCCCGAAGCGCGGCGCGTGATAGAAAAGGAAGGGGTGTGGGTGGAGGAGGGGCCCGGCCGCTACGGCACGGCGTGCGTCGAAGGGCGTGAGTGCGTCTTCGTCGTCTATGAGGGCGACGCGAAGCGGCCCGTCGCCAAGTGCGCGCTGCAGCAGGCGTACCACGCCGGCCGGCTCGACTTCGAGAAACCCATCTCCTGCCACCTCTTCCCGATCCGCATCGAGGAGATCGGCGGGACCGACGTGCTGAACTACGAGCAGATCGACCTCTGCGCGCCTGCCGTCACGCAGGGCCGCCGAGCCGGCGTCCAACTCTACGACTTCCTCCGCGACCCGCTCACGCGCAAGTATGGCGCGGAGTGGTACGACGCCTTTCGCGCCGCGTGCATCGAACGCGCCGCAGTCCTCTTCGCCACCTGAGCCCGCCCACGGCTCGCCCTTTGACCTGCCCCACCCGCCATGCTCAACCTCCAGCAAAAGCAATCCCTCCAGCAGAAGCTCTCGCCGCAGCAGATCCAGTACATCAAGCTGCTGCAGCTCCCCACGCTCGAGCTCGAGCAGCGGATCAAGGAGGAGATGGAGATCAACCCGCTCCTCGAAGAGGGCGAGGACGAGGAAGAGGAGGTCGGGCAGAACGAGGCCGACGAGCCGACGCAGGCCGAGGACTCCGACCGCGAGCCCGAGGGAGACTCCGACGATGAGTTCGACTGGGACGAGTTCATCAACAGCCCCGACGACCTCTACGGCTACAAAGCTCGCGTGGACCACTCCGCCGAGGAGGAGCAGCGCGAGATCCCGATGCCGTACAAGTCCTCGATGGTCGAGTATCTCCGCGACCAGATCGGGATGCTCGACTTCGACGAGACGCAGGACGTCATCGCCGAGCAGATCATCGGTTCGATCGACGAAGACGGCTACCTCCGCCGGCCCATCGATTCGATCGTCGACGACATCATGTTCAGCCAGGGACTGATGCTGACCGAGGACGACGTCGAGGAGGTCCTCCTCCGCCTCCAGCGGCTCGACCCCGTCGGCATCGCCAGCCGCGACCTCCGCGAGTGCCTCCTCGTCCAGCTCGAAGCCATGCCCGACGAGGTCGACGGCCGCGAGAACGCCATCGACGTGCTCCGCGAGACGTACAAGGCGTTCACGATGAAGCACTTCGACACGATCATGCGCAAGCTGAACCTCTGCGAGGAGGAGCTCAAAGAGGCGTTCGACATCATCCAGGGCCTCGACCCGAAGCCGGGCGAGGGGGAGTTCGCCGCGAGCACGAACTACGTCACGCCGGACTTCACTGTGGAATACGTCGACGGCGAGTTCATCATCATGCTCAACGGGCGGAATGCGCCCGAGCTGCGGATCAACCGCCACTACAAGCAGATGTGGAACGACCTCTCCGCCAAGAAGCGAAACGGCGTCACCAAGAGCGGGGTCAACGGCAAGGTGTCCGACACTAAGCAGTTCCTCAAGAACCGAATGGAGTCGGCCCGGTGGTTCATCAACTCGATCAACCAGCGCCGCGCGACGATGATCAAGGTGATGGGCGCGATCATCGAGCTACAGGAGGAGTTCTTCCTCGGCGGCGAGGGCAACCTCAAGCCGATGATCCTCAAGGACGTCGCCGAGAAGATCCACATGGACATCTCGACGATCTCGCGCGTGGTCAACGGCAAGTACGTCCAGACCGAGTGGGGCGTCTACGAGCTGAAGTACTTCTTCTCCGAGGGCCTCACGACGGACAGCGGCGAAGAGGTCTCGAACAAAGAGGTCAAGGCCATCATCGAGCGGATCATCGCCGACGAGGACAAGGAGAAGCCGCTCTCGGACCAGAAGATCGCGACGATGCTCGAAGACCGCGGCTTCCAGATCGCTCGCCGCACCGTGACGAAGTACCGCGAGCAGCTCGGCGTGCCGGTGGCCCGGCTGCGCAAAGAGATCGTGCTGGCGTGAGCCAAACGCTCACGGCACGCGCGGCGTTGACGGCGCACTCTGCCCCTCACTCGACGTGCTCGGGTGCGCTTCGTGTCTTTCGCGGACGAAAACGATAAAGTCCGTCACGGGCGGCTCGGCACCGTCCTCGCGCAGGGCAGCGGCGGCCTGGCCCCGGTGGTACGCGCTGTGGAGGAGGAGGTGGCGCAGCACGTCGCCTGCAGCCGTCGCGTACGCTACGCCTTTGCTGTTGCGGTAGCGGACCTTCCGCGTGAGGTCGGGCTTGTCGAGCCCCTCGATATAGGCGGCGAGCGCCGAGGCGTTGCGGGCGGCGAGGCTCGCGCAGGCGCGCACGGAAAGCTCGGGCCAGATCGAGTCCCCGTCTGTCGTCTCGCCGCGCAACCGCATCAGCCAGATGCGCTCGGCCGTGAATCCGTGCGCGGCAATTGCGAGCGCGCGGTCACTCGCAGGGCGGAGCGCGTCGACGAGGCGGGCATTCGCCCACGCGTTGTAGTGGAAGAGGCGGGGGAGCTCCGTGAGGTCCGTGACGAGAGCGTTCATGGGGCCGGAGGTCGAGAATAGAACGGGTGAGAAGCGAGCCCAAAGCTAATAAGCTTACGCGGAGGGAATAATCGTTCAATCAGTCGGGGGGTTATGGAACCCGAGCCCGACGAGAAATCGGCCATTCCCGGCGACCAGGGGCAGGTAGGGCCGTTGGCACAAGAGTTGAATGAGGACCCGCACCACCGTCCCTCTTCCCTCGAAGCCCTCCACCACCATGTCGACTCTCGCCGTTCGGTCCGCTTCCGCGATGCCCCTGCTGTTCGCCCACTACGTCGCCGGCAAGGTAGCGCAGGCGCACTGGGACGAGTTCTCCGCCGCCTTCGACGAGGCCGACGCTTCGGACGACGAGCGCGCCGCCTTCGCTCGGTTCTACCTCGAAACGACGATCGCCGGCGACGAGGTTACGCTGCCGAAGCCGAAAGAGCTCGAGGACGTGCTCGCCGCGACGCGCGCATAAGGGACGGGGGCTGCCGCTCCCGACCGGCAAGCCCCTGCAGCGTCCCGGCCCGGCGGTCTACTGCCCGTCGAAAAAGACATCGCTGATCTCGACCGCGATGACGGTGTCACGCCCCACGTACTGCTCGAACTCACCGATGTCGGACTGCCCGACGCCGAGGTTCGTCCCGCTGACCTCCTCGAAGTAGGTCTGGCCCGTCGTGAGGAGCTGGAAATAAATCTCGTACGCTGAGATCGGCGTCCCGCCCGTGTTGCGCGCCCGGTATTCGACGACGACGAACGAGCTGTCTTGGCGGGATTGGTTCGAGAAGTTGAGTACGGAGGCGTCGAAGCGCGCGCCGTTCGAGGTGGTGTCTTCCTCTGTCTCTTGCTCGAGGAGGAGGATCGCCGTCCGGGTCTCCCCGTCGAGCACCGAGACGGTGATCGAGTTCGCGTCGTACCCGCTGCGCCGCCCCGCCACCGAGTAGTTGCCCGTGGGGAGGTCGTCGAGACGGAAGCGCCCCTCTTCGTCGGTGATGAGGGAGCCGGTCGGCGGGTTCGTCGTGATGTTCACGCCGCTCAGCGGTTCCCGTGTGTCGAAGTCGAAGACCTGCCCTTCGATGGCGCCGCGGAGATCGGGTTCGAGTAGCTCATTCTCGCAGCCGACGATGACGAGCAGGGGGAGGAGAACGAAGAGGGCAGCGGCGAAACGACGAAGCATGAGGGCGGGTCGAAGTCAGGGGAGGGACAGCGTAGTGGTGCAGAGGAGGGCGACTCCCTGGTGCACTAGGCCGCGAAAATATCCACAGAAAGCCGCTGCGCCATCCCGCGTCAGCGTATGATTTCGCGAAAATTGGCTTCGGCCAGCAGGCCGTTGGGGCTCGCGACTTCGAGCCGGGCTGTGACCGTGTCGCCCGCCTGCACGCCGACACGGACAGTGGAGAGGGTGTCCGTCCGGTAGAGCGTCGGCTCGAACGCCCCCCCCTGCCGCGTCGTCGAGGTGCCTGAGGTGCCCCGCTTGCTCACGTCGAGCTGGTAGCGGAGTCCTTTCGGCGTGTCGCGGGATGAATCGAAGAGGCTGCGGATCAGCAGCGCATCGCCCTCGCGCACGACTTCGATCCAGGCGGGACGGGTCACAGAGGTCACACGGTTGAAGGCGGAGACGACCACGGGGAGCGTCAGGAGGCCCGCCGCGATCAAGCAGAGGATAGGGACGATACGGCCGGACATCACTGCGCCCCGTTGTGGCGGATGATCATCCGCATCCCGTCGCCCCGCTGCTCGACGCCGAAAGGCACGTCGATCTCACCGATCTGCACGACCTGATTGCCGTCGCCGATCTGCGCCGTGGGCGCGATCGTCTGGCCATCGCCGGTGTAGTCGAGGAGGTAGAGGTTATCTGCACCCGCTTGCAGCACGCCCGGCGTGGCTTGCGTGCCGAGCTGGTTGCCCACACCGCGGAGCCGGACGCCGATCACGTTCCCACTGCCGATCTGAAGCGTCGACGTGAAGTTGTCGTCGCCCTGCTGGAGGAGCACGGCGAGGTTGCCGTCCCCATCCTGCCCGATAGAGGCATCGTTGTCGTTGCCGGCACCGAGGAGGTCGTCGAACGCGGCCTGCCGCACGAGGGCGAGGTTGCCCTGCGCACCGAGCGAGAACCCGGCGAGGGCCTGCCCTTCCTCGCTCAGCAGCCCGAAGTCCGCGATGGCGTCAAACGCCTCATCCGTCGCGAGCGGGTTCGCAGTTGTACCCTGCGTGACCGCTTCCTGCACGATCAGCGTCGTCACGTCCTGCTCGCTATCCTGCGCGTGGGCAGCGAGCGTGGGCGCGACCGAAAGGGCGAGGGCGATCAGGAGCGTGCGCATGGACTTGGAGGTTTGATACTTTCAGAGCGGCCGGTTCGCTTTCGGACCCCCCGCCCCGTTCGCATCGCGCTCCGGGACTCCGTCCCTGACGCGCTCAGGCTTCACGGGGCTGTCCCCCTCGACGAGGGGGACAGTCGCGCGCAGCCGGGAGCGCAGCGACCGCAAGCAGCGACGGGGGGTAGGATTCAGTTGCTCTGTGTAATCGTGGCCCTGTTATTTGATCCGTTTTGCGTGACGACGGCCTCGTGGCCGCTGCCCGTCTGCGTCACGACCGACAGGTTCAGATCGCCGACTTGCGACACGATGCTGCTCAACTCGCTGCCGACCTGGGTCTGGTACGACTGGTTCGTCGCGCCGTCCTGAAAGACCGTGGCCGACACGCTGACGCCGCCCACCTGCACCTGCGTGGCGAGGTTGCCGACGCCGTCTTGCGTGATCGATCCCATCACCTCGGCTTCTCCGAAGAGGGCGAGGCCGGCCTGGGATTGGGAGGCGGTGTTGCCGCTCCCGGTTTGCTCGATGTTCGCGTTCAGCACCGTGTTCGACGCGCCGCTCAGTGCGTGCTGCGTCTGCGTCGCGGTGTTGCCGCCGGTGCCGCGCTGTATGATCTCGGCGGAGAGCGCCGTGTTTACAAAGAAGAAGCCGGCTCCGGCCTGCGTCTGCGTGGCGCTGTTGCCGGTGCCGCTCTCCTGCACGATGACGGCGCCGATGTCGCTGACCGTGAGGAAGCCGTTGAAAGATTGGGTTTGCGACGCCGTGCCGGAGCCCTGCTGGGTCACGGCGGCGTGCATCGTCGTGCTCGACGCGCCTGCATCAAACGTCTGAACTTGGGTGGCGGTGTTACCGCCAAGCTGCTGCTGGATCGTGGCGTTGAGTTGGACGGGGCCGTCGAAGCGGTCGGCGATCGTCTGCGTTTGCGTTGCCGTGTTGCCCGCACCGTGCTGTGTGGTGGAGGCCTCGACGGTGTGGCCGTTCGGGTTGGTCTGCGTGGTTGTAGCTTCGTTGCTGTTCCCGGTCTGGGAAACAGTAGCACTGCTCTGTGCGACCGCCGTACCGCACAGCCACAGCATAGCTATAGCTAAGAGAGTAATTCGCATTGCCTCGGTGATGGCGCTCTTGCTCTGGCGGGGGTAAAGAGCGCAGCGCGAGAAAAAATGGGCTGGGGGTGCCGGAGCACCCCCAGCCTCCAATCCAACATTCTTACTGACTTTGCGTCACGTTGGCGACGTGATTGCTGCCGGACTGGTCAGTGCGAGCGTCGTTGAACGAGCCAAACTGCCGCTGCGTTGCAGAGCAATCAGTGCACGTGTCCTGCACGACACGTGCGAAGTTCCCTTCGTAGGGACCACCATTACCTGCAGTCGACTGGAAGGCGTAGTTACCCGTGCCCCCAAGCTGATCGATGATCTGCGTGTTGTTCTTGTCAACCGCAGCACCGGTAGCCGTCATGTCCTGACGAGCATCGTTGTCGTCACCGAGGAGCTGGCGAATCCGCATGCTGTTACCGCCGTCCATATCCGTACCACCGACACCCATGCGCTGACGAGCGGAATGCCCGATGCCATCCGAACCAGTCTGCTCAACACTCTGAGTGGACTGCACACGGTTGCCAAAGCTAGGGCGCTCACCGGCGAGGGCATTTGCCTCAACGCGCGCGAAGTGAGAAATACCGTCCTGATCAACGGTCGAGGTAACGCCGAAGTGAGCCTGGTCGATTCGGGCGTCGTTGTCTTCGCCGATCTGGTCGATGCGAGCGATCTGGTTGCCGCCCCAACCCTGCTGCTCAATGTCCGCTCTGTTCAACGCGGCTCCGTTTCCAGTCTGGAAGATTCGGGCCTGCTGGTCTACATAGTAAGAAGCATTCTGGTCAATGCGGGCCCAATCAAGATTACCATCTTGGTCAACCTTGGCGAACGCTCCACCGGCTCCGACCTGATCAATGTCGCTCGTCAAGTCAGTACCGTCCTGATCGACATCGGCCACCAAGTCTTTGTCGGGCTGCCCGCTCACAGGAGCTGCACTGGTCTGATCGATATCGCTGCTCAGGTTCGTACCAGCCTGGTCAACCTGAGCTTGGTTATCGGAAGGACCGCTTTGGTCAACGTCACTGCTGATGTTGGTTTGCGCGAACGCGGGGCTCGCGAACAGCCCGAAGGCTGCGAGAAGAAGGAGCTTCTTCATGTGTGGTACCTCTAAGAGGTTAGTGAAAGGTTGGGTTATAGATCCATGCCCGCCGCTCGGCGGAGATGGGGTGAGGAACCCAGAGAGGTACCAGAAGGGTAGGATATGCTGTCAGTGCCTCCCTACCCGGAGGTACCCGCGGCGCCGGGGGGTTCCTCATGTCTCGTCTGCAAACGAGACGGTCCCTTCGGTGCCGTTTTGTGTTCGGTGAGTATCGCAGATCGTACCGCGAGCACTCGCCGATAATTTACTCGTGGAAGCGGTTACATGGCTGTAGCTTTTGGCGCATCCGAAGCTGAGTTTTGGCGCAGTCGAGAGTGCGCCTCGTGAATCTGTTAGCGAAAGTAGAATGTGGCCCCTGTGCGGAGGCTCCACACGTTGTCGTTGACGGTCCCGCGCTCAATGTCGTCGATGGCGTCAATGAGCGCATAGGACTGGTTTAGGGCGATCGTGAGTCCCACGTCGGGCGCGACCGCTAGCTCGAACCCGCCGCTCGCGCTCACGGTTGGGAGGACGGATCGGTCCACGTCCACGTCGGAGTCGAACAGGAAAAGCGCGCCTGCGCCGACCGTCAGGAACGGCGTTAAAAAACTGTTAGGAAGTACGGTGTAGCGAGCCGCCGCCTCGGCCCCAGCACCCAGCCGGCTGAACGCTCGATCGGCGGCCACGCCCCCTCCCGATACACTCGCGCCGAGGCTGAAACGTGGGGTTAGAGCATAGCGTACGTCGAGCCCGGCAGCGGGTCGCACGAGCGGGTCGGCAAAGTCGCTGTTGGCGCGCTGCGCCCCGCCCGACACACCCACCGCGATTCGACCGTTCGATGACGTGAGCGAGCGGCCGAACGCATCGCGCCGACCGCTGTCGGCCACCCGTGCGTCGTAGGCGCGGAAAGCGTTGTTCACCCGCTCGTCGTAGGCTCGGAACTCCTGCTCGGTCAATTGAGCCGGATCGACGAGCGTCCACAGGTTGTCCCGCACGCCCTCGATCACGAGCCCGATCACCGCCTCTTCGATGGCCGACGTGACGGCGACGACGCTCGGCTCGTTGAAGGTGTAGCCGGCCTCGGTCTCTAGAATCTTGTTCGTATCGACGAAGCGGAAGAGGCTCCCGTCGAGCTGCTGCGAGAGGATCGTCTTCGTCGTGTGGACGGTCTTGAGCACGCGGCCGGTCTGCGTCGAAACGGCGCGGAGGTAGACCGTCACCTGGTCCTGCCGGAACTTGCCCGAGGCGCCCATCCCGAGGTAGCGCGCGCCGAGGCCGCCCGTCATCACGTTCGTGTCGTAGCCGATGATGCCGCCCTCGATCAGCACGCCGGCGAAGAGGAGCGGCGGGAGGGCAGGAGGCGGCGCGTCGGCGGCGCTGTTCTGGATGCGCGTGGTCTGGATGATCTGCCGCTCGTTGAGCAGGTTCGAGAGGCCCTCGCGCTCAATCGGGATGAACCAGCCCGACTCTTCGAGGGAGCGGATGAGGATCGATGTCGCGCCCTGCGTCACCGCCGTCGAGAACGACGAGCCGCCATTCGTCGGTTTGTACTGCCCCGTCTGATCGCGGAACCGGTAGACGGCCACGACGACTTTGTCGGCCGGGCGCGGGAGCGCACGCAACTCGTCGTTCTGCGGGCTCTGGACGCTAGGCCGCACGGGCTGGGTTTCGAACGGGGCGAGATAGTTCGCGCAGCCGCCCAGGCCGAGCGCGATGAGGCTCAGGAACAGGAGCGCGAAAGGAGAAACGAAACGCGACATGCAGGCTGGTTAAAGGGGTGCAATAGGCAATGCGTAAAACGGCACCGGCATCGCTCACGCAAAGCAAAAAAATTTGCGACGGAAGAGAAGGGCGCTACGGATTCGGGACCGTGACCACCGATTCGTCGCCCGTGAGCACGTTGAAGATGCTAACGTTGAGCCCGTTGAGCCCCGGCGTGATCTCGATGATGAAGTCGCCGAGGTCGAAGCGCCCCTCCTGCGTGAAGTCGATCCCGCCGAAGCGGTCGGAGACGATCTCGCGCGAGAGCTGGCTGAGGATCTGGCGCTGGAGGCTCTGCTCGAAGTCGGCGAGGGGGTCGCGCTGGAAGCGGCTGCTGCTCTGGTTCTGGTACAGGTTCTGCGCCTGCGCCGAGCTGAGGAGCCACGAGTAGTTGAGGTACGAGCCGCCGAACGCAGGATTCGTCGGCTGGTAGACGAACTCTTGGGCGGCGGCGGGGCGGGCCGTGAAAGCGAGCGCCACGAGGGCGAGAGCGAGCGAGCGTAACATCGGGACGGAGGTTGAGAGTTAGGCCGGTCTAGAGTCCGCGCGAGAGCGGGGCGGCCGAGGAGAGCGCGCGGCGGGTATAACCTACGGCGGCGAGCGCGGCTTCCCGGATGCGATCGTAGCCCGGCTGCAACCGCGTGTCAAAGGCGACCTCATCGTTGAGGCGGACGAGCACGCGCGTCCCCCGCCCCGGGACGGGTTGCTCCTCTACGACGACGGTGTAGTTGACCGAGCCCTCGGGCGACGTCCACGCCTCGTAGAACGTGTCGTAAAAGTCGCGGCCGATCGTCGTGCGCGTCTCGTCCACAACGAGCCCGGTGATGCCGTAGGACTGCGGGATGAGGCGCTGCTCGGCGTCGGTGTCCGCCGAGTCGGCCGGGGCCTCGCTCGTGGACGGGACGGGGACCGTTGGCGCAGGGGTGTCCTGCGCGGCGGCGACCGGAGCGAGCGCGACGAGCACCGCAATGACGACACCGCCGAGCCCCCGCACGACGGCGGGGCGAAGAGCGGTTCGTGAGTTGGGGGCGGAGGTGTTCATAAACGGAAATCTTCTGCGCCGAGTTGAGCCTGAGCGCAGTCAGGATACGAGGGGCGACGACATGTGGATCAGTAATCGTACCACACAGCGCGAACCGGATATCATGAGGACGGCGTCGTCTTTTGAGTGTGACGCCGACGCGGGATCAATCAGCAGTTGCGGCGTTACGTCGGGCCGCATACTATGCTCTCGTGAGCCACTTGTCAACCCTCCGGAGTGGGGGGTGGGAGTGCGTTATGTTGGGGGGAATCCCCGCCTGCTGCCCAGAGGGACTTATCACCGATCGGCTCAGGTAAAGCACTAGGTGAATTCACAAGGGTCCGACCTGCTCCCCGTCGCAAGTGTATCGCTTCCAAAGCATAAGCTACAGGCTCTGCTTTGAGCCATGAGGCGTCACGCGCCGCGATCAACAATTCGTCGCCGGATAGCTTAGCTGAGTCGGTCGAGTCTCGCTACCGGACTCCTATTGAGTCTCATCCACGCCTGGAGCAGCGCGGCATGTGTGACCAACCAGAGGGGGCTGGCACGGTGAGACGAGGCTCCCATTGCGGACGGTACAGGCGCGCCCGCTTTCGCCTCGGTCGCCGTAGAATGACACGACACCCTCCCGACAGGTCGGTGGACCCAGTTCTCTTGGCGAGCGTAGCACCGCTATGCTTCGCCCCGACTTCGCGCGCGTCGCCGCATTCGAGCGCGAGCGCATCCGCCAGACCCCGCCGGACTTCGAGCATAACCGGCGTATCGTAGAGGCGCTCTATCAGGAAGCGCTCGCCCTCGGCGTGTGGCCGTCGCCCTCGCTGCGAGGCATAGAGGCCGACCTCCGAACCGCCAATGCCTTCAACCTTCGACCACCTCCTGAGCCGCCTCGCTGAGGCGTTTGGAGCGGTCGGCCTGCCCTACAGGGTGATCGGAGGACAAGCCGTGCTGCTCTACGGCGAGCCGCGTGTCACGCAAGACATCGGCGTGACGATTGGGGCCGCGCCAGACCGGCTCCCGGACGTCCTCGCCGCCCTCACGGGCGTCGGTTTCCAGGCGCTCGTGGACACGGCGTTCGTTGAGGAAACGCTCGTACTGCTCTGCGAAGACTCGGACTCGCGTATCCGCGTGGACGTCATCTTTTCCTTTTCCGGCTACGAGCAGGAGGCGCTGCGGCGCGCGGCACGTAGACATCGCGGGCACCGACGTGCGCTTCGCCTCGCGGGAGGATCTGCTGATCCACAAGGTCGTCGCCGCGCGACATCGAGGATGCGCGCAGCGTGCTGCTCAAAGCGGACGAGGTAGACGTGAACTACATCCAGCGATGGCTCGGCGAGTTCTCGGACGCGCTCGGACAGCCTTTCATCGACGTGTTCGAAGCGCTCTACCGCGAGACGCGCTGACGGCAAAACAGTAGGGGCGCAGCACGCTGCGCCCCTACGTCGGTTCGATACCCTGCGCTTTACTGATACTCCTCGATGGGCGGGCAGGAGCAGACGAGGTTGCGGTCGCCCCATGCGTTGTCCACGCGGCCGACGGCGGGCCAGAACTTCGCCTCGCGCGTCCACGCCGCTGGGTACGCCGCCTGCTGCCGCGAGTACGGCCGGTCCCACTCGTCAGCGGTGACGACGGCGGCGGTGTGCGGGGCGTGGCGGAGCGCGCTCTGCTCCACGTCGACAACGCCGAGTTCGATCTCTTGAATCTCGGAGCGGATCGCGATCATCGCCTCGCAGAACCGGTCGAGCTCGTCCTGCGCTTCGCTCTCGGTCGGCTCGATCATCAGCGTGCCGGCGACGGGCCAACTCATCGTCGGGGCGTGGAAGCCGTAGTCGATGAGCCGCTTCGCCACGTCCTCGGCGGTGATGCCCGCGTCGGAGAACGGGCGGAGGTCGAGGATGAACTCGTGGGCGACGTAGCCCACGGGGCCGCGGAAGAGGACGTCGTAATGCCCTTCGAGCCGCTTCGCCATGTAGTTGGCGTTGAGGATGGCGAGCGCCGTCGCCCGCGTCAGCCCGGGGCCGCCCATCATCGCGATATACGCCCACGAGATCAGCAGGATCGACGCGCTGCCGTAGGGTGCGGCCGAGATCGGCGCGATACCTTCCTGCCCACCGACGCCGTCCACGACGGGGTGCGCCGGGAGGAACGGGGCGAGCGTGTCGTTGACGCAGATCGGCCCCATCCCCGGCCCGCCGCCGCCGTGCGGAATCGAGAACGTCTTGTGCAGGTTGAGGTGGCACACGTCCATCCCGAACTCGCCCGGCCGGCACAGCCCGACCTGGGCGTTCATGTTCGCGCCGTCCATGTAGACGAGCCCGCCATTCGCGTGGACGTGCTCGGCGATCTCGCGGATCGTCCGCTCGAAGACGCCGTGCGTGCTCGGGTACGTGATCATCAGCGCGGCGAGGCGGTCAGCGTGCTGCTCGGCCTTCGCGCGGAGGTCGTCCATATCCACGTTCCCCTTCTCGTCGGACTTGACGACGACGACGTCCATCCCGGCCATCACCGCGCTCGCGGGGTTCGTGCCGTGCGCCGACGACGGGATGAGGCAGACCGTCCGGTCGGTGTCGCCGCGGTGGAGGTGGTAGGCGCGGATCGTCATGAGCCCGGCGAGCTCGCCCTGCGCGCCGCTGTTGGGCTGCAAACTCACGTCGGAGAAGCCGGTGATCTCTTTGAGCCACTCACGCAGCTCGTCCATCATCTCGTGGTAGCCCGCGGCCTGCGCGAGGGGCGCGAACGGGTGTAGCTTCGAGAAGCCGCGGAACGTGACGGGGATCATCTCGGCCGTCGCGTTGAGCTTCATCGTGCAGCTCCCGAGCGGGATCATCGAGTGCGCGAGCGAGAGGTCCCGGTTCTCCAGCTTCTTGAGGTAGCGGAGCATCTGCGTCTCGCTCCGGTAGCGGTGGAAGTTCGGGTGCGTCATGAAGTCGCTCGTCCGGGCGAGCGCGCCGTCGTACCCCGATTCCATCTCGCCCACGAGTTCGTCGGCCGTGAAGCCGGGTGCGGCGGTACCGGAGAACGCCATCAGCAGGTCGTTCACGTCGTCGATCCCGACGGTCTCATCGAGGGCGATGCCGAGCGTGCCGTCGCCGAAGGCGCGGAGGTTTATGCCGAACTCGTGGGCGGCGCGCTTGGCGATGTCGGCGGACTTGAAGCCAGCGGCGGGGCGGACGCGGAGCGTGTCGAAGAAGTCGTCGTGGACGACCTCATGGCTGATTCGGCGGAGGCCGCGGGAGAGGAGCTTGGTGAAGCCGTGGACGCGCTCGGCAATCGCTTTCAGTCCCTCCGGCCCGTGGTAAACCGCGTACATCGACGCGATGACGGCGAGGAGCACCTGCGCCGTGCAGATGTTCGAGGTCGCCTTCTCGCGGCGGATGTGCTGCTCGCGCGTCTGCAACGCCATCCGCAGCGCGGTGTCGCCGTTCGCATCGACGGAGACGCCGATGATGCGGCCGGGGATCTTCCGCTTGAACTCGTCGGTCGTGGCGAAGAACGCGGCGTGCGGGCCGCCATAGCCGAGCGGCACCCCGAAGCGCTGCGAGTTGCCTACGGCCACGTCCGCGCCGAACTCGCCGGGCGGAGTGAGGAGGGTGAGGGCGAGCAGGTCGGTGGCGACGGCGACGTACGCCCCGGCGTCGTGCGCGGCAGCGCAGAAGTCGGCGTAATCCTCGACCGCGCCCTCCGTCGTCGGGTACTGCAGGAGGGCGCCGAATACGTCGTCACCGAACGCGAAGTCCGCCGGGTCGCCGACGACGACCTCGACGCCGATCGGCTCGGCGCGGCCCTGCACCACGGCGATCGTCTGCGGGTGACAGCTCTCGGCGACGAAGAACCGCGTCTTCTTCCCGCGCGCTTGCCCGAAGAACATGCTCATCGCCTCGGCGGCGGCCGTGCCTTCGTCGAGGAGCGAGGCGTTCGCGATCGGCAGCCCGGTGAGGTCGGCGACGGCGGTCTGGAAGTTGAGCAGGGCTTCGAGCCGGCCCTGCGCGATCTCGGCCTGATACGGCGTGTACTGCGTGTACCAGCCCGGATTCTCGAACACGTTGCGCAGGATGACCGGCGGCGTGATCGTGTCGTGGTAGCCCATCCCGAGGTACGAGCGGTAGACGCTGTTCCGCTCGGCGAGCGTGCGGGCGCGCTCCAGCAACTGCGCCTCGGTGAGCGGGGCGGGGAGGTCGAGCGGCCGGTCGGTGCGGATGCTGTCCGGCACGGCGGCCGTGGCGAGCGCGTCGAGCGAGTCCAGCCCGAGCGCGTCGAGCATGGCCTCGACGCCATCGGGCGCGGGGCCGTTGTGGCGGCGCTCGAAGCGGTCCGGGTGGCGGAGGGCGAGGGCGTCGGGGACGACTTGCATAGCGGCGGTCCAGGGTCGGGGGGAGGGCGTCGGTCGGCGGGGCCCGCGGGCCCCATCGAGCCGAACCAAACGCCGGGGCTATTGTTTCGCCGCGTCGGCGGCCTCTCGCTCTTCTTCTCGGAGGCGGTCGAGCGCCTCGCAGGCGGCCTGCTGCTCGGCCTGTTTCTTCGACCGCGCGTGGCCCGATCCGAGCCTCCGCTTCTCGACGCGGACCTCGATCGTGAACTCGCGCTCGTGGCTCGGCCCTTCCTCGGCGACGACGTGGTAAGCGGGCTGCGGCTGCCCCCGCGCCTGCACGTACTCCAGCAGCAGGCTCTTGAAGTTGTTCCGCTGCTCGGCGATCTCGTCGAGGTCGAGGTGCTCGTCGATGAGGTCGAAGACGAAGGAGCGGGCGGCGTCGAAGCCGAGGTCGAGGTAGAGCGCCCCGAGGATGGCTTCGAAGGCGTCGGCGAGGACCGTAGGGTTCTGCCGGCCCTCGCCCTGCGCCATGTTCGGGCTGAGGAGGAGGAGCGGGCCGAGGCCGAGCGCGTCGGCGTAGCGGGCGAGGATGGGCCCGTTGACGAGCTTGGCGCGCGTCCGCGTGAGGAAGCCCTCGTCGCGGTCGGCGAAGTCGACGTAGAGCCGCTCGGCGATGACGACGCCGAGCACGGCGTCGCCGAGGAACTCTAGCCGCTCGTTGCTCTGGAGGTGGCTGTTGGGCTGCCCGCGCAGGACGGAGCGGTGCCGGAGCGCGCGGTCGTAGAGCGCGAGGTCGCCGATGGGCCTGCCGACGAACGCCTCGATCTGCGCCTGCCGCGCGGCGGTCACGGCGTCCATGACTTCCTGCGCTATGTCGGGCGGCGGCGCGGGGCGGCCCGAGCGGACGACACGGTGCTGGAGCGCGCGGAGCCGAGCACGCACGGCGGCGATGATGGTGCGGAGGCGGAGCAAGATGCCCCGCTCGCTCGTGTCAGTTGGAGTTGGTTCGGGTAGTGCCACGGTTCGTCGACGGAAAGCCGCTCCAATGTCTCCGTTTCCGGCATCGGACGCAAGGCGCCGCTCCCTCTCCTCTCTGATTTCACTCCGCCCCCCTCATGTCCACCTCCGCGACCAGC
Source organism: Rhodothermales bacterium (assembly GCA_039944855.1). Classification (NCBI taxonomy): domain Bacteria; kingdom Pseudomonadati; phylum Rhodothermota; class Rhodothermia; order Rhodothermales; species Rhodothermales bacterium. The sequence goes on along the minus strand of JBDUXZ010000020.1, from coordinate 11,340 downwards.
GTCAATCCCGCCACCGGCGAGACGCTCGCCACCTACCCCTACCACTCCGAAACGGAGACCGAATCCATTCTCCAGCGCGCCGCTGACACGTTCCCCCGCCATCGCGCCGCGTCGTTCGCCGAGCGCGCCCGGATGATGAACCGCGTCGCCGACCTGCTCGATGAGCGGAAGCAGTCGTTGGGCGAACTGATGACGCGGGAGATGGGGAAGCCGCTCGCGCAGGCTGTCGCCGAGGCGCAGAAGTGCGCGTGGGTCTGCCGCTACTACGCCGAGCACGCCGAGGCCCAACTCGCCGACGAACCCGTGGAGACGGAGGCGACGAAGAGCGTGATCGCGTATCAGCCACTCGGGCTGATCCTCGCGGTGATGCCGTGGAATTTCCCGCTGTGGCAGGCCTTCCGCTTCGCCGCGCCGAACGTGATGGCGGGCAACGTCGGCATCCTCAAGCACGCCTCGAACGTGCAGAGCTGCGCGCACGCGATGGAAGACCTCTTCCGCGAGGCTGGCTTCGGCGCGGGCGTCTTCCAGAACCTCCTCGTTCCGCACGACCGGTTCGAGGACGTGATCGCCGACGCTCGCGTGCGCGGCGTGACGCTGACGGGCAGCGAAGCGGCCGGCCGCGCGATCGCCGCCGCCGCCGGGCAGCACCTCAAGCCGACCGTGCTCGAACTCGGCGGCTCCGACCCGTTCCTCGTCCTCGCCGACGCCGACCTCGACCGCGCCGTCGAGATTGGGGTGAACGCCCGCGTGCAGAACAACGGGCAGTCGTGCATCGCCGCCAAGCGGTTCATCGTCGAGGCGTCCGTCGCCGAGGCCTTCACCGAGCGGTTCGTCCGCGCCTTCGAGAGCCTCGCCGTCGGCAACCCGATGGACGACGGCACCGATGTCGGGCCGATGGCACGGGAGGACCTCCGCGACGAGGTCCACGATCAGGTCGAGCGCGCCGTGGCGGACGGTGCCGAGATCCTCACCGGCGGCAAGAAGCTGGACCGGGCTGGCTTCTACTACGCCCCGACCGTGCTCGGGAACGTGCAGCGCGGGACCGTCGCGTTCGAGGAAGAAATCTTCGGGCCCGTCGCCTCCGTCATCGTCGCCGCCGATCTCGACGAGGCCGTGGACCTCGCGAATGACACCCACTTCGGACTCGGCGGGGCCGTCTTCACCGAGGTCCGGGCGAAGGGCGAGGCCGTCGCCCGGCGGCTGGAGTGCGGCTGCGCGTTCGTCAACCAGCTCGTGAAGAGCCACCCGCACCTCCCGTTCGGCGGGGTGAAAGACAGCGGGTACGGGCGCGAGCTATCCGGCCTCGGCATCCGCGAGTTCGTCAACGCAAAAACGCTCTGGGTCGAGTAGGCGTACCACGCGTGTGGCCTTCCGGGTTATCATGAGAGCCAGCCCCGTCACTACCGACACCGATCATGGGTCCCTTTCTCGTCGCCATCGTCGCCATCCTCGCGTGGGCCATCGTGCAAGCGTCGCGCAACTGGGCCAGCGGCGCGTCCCGTGCCGCGCCCTCCTCCGAGCAGCAGCAGCTCCTCCAGGAGGTGATCCACGAACTCGAGAGCGCGAAGGCCGACCGCAAGCGGCTCACGCAGCGCGTCCAGAACCTCGAAGCCATCGTGACGACGGAGACGTTCGAGCTCGCGCAGCGGAACCCCGAGGCCGCCGCCGCCCGCCTCGACCTACCCGACGCCGAGGTAGAGGAGAGCCCCACCGACCGCGCCGAGCGCCTCGCCCGGCGCATCAGGCCGTAACTAGACCGCGTGCGCACCGTCCGCGCCCGTTCCGCCTCGGTGGAGCGGGCGCGCTGCGTTTCGGGCCGGGCGTGTAGATTGACGCTCGTCCCCTGAATCCCGCAGACGCGACGTGTCGTGTCTACTATTCCTCGACCCCCGCATCCGATGAAGCTCACCTTCTGGGGCGCCGCCCGCACCGTCACCGGCTCCATGCACCTCGTCGAGCTCGACAGTGGGGAGAAGCTGCTCCTCGACTGCGGGCTGTTCCAGGGCCGTCGTGCGGAGGCCAAAGAGATCAACGGCACCTTCCCCGCCGAGGCCCGGGAGATCGACGCCGTCCTCCTCTCCCACGCCCACATCGACCACTCGGGGATGCTGCCGGGACTCTACAAAGCCGGCTTCCGGGGGCGCATCTTCGCCACGCACGCGACCTACGACCTCTGCGCGCTGATGCTGATGGACAGCGCGCACATCCAGGAGAGCGACGCCGCCTTCTTCAACAAGCGGTTCCGCAAAAAGGGCGAGCCCGCCGTGCAGCCGCTCTACACGAAAGACGACGCCGAGGGCGTGTTGAACCTCTTCGTCGGCGTCGGCTACCGCGCGCCGTTCGAGCCCGTCCCCGGCTGCGAGGTCGAGTACCGCGACGCCGGCCACATCCTCGGCTCGGCGACGATGACGCTCACCGTCACCGAGGGCAGTCGGCAGAAACGGCTCGGCTTCACCGGCGACGTCGGCAACCCCGGCCGCCCGATCCTCCGCGATCCGCAGCCGATGCTCGACTGCGACTGGCTGATCACGGAGTCGACGTACGGTGGAAAGACGCACGAGCCAGCGGGCAAGGCGAAGGACGCCCTGGCCGACGTCGTCAGCCGGACGGCGGCGCGTGGCGGCAAGGTCATCATCCCCGCCTTCGCCGTCGGCCGGACGCAGGAGCTCGTCTACGCCCTCGACCAGTTGTGGAACGAGGAGCGGATTCCGCGCATCCCTGTCTTCGTCGATAGCCCGCTCGCGGTTAACGTCACCGGCGTCTTCCAAACGCATCCCGAGTGCTACGACCGCAAGCTCCTCGACTACATCCTGACCGACCCCGACCCGTTCGGCTTCGAGCGGCTCGAATACGTCCGCGACGTCCAGCGCTCGAAGGCGCTCAACGGCATGCGCGTCCCGATGGTCATCATCTCGGCGAGCGGGATGGCCGAGCACGGGCGCATCCTCCACCACCTCCGCAACAACGTCGAAGACCCGCGCAGCACGGTGATGATCGTCGGCTATCAAGCCGAGCACACACTCGGCAAGCGGATCGTCGAACGGCGGGAGGAGGTCAAGATCTTCGGCCAGCCGCACCGGCTCAAGGCCGAGGTCGCCGTGCTCAACTACTTCTCCGCGCACGCCGACGAGCCCGGCCTCCTCGACTTCCTCGGCGCCCAGAGCCGCGACCGGCTCCAGACCGTCTTCCTCGTCCACGGCGACCCCGAGCGGCAGGAGAAGCTCAAATCTGCAATGGCTCCGAGCTTCGGCGATGTCGTGATCCCGGCGCGCGGTGAGTCGGTGACGTTGTAACGCTGCCCGGCGCCGTCTCGCTCCGCGCGTTCATCCTTCGGGTGAGACCAGGGGGAGGGCCACCGTGAACGAGGTCCCTGCGCCCAATACGCTCGCCACGGTGAGCTCGCCCTTCATGGCGTGCGTGAGTTCGCGGCTGATGGCGAGCCCGAGCCCGGCGCCCTCGCGCGGCCCGCTCGCGTCGGGGCGGTCGAGCTGCACGAAGGGGTCGAAAATGCGGTCGATCGCGTCCGGGGGGATCCCGTGCCCGGTATCGCGGACGTGCAGGCGGACGGTGGAGCCGACGCGCTCGGACGCCAGCGTGATGCGGCCCCCCCCGTCGGTGAACTTTACGGCGTTCGTCAGGAGGTTGAGGAGCACCTGCTGGAGCCGTTCGGGATCGGCGAGGATCTCGCACGCCGGGTCGTGGAGGTCCGCGTCGTACGTGAGCCCGGCACCCGATGCGAGGGGCTCCACCACGCCGAGCGTGCGGTCCAGCACGTCGGACAGGGCGATAGGGCGGAGGCGGACGTCGATACGGCCCGCTTCCATCCGGGCGAAGTTGAGCAAGTCCGTGACCAGCCGCAGCACGTAGCTGCTCGCGTCTTCGATGCGCCGGAGATCGTGAGATTGGATCTCGTTGACGGGCCCGACGGCCCCGCTTTGAAGGATCGTCGCTGCCATGTTGATGGCGCTGAGCGGGGCGCGGAGGTCGTGCGAGAGGATCGAGAGGAACCGCGCCCGCGCCCGGTTGGCCTCCTCGGCGACGTGCTTCGCCTGCAGGAGCTCGGACTCGAACTGGTTGCGCCGCCGCATCGGGACCACGACGGCGTCGTTGACGGGGTGCCCGTCGCGTATACCGCGGACGGCGTTGAGGAGGACGGGCACGTCGTCGCCGGAGCGGGTGCGCAGCGAGAGGTAGACCTCCTCCACCCGGTTGCGCAGCTTGAGGAGGGGGAAGACGTGGGTCTGGTAGAAGATGCGAGCCCCGGGGGTCAGGATCGCATCGACGTGCTGCCCCGACAGGGCATCGGCCTCGACGAGCCCGAGGAGGGTCACGTTCGCGTAGAGGATCCTGCCGTCGTCGGCGACGGCGAGGAAGCCGCACGGCGCCGTGTGGAGGAGGTCGGTAGCGCCTGCTTTAGCCATCGGGGCGCGCGGTCGGGTTTACGCGGCGGCGGGCGACGACGAGAGGTAGGCCTGGATGGCCTCGGTCGTCTCGTCCGGATGGCTCATGTGGGGGCAGTGGCCCGTCGCAGCGAGGTGGTGGAACGCGCTGCCGGGGATGTGGTGGTGGACGTACGTGCCCACCGCGTCAGGCGCGATCGCATCGTCGGTGCACTGGAGGACGAGGGAGGGCACGGTCACGCCGGGGAGGTCGGCCCGGTTGTCGGCGAAGAACGTGGCTTCGGCGAAGCGCCGCGCGATCACGGGGTCGGTCGAGCAGAAACTCTCTTGAAGCTCCTCCGTCAGTTCGGGCCGCTCGTCGTTTTTCATCACGACAGGTGCGAGGAAGTTCGCCCAGCCGATGTAGTTCTTGTCCATGAGGTCGAAGAGCCCCTCCAGATCGGCCCGCTCGAAGCCGCCCAGGTAGTCCCCGTCGTTGAGGTAGTGCGGCGAGGGGCCGACGAGGATGAGGCGGGCGAACCGCTCCGGGGCCTTGCGCGCGGCGAGCACCCCGATCATGCTGCTCACCGAGTGCCCGACGAAGATGACGTCCCGCAGGTCGAGGGCCTCGCAGATGTCGAGGACGTCCCGGGCGTACCCCTCGAGATGGCTGTAGCGATGGGCATCGTAGGCCTTGAGGTCGGAGCGGCCCGCGCCGACGTAGTCGAAGAGGACGACGCGATAGTCGTCTTCGAACGCCGGCGCTACGAAGCGCCACATGGTCTGGTCGCACCCGAACCCATGGGCGAACAGGATGGGCTGTGCGCCTCGCCCGCTGACAGTCACGTGGTTGCGCGCGATGATGCGCTCCCGGGAGAGGTCGGCTGTCATAGGGATTCTGAGATATCGAGGGTGGTTCGGATGATGTGGAGCAACGAGATGGCGTCCCCCTTTTCCACGTACCCGACCGCTCCTGCCTCGAGCGCCGCCGCTTCGAACTCGATGGCGGGCTTGCCGGAATGCACGACGCAGGGCAGATTTGGCCAGCGCTCTCGGATCGTGGCGAGGAGGTCGAACCCCGAGGTCTCGAAGAGCGAGAGGTCGAGGATGACGAGGTCGGCGCCGTCGGGAAGGGCCGCGAGGTCGGCGAGGGCAGCCTCGATGCTCTCGGCCGTGCCGCACACCGTCATGCCAGGCTGGAGGTTGATGAGCCGAGCCTGCATCTCCCGGACGAACGAGTGGTCTTCGACGATGAAGATGCGGCGGTCCATGCGATACGACAGCGGAGTGTGGGGCGGGCACCGAATGAGATCCAGTGCGGCAGAGGGTGTTGCTGCGATGTCAAGGTACGCTTCGGGGTGTTCTCATCCACGAACGGTTGATCGATGAGGGGGCAATAGGATGTTAGGTTTTGTAGCGGAGGCGCTCGCGGGGATTGGTCCTGCGCATGGACGGCCTTATCTTCGGGCTCGCTCTTTCCCATACGCCTCAGGTTCTGCGCATCGCTTCGGTGCGGGCGCAGATGAAAAGGGAATCCAGTCGGCGCGGCGTGCCCGCGCGAAGCTGGAGCTGTACCCGCAACTGTAGGCGGCGCGTCCGACGGTGCCGAGGCACCGGGCCACTTTCCACCCGCGATTTCCGCGAGCCGGAGGGGAAGGCCCGGGCCGAGCCGGAGGACCGAGGCCCGCTGCTTCCCGCAGCGCCTCCACGCCGCGAGCCAGGAGACCTGCCCGAGCGCGTCCTCACCAGCGACCTCCGGGATCAGAGGGTCAGGTGCTGCGCGCTGCGAGCGCGCCCGGCGATCTCGTATCCCGCCGGCCCGGCGACCCGACCCTCTCTTTTGAGGTTCGGGTTTTTTCGTGCGCCTCCTCGCTCTCCTTTTTCTAAGCCTGCTCGCCACCCCGCTCGTCGCGGCGCAGCGTGCGGACTCCGTCCCGGCAGACACCACGCTGCCCGCCGTCAGTGTCGTCGCGACGCGGGCGGAGACGGCAGTAGCGCTCGCCCCGGCGCGCGTCACCGTGCTCGACGCGGAGGCGGTGGAAGCGGTCGGGGCCTCGTCCGTGGCGGACCTGCTTGACGCACGCTCGGCCGTCTTCGTCCGGCGCTACGGGGCGGGCGGCCTGGCCAGCCTCTCCCTCCGCGGCACGGGTGCGAGCCAGACGCTCGTCCTCCTCGACGGCCACCGCATCGCGGATCCGCAGCTCGGCCAACTCGATGTGGGGCTGCTGCCGACGGTGCTGCTGGAGCGCGTCGAGATCCTCCACGGCGCGGGCTCGGCGCTCTACGGGACGGATGGTGTCGGCGGCGTGATCGACCTCCGCACGGCGCGGCCCGGCCGGGACCGGCTGACGCTCGCGAGCATGGCCGGGGCGTGGGGCGAGCGGTCGTTCAGCGGCCTCGCCGCCGGGACGCGCGGGGCGGTCTCCGCCCTCGTCGCTGCTGAAACGCAGACATCCGAGGGCGACTTCACCTTCTTCGATCCGAACGCCGGGCTCGACGGGGCAACGGCTCGCCGCGATGGCGCGGACCGCGTGCTCCACTCCGTCTACGCTCGTGTCGAACTCGCGCCGGACGGCCCGACGCGGGGGCAGGTCGGGGCGTGGGTGGGCGCTGCCGAGCGCGGGCTGCCCGGCAGCGTCGGCAGCGCGTCGCAGGACGAGCGGCAGTGGGACCGGCACCTCCGCGTGTGGGGCGACGTGGCCTCGCGGCTCGGCCCCGTCGCGCTCCGAGCGGGCGGCCTCGTGCAGCGCGCGTCGCTCCGCTACCGTAACGCCGCACTCGGGCTCGACGACACGGGGCGAACGTGGCTCGGCTCGGGCGAGATCGAGGCGCGGGCGCTCGTGCATCCGGCGTGGGTCGTCGCGGGCGGGGTGACGGGCGGCGTCGGGACGGCGTCGCACCCGAACCTGCGCGACGACGCGCGCGAGACGCGGCTCGGGGCGTTCGTCCACGCGACGGGCGATCTCGGGCGCATCCTCCTTTACCCAGCGCTCCGCGCCGACGTCTACCTCCGCTCCGGCGGGGCCGAGCGGATGCTCGCTGCCCTCAGCCCGCGCCTCGGCGTGAACGCACAACCCGTCGCCGCGTGGCCGCTGTGGCTCAAGGCGAGCGCCGGTCTCGCCTTCCGCGCCCCCACCTTCAACGACCGCTTCTGGCAGCCCGGCGGCGACCCCGACCTCCGCCCCGAACGCGGATGGACCGCCGACCTCGGCGCGGCTGTCGAGCGCGGCGGAGCGAGCGCTGAAGTGAGCGTCTTCGCGTCGCGGCTCCGCGATCAGATCGTGTGGCAGCCAGCGGCGGGTGGTTTTTACGCGCCCAAAAATCTCAGCCGGACGCGCACGCTCGGGCTCGAAGCCTCGGCCCGGCGGGCGGGCGTTCGGCTCGGCCGCACGGTGCTCGGCGGCGGGCTGATCTACACGCTCACCGACGCCCGCGACCGCTCGCGGCCGGGCTCGACGACGTGGGGCCACCAGCTCCGCTACGTCCCGCGGCATCAATTCAAGCTCCACGCCGATGCCGCGCTCGCGCTCGGCTCGGCGACCAAGCTCCGGCTCGATGCCGGTGGGCGGTTCACGAGTGCCCGTCCCGTCCGCTCCGACGGCAGCCTCGACCTGCCCGCCACGTTCACGCTCGACGGCCAGATCCGCCTCCACCACCGCTTCCCGCAGTTCGCCGCCGCGCTCGCGCTCGCCGTTGAGAACGCGCTCGACGCCGAGATCGAAGTCGTGCGCGGCTACCCGATGCCGCCACGCCACGCCCGCCTCCGCCTCCACCTCTCCTTCTAAACGACGCCCCATGCGACGCTTCGCGCTCCTGCTCTGCCTCCCGCTTCTCCTCACCGCCTGCGACTCCACGACCGATCCGGGTCCGCTCCCATTCACGGACGGCGTGTTCATCGCCGAGCAGGGGGCGTTCGGCGCGGACGACGGCGGGCTCACGGTGTATGACCCCGCCACGGATCGGGCGCGGGAGGCGTTCAACGACCGCTTCGTGCAGAGCATCGCTGTCCACGCCGGGCGGCTCTACCTCGCGACGCTCACCGGCGTCGACGTGCTCGACGCCGAGACGTTGGAGCGGGTCGGGCAGTACGATGTCGCGAACCCTCGCTACTTCGTGTTCGACGGCGACCGCGCGTTCGTCACCTCCCTCTTCGATGAGGGGTTCAGCGACGGCGGCGTCGTCGCGCTCGACCTCGCGGAGGGGACGGCGGGGGAGCGCGTCACGCTCGGCGGTAACCCCGACGGCCTCGCGCTCGTCGGCAACCGGCTCTATGTTGCCAACTTCGACTTCGGCGCGGGTCGCACCGTGACCGTCCTCGACGCCGATACCTTCGAGGAGATCGAGCGCATCGACGTCGGGTGCGACGGGCCGCGCTTCCTCTTCGCCGACGCGCAGCGCGAGATCGTTGCCGTCTGCACGGGTGCGACGACGTTCGACACGGAGGGCAACCCGACGGGGCAGACGAATGGCGCGATCGTCGTACTCAACGGCGCCAACGGAGACGAGGTCGCTCGCGTGGACTTCCCGACGCCGGTCGGGACGGCGAGCGTGGGGCAGGACGCCGACTATTCGCCGGAGGCCGCCCTTCTCGTCGCGGCCTACGCCGAAGGCGGCCTGGTCTACCGGTTCGACACGGACCGCAACCGGCTCGAAGCCACGCTCAATATGATAGGCGAGGGGATCAACGCCGTCGCGTACGACGGCATCAACGGCGCGCTCTACGTGGCGTACCTCCATCCTGACGCGCCGTTCACCGCCCGAGGCCGCGTCGGAGTTTTCGCCCCGGACGGTACGCGGACGCGCGGGTTCGGCGTCGGCGTCGTGCCCAGCCACATCGCCTTCCTCCGCGCCACCAACTAGCGCCGCCGCATGGCCGTCCACATCGACCGGTGCTACTGCTTCGGCGTGACGTTCGCCGAACTCAAGACCGTCGCCGACGCAACGGGCTCGGAGACCGTCACGGAGCTGCAGGAGCACGCGGCGTTCGGGGAGAACTGCAAGCTCTGCCACCCCTACGTCCGGCGGATGCTGCGGACCGGCCGAGCCGTCTTCCACGAGATCGTGACGGCCGCCGACGAACCGGGATAGGACGGAGGCGTGGAAGACCGAAAGAGCGGAAGAGGTCAGGCGCGTCGGTCGGTGCTCGATCCTCCTCCGCTCTTCCTTCTCTTCGCTCTTCCCTTCCTTCGCCCGTCCTCTCTTCCCATGACGATTCTCTACATCTTCCCCCATCCCGACGACGAGTCCTTCGGACCCGCGCCTGCCATCGCCCGGCAGGTCCGCGAGGGGCACGACGTCCACCTCCTCACGCTGACGAAAGGGGGCGCGACGAAGGTCCGGCACGACCTCGGCCTTTCGGTGGACGAAATGGGCGCGCGGCGGGAGGAGGAGATGGAATGCGTCGCCGACGTGCTCGGCATCGAGCTCACCGTCCTCGACTTCCCCGACGGCGGCCTCGCCGGGCTTGACCCGCGCGACCTCGAACACATCATCGAGCGGAAGATCGAGGCCGTGCTGCCCGACGTCGTGGTGACGTACGCGCATCACGGCATCAGCGGGCACCCGGACCACCTCGTGACGCACGCCGTCGTGAAGCGGGCGTACTGCGCGGTGTGCGACGAACTCGCCGGGCGGAGCCCGCGCCGGCTCGCGTTCTTCACGCTCGTCGAAGGCGAGATCGAGGACGCCCCGATGAAGCTGCGCGGCGTACCGCGCGCCGACCTCGGCGCCGTCGTGCCGTTCACCGACGCCGACCGCGAGCAGGCCGAAACCGCGCTCGCCTGCTACGAGACCTACGCCGACGTGATTGAGAAGCATCGGCCGCTACGACAGGTCGCTGACGGCGTGCCCTTCGTGCTATTTCAGGAGGAGCACGACGCCCCGCTCGACAGCCTCACCGCCGACCTCCATGACGAGGGCTGAGCGGTACCCTGCGGCGCGTACAGTCGATGGCGCGCTGAATCGGCCTCGACTTCTTTTCGACGTGTTCGAGGCTGCTACGTGTGTGCGGGTGGGTCCGTGCTTCTCCTCGCGCGCATGGCTTTCGACAGGGCGAAGGTCATGGCCGCGTACGTCAGGATCAACGTGGGGACCGCCGTGCCGAAGCCCACGTCGACGGCGCCGAGACCGAGGAGTTCGGCGAGTGTCGTGGACGCAACGAGGTACATGAACGCGATCCCGCCTCCGAACACGGCCGCAAACAGGACCAGGGACGTCCTTGCATACGCGATTCCAGCGCGCGCATCCGTTCGGAAAAACCAGACGAGGACGGCGACTGTGAATAGGAGCTCTAGCGTGACGGCTACATAGGGTGCCGTCTCGTACAGCCCGAAGCCGATTCGCGGCGAATCGGGGCCGAACACGCCGTGAGGGAAGCCGACGAAGTAATCCGCAACGGCGTGCACACCGAGCAGTCCTGCCCCCACCGCGCCCACCTTCCAGTTGCGGTAGATCGCTATGCCTATGCCCGCGACCACGGCCATCCACAACAACGTGGGCAGCACGTCATGGCTGTACATCATCTCGACGTGCATCGTGTCGAGGGTCATCGCAAAGGCATCGGTAGGCTCCGTATGCTCGAGCCCGAGATAGTGGAAGCCGAGCCAAAGAAAGTCAGGGAATTGACACGCAATCAGGAAGTACAGGATCGCACTCGTCTTGATGCGCTGTTGGGCGATGAGGGCGGTGGCGTAGTGTCCAGCGAGCACAGGAGTAAGGGTGTGAAGTGGAGGGTGCCCGTTCAAGGCATCGGTCGGTGAAGCGCACGATGTAGACCGCCTCCCGTGCAATGGCGAGGAACGATCGGTTGGTCGTGCTCTAGCTAGAGCAGGGTTCTGGATGATGTAAGTTGGGGCGACCCCAACTCCTCGCTCATGCGCGCCTTCTCGCTCGACCTCCGCCAACGCGTCCTCGACGCCGCCCTCCGCGGCGACCACACCGAACGAGCCGTCGCCGCCGCCTT